>DATMTH010000104.1:0-10839 GCA_035564915.1 Rhodanobacter sp.
TTTCCTTGCCGAGGAAGGCGTCGAGCAGCCGCTCGTACACGATCAGCCCCGGTGCCACGATCAGGAAGCGGCGGGTGAAGCGCGGGTCGTCACGCCCCTCGTCCAGCGCCGCGGTCTTGTTCAACAGCTGCCATACCAGCAGCGCCTGCAGCACCCAGGTCTTGCCGGTACCGGTGGCCATCTTCAGGCAGTACTTCGGATGGCCGTGCTTGCCCTGCGCCACATCGGCCAGCCGCGTGCCTTCGAGCAGGACATCGGCGCATACCTGCGTGTACAGGTCTTTCAGGTTCGGACTGTCCAGCACCTCGTGCGCCACGATCACGTTGAGGATCGCCTGCTTCTGGCCCGGATGGAAATTGAACGCGCGCGACTGGCAGGCATCGTCGCCGAACCACCAGCGCAGCAGCTCGGCGGTCACCGGCGTCACCAGTTCATAGAGGTCGGCGATGCCCTGTTCCAGGCCGATACACAGTTGTTCGGTGCGGTGGGTCAGTGCGGCAGCCAACGCCAGCGGATTGGCGGGATCACGCATGCTCATGCTCCCCATGCTTGCGCATCGTAAACATATTGTTTACGATGGCCGAGCGAAAGCCGACCAGGTAAACAGGAGTGACCGGGTGATCAGGAGCTTTGTCGACAGGGAAACGGAGCGGTTGTTTTCCGCCGGAGCCGCCAAGCGATTTCCACCGGATATCGTGCGTCGTGCGATCGGACGCCTGCAGCATCTGCATCTTGCCAATCGGGTCGAGGATCTGCGCAAGCCGCCCTCCAATCGTCTCGAAGCCTTGAAAGGCGATCGGGCCGGCCAATGGAGTATTCGTGTCAACGAACAATGGCGGGTGTGTTTTCGTTTTGAAGGCGGCGACGCTTTCGATGTCGAGATCGTCGACTACCACTGAGGAACCGCATACATGTCCATCCCCGCCACCAAAAACGGCATGCCGCCCATTCATCCCGGCGAACTGCTCGAAGAGATATTGAGTGATCTCGGCATGAGTCAGGCGGCCTTCGCTCGCGTGGTCGGAGTTTCGCCGATGCGTATTTCGCACGTGATCCGTGGCGAGCGCCCGGTGACTGCGGAGCTTGCGTTGCGGTTTGGTCGCGCCTTTGGTCAGACCCCGCAAATGTGGCTGAACTGGCAGACCGACTATGACCTGAAGGTCGCCGAGCGCGAGATCAAGGACAGTCTGCGCAAAGTTCAGCGGTTGGCGGCCTGAATGTTTTTTGTCGTCATTCCAGCGAAAGCTGGAATCCAGTGACTCCTGGCAGGTAAAGACGCTGGATTCCAGCTTTCGCTGGAATGACGAGCATCGGGGTGCCTCGCAAGCAATCACTTCCCGCCCTCCGCCACCATCTGCACCACCTCGGCCTCGAAGCCGAACACGTCGACCACCCGCACGCAGACGCGCCGCTCGCTGGCCTTGTGCGGCACGTTGAAGCGCGCCTCGGTCACCACGCGCAACGGGTCGTCGTCGTTGGCGGTGTTGCCGCGGTAGTCCTGCCAGACCGAGCGGAACACCGTGCCGTCGTAGTCCGGGTCCACCGCCCAGTATTCGATCAGCGCCAGCGGTTCGGCGTTGGCCACCTTGAGCAGCTTCTTGCGGTTGTCCTCGTCCAGGTTGATCGCCTCGGGCGAGAGCAGCACGTAGTTGTCCAGGGTCACCTGCAGCTGTTCCTCGTCGCCGCTGCGCGTGCGGCGCACCGGCCTGATCGTGAGGTACTGCAGACTGGAGAAGCGCACCTGGCCGCGCAGCTTCTCGATGCCGCCCTTCTTGCGCAGGCGGTCGAGCAGGTCGGGCGGAATCACCAGTACTTCCAGCCGCGGATCGTTCAGCGCGGTGATGCTCTGGCCGATCGACGGTTCGAAATTCCAGCCCAGCACCACCACCCGGTCCCAGCCGCCGAGCAGGTGTTCGCGCTGGGCGATCGCCTTGCGCAGGGTGGCGTCGCCGGTGAGCTTGTTCGGCGAATCCACCAACACCAGTGTCTTCTTGCCGCCAAACACCACCGCACCGAGATTGCGCAGCGGGTTGTCTTCCGGTTGCAACGGCAGCGCGCCATACAGCGATAGCACGATGGACGACAGATCGCCCACGCGGAAACTGCGCCCCAGCGAACTCTTCGCCGCCTCGACCTGGTAATCGCCGATGGCTTGATACAGGAATGGCTTCGCGCCCTGGTCGATCAGCCGCTTGCGCATGATCATGCAGGCAGGCTTGCCGAGATCGGTGGTGATCCAGCGACGGCCGAGTTTTTCGGCGACGGCGGCGGTGGTACCGGAGCCGCCGAAGAAATCCACCACAAGGCCGCCTTCCGGGCATGAAGAGGAAATTACCCGATCAAGAAGTTTTTCTGGCTTTTGAGTGGCATAGTCGACCCGTTCCTTTGCGACCGGGTTCACTGGAGGAAGGTCGTCCCAGACAGAGTCGATGATGTCGCCTTCAACCTCATCCAGATAAATTTTCCGACTGCCACCGCCGGTAGGATTCACGTCGCTTCGGCAAAGCCTTCCGGTTTCGTCAGGCTTGAACCGCTTCAGATAATCCGGGTTGTGGGGTTTGTATTGAGTCTTCCAGAAATAGTCTTCGGACTTGGTGTACGAGAACAGCACGTCGTGCTTCTGCGGGAATTTCTGCGACGTGGATCGTTTGAAGCCAAAGTAGCTCCAGATGATTTCGTTCCTGAAGTTAGCTCTGCCGAATACTTCATCGAGCGCGACCTTGACGTAGTGGCTGACATGCCAGTCCAGGTGCACATAGATTGCGCCGCTGTCGCTCAATAGCTCGCGCATCAGGATCAGCCGTGGCGTAATCATTTCCAGATATGAGGCAGTGCCTCCCGACCAAGTGTCGGAATAGGCAAACTGTTCCATCACCGTCGGTTTCTGCTCCAGCTCCACGCCGGGCAGCGACACCTTGGTGCGGTAGTCCGCTTTGGAATCGAACGGTGGATCGATGTAGATCAGGTCGACCTTGCCACGCAGGCTGGGCGTGTGTTCGTCGCCGGCCAGCAGGGCGGCCATCGCCAGCAGGTTGTCGCCGTAGATCAGTCGATTGGTCCAGTCGGCGTTGCCTTCGTCACCCAAGTGCGCCTGCCGGTTCGCCGCGGCGATCCAGTCGCTGTCGCGCGTGTCCTTCGACGGCAGCACCCACTCGCGCGTCTGCAGGCTGACCCGGTGGCGTCCTTCCAGGCTCTCCAGGATCTTCTCGGCCTGCTGTCGCCCGCGGGCGACGATCTCCGGGAGCTGTTCCAGTAGTGACTTGGTCACGTGGTCGTTCCCCATGAATTAACGTCAAACGTCAATCATAGTGAACTATATACGTGAACTGATAGGTCGGGCGGCCGCTAAGTTGCCAAGGGATGAGCAACGAACGCGCCGAATTCTCGAAACGCCTGGCTGCTGCGATGACTGCGCAGGGCTATGAGGCGCGCCCAGGAGTGCTGTCAACGCAATTCAATGTCCGGTTCAAGGGCGCCTCGGTGAGCTTTACGACCGCTTCGCGCTGGCTGAAGGGTGATTCGATTCCCGAGTACGAGAAGCTGGTCGCGCTGGCGGACTGGCTGAAGGCGGATCCGTGTGTGCTGCTGTTCGGCGACCGTGCCTTGCGTGGCGTTCGTGTGGCCAGGCAGATCAAGGAAGATGCGCCGGACTATGACGAGCAGAGGGTTTTCGATATCTATCGCACACTGCCGTCGACGCAGCAGAAGGCCGTGTGCGAGGTGATCATGGCCTTTGCGGCAGCGTCCTCAAGGCGGTCGAGCCCGGCCAAGCCCGTGGCAAGCGCCAAGTCACCACGCCGCAGGTCCTAGCTCGAAACGTCCCGGTTTTTGCAGGAGCGCACCTTGTGCGCGATGCTTCTCAACATCGCCGCTAAAAAGCATCGTGCACGGGGTGCGCTCCTGCACGCTTGAGGTGAGTCCGGGCGTCAACACTCAATCACGTTGACCGCCAACCCCCCGCGGCTGGTTTCCTTGTACTTGTCCTTCATGTCGCGCCCCGTGTCGCGCATGGTCTTGATCACCTTGTCCAGTGACACGCGGTGTTTGCCGTCGCTTTTCAGGGCCATGCGGCTGGCGTTGATCGCCTTGACCGAGCCCATCGCGTTGCGTTCGATGCACGGGATCTGCACCAGACCGCCGATCGGGTCGCAGGTCAGGCCGAGGTTGTGTTCCATGCCGATTTCGGCGGCATTCTCGATCTGCATCACGTTGCCGCCGAGCGCGGCGACCAGGCCACCGGCGGCCATCGAGCAGGCCACGCCGACCTCGCCCTGGCAACCGACTTCGGCGCCGGAAATGGAGGCGTTTTCCTTGTACAGGATGCCGATGGCGCCCGCGGTGAGCAGGTAGTTGATGATGCCTTCGTCGTCTGCTTTCGGGCAGAAGCGCTGGTAGTAGTGGCCGACGGCCGGCACGATGCCGGCGGCGCCATTGGTCGGCGCGGTGACCACGCGGCCACCGGCGGCGTTTTCTTCGTTTACCGCCAGCGCGTACAGGTTGACCCAGTCGAGAATGGTCAGCGGATCGCGCAGGGCGGCCTCGGGTTGGTTGCGCAGATCGTCCAGCATCGCCGGCGCGCGGCGGCCAACCTTGAGCCCGCCGGGCAGTACGCCGGGCGAGCGCAGGCCGCGGCTGACGCAATCCTGCATCGCCTTCCAGATGGTCAGCAGGCCGGCGCGGGTTTCCGCCTCCGGGCGCCACACGCTTTCATTCGCCAGCATCAGCTGGGCTATCGTCAGGTCGTGCTGCTGGCACAGCGCCAGCATCTGGTCGCCGCTGGAAAACGGGTACGGCTGCTCGGTGGTGTCGGCGACGATGCGGTCTTCCGCCGCCTCGTCATTGTTGACCACGAAGCCGCCGCCAACCGAGTAGTAATCACGGATCGCCAGTTCGTTGCCGTTCGCGTCGTAGGCAGAGAAGCGCATGCCGTTGGTGTGGAAGGGCAGCTTCTGGCGCTTGTTGAAAACCAGGTCGCGCTTTTCGTCGAAATCGATCTCGTGCCGGCCGAGCAGCCGCAGCCGTTTGCTGCCGCGAATGCGCTCCAGCGTCTGCGGGATGTGATCCGGGTCGACGGTGTCCGGATGCTCGCCCTCGAAACCAAGCAGCACGGCCTTGTCGGTGCCGTGACCACGGCCTGTCAGGGCCAGCGAGCCGTACAGTTCCGCCTGTACGCGCGCAACCTGGTCGAGCACGCCTTTCTCCTCCAGCCAGCGCTCGGCAAAGCGGGCGGCGGCACGCATCGGCCCCACCGTGTGCGAGGACGACGGCCCGATGCCGATCTTGAACAGGTCGAATACGCTGACGGCCATGGCGCTTTGCTACCGGAAAATTGAGGGTGATCGGCTATTCTACGCGCCACCTCCAGCCATTCGCAGCCGCATGCCCGACCTGATCCTGTACCAGCGCGACTACTGCCATCTGTGCGACCTCGCGCTGGCCGTGCTGGCCGAGGCGCGCGCGCCGGATTTCGACAGCGTGTGGGTGGATGACTCCGATGAGCTGGAGCAGCGCTATGGCACCCGCGTGCCGGTATTGCGCGATGCGCGCAGTGGCCGCGAGCTGGATTGGCCATTTGATGCGAGCGCCGTGCAGGCACTGCTGGCTCGCTGATTGGCATGCCTCTGTGCGCTCCTTGTTGGAGCGGCTTCAGCCGCGATGCCGTTGGACAGGGTGTGCGGAAGAGCATCACGACTGAAGTCGCTCCAACAGGATTCCGGATTTGCTGGAGCGGCTTCAGTCGATACAGCTCTGGCTTGCGTAGCCGATGGGTAGCGCGCCGGTGCACGAACATGACGAAGAGCCATCGCGCATGACCGAAGGAAGTCCCTTCTGGACCGGGCGTGTTCCTACGGAGCGCGGGATTTCAGGCGTTTGAGAATTTCGTCGCGCGCCTCGCGCAGGATCGAGTCGCGGTCCAGGCTGGCCACGATCTCGGCGACGGCGCGCTTGGCACCGGCTTCGCCCCAGGATTTGCCGCCGATGAGGTATTGCTCGGCGGCGCGACCGATCAGTACGGTGGCATACCAGCCCAAGGCGCCTTGCGCAGCGGCGGTGACCACCACGGACAGGCCGGCGCTGATGCCTTTGAGCGTCGAAGCCACCAGTTGCATGCCCCAGATGGCGCCCATCAGGGCGGCGAGTTGGGCCGAGATCACCGCGACCAGCCGACCCGATTCCGAGCGAGTCAGTGGCAGGCCGTAGACACGCGAAAGTTGCACCACCATCGCCGCATCGAGACCTGCGGCGGCGAGCAGGTCGGCGACCGGGATCGGGTTCAGTGCCACCGCCACACCCTTGGCCAGGCAATAGTGGCGAATAAGTTTCGCAGCCACGGCTTGCCGCGTCTGCGCGATGCGTGCGCTGACCTGGTCGGTGAGGCGGCCCGCATGCAGGCCTGCGTTGATCGCCGACAGTGTCTTGCCTTCGCGTGCGGCGATCGTCAGCAGGCGTTCGCGCAGGGCGGCGACATCCGGTGGCGGGATGTGCCGGTGGGTCTGTTCGTGCCCATGGGAATCAACCTCGATGCGTTGCTGCGCCGCCGGCTGCGCGGCTACCGCTAGCACATCCTCCGGCCGCACCAGTCCGCTGACATGCAAGCGAAGATGGTCGAGCAAATCGGTCAGCTCGTCGGTGCCGTAACGGTCCGCCTTGTTGAGTGCCAGCAGCAACGGGCGCTGGGTCGTCGCCAGCGTCTTCAAGGCGTCGAGTTCTTCACGGGTGAGGTCGCCATCGCAGACGAAGATCACCAGGTCGCTGACCTCGGCCACGTCGAATGCCAGCCGTTCGCGCGACTCGCCGTCCAGCTCGTTGATGCCGGGGGTATCGATCAGCACCAGGTCATCGTGCCGTGCTTCGTCGAGGATGGCGTGCTCGGCGTCGGTGGTTGTGCCGTGCAGCACACCGACGCGGAACGCCGCGCGCCCCAGCAAGGCGTTGCCGAGCGCCGATTTGCCGGTGGAGACGCGGCCGAACACGGCCACATGCAGTTCGCCACGCTCGATCCGCGCCAGCATGCTTTCGACACGGCTGAAGTCGAGGGTCAGCTCGCTGCGTACCGAGGCCGGGATGGTCGGGTCGTCGAGCAGATCGCGCAGGCTGTCGGCCACCCGCGTGGCGCCCGCGCGATCACGCCGCGGCGCCATGTCGGCCGGTTCGGCCGGATCGGGCCTGAGCCGGTCACGCAGGCGCTGCCAGAAAGTAACCGTCGGCATCGACTCGGTGTGTTACTTCGGCGCAAGCTGAAGGTGGGCGGTCACCTTCACCTGATTGCCGATCACCGACGTGTCGGCATAGTCGCCGCTGCCAACGTCGAAATCGAGCCGATCGAGATGTCCTGCCACATCCAGCGAGGCGTTGCCGCCGGCCTGGCTGCGCCATACCACGGCCAGGCTCATGGGTTTGGTCACCCCGCGCAGGGTCAGGTTTCCATCGGCGATCAGCATCTTGCCGTCGTGATGAAAGCCGGTGGTGACGAAATGGGCGGTGGGGAATTTCAGCACGTCGAAGAAAGAGGGCCCGGGCAGGGCGCTGTCCTGGTCGTGGTCGCCGGTCCTGGCGCTGGCCAGGGTCACAGTGACGTCGAAGCTGGAATGGGCCAGATCCGCCGGGTCGTAGCTGATCGCGGCCGTCCATTGGCTGAAGCGGCCATCGAAGGTGGCGCCCTGGTAGGTGCCATGGAAGCCAAGGCGACTGAGTTCGGGACGCACGCTGTAGTCGGTGGCGGCGGCACTGCATGGCACGGCGAGGATCAGCGCTGGCAGCAGCAGGAGGGCTTGAAGTTTCATGGGCGTTCTCCTTTGGAAGTCGAACCGTTGTGCAGGCGCCCGAATGGGAGCATCCGGCGCAGCACATCGTCATTGTCCGCCAAATGATGCTTCAGCGCTGCCCCGGCGTGGCCCACCACGAGCAACAGCAGCAACCAGAACATGTATTCGTGCACGCCGTGGGCGACATGGCGCAGCTCGTCGTTCCTTGCGACCAGCGCCGGCAGGTTGAATTGCTTGAACCACTGCAGCGGCTTGCCGGCGACCGAGTTGAACCACCAACCGCTCAGTGGCAGAGCCAGCGCCAGCAGATACAGCAGGCCATGGGTCGCGTGCGCTACCCGGCGCTGCCAGCGCGGCGCGGCAAGTTCACGCGGTCGTCGGTCAAACTGGCGCCACAGCAATCGCAGCAGGACCAGCGCCAGTACAGTCAGGCCAATCGATTTGTGCAGCGCGAGCCAGTTGATCTTCTGCATGGGCGAGCGCGCCAGATCCATCAGCAACCCGAACAGGCCGTTGCCGAGGATCGCAAGCGCGATGATCCAGTGGAAGAACTTGGCCGTGGCGCCCCATTGCAGATCGTTGCCGCGCAGATTCATGGTGATTCCTTCGTTCCCGATGCCGTGCCGTGATCGCGGATGGCTTCCAGCTCCAGCCGGACCGTCACCTGCTTGCCGATCGAGCCGGGGTAGGCGGTGATGCCGAAGCTGGTGCGATCCAGTGTGGTCGTGGCCGAAAAACCGGCGACGGTGTGCAAGCCGTAAATGGTCATGGCAGCGCGATTGAAAGTAAATGGAAGATCAAGTGGCCGGGTGGTGCCGCGCAAGCTCAGTTGCCCGTGCAGCACGCCGTGGTGCGCGTCCGTACGTTCGACGCTGATGCTGGCGAAGTGGGCGTAGCGATGGTGTGCACAATCGAGCAGCACCGGTCGGCACACTGCCGTGTTCCAAGCCTCGTCGCCCATGTCCACACCGGCCAGGTCGATATCCAGCTCGGTCGCGGCGTCGCTCCAGTTGCCGGGATCGAATCGCAGCCAGCCGCGTGCGATATGCAGCCGCCCGAACGGATGCGAATAGCCGTTGTGACCGATACTGAAAAGTACCTGGCTGTGCACCGTGTCGTAGTGCCAGTGACTGGCGGCGGCATGCGTCGGGGCGAGCGGCAGCATGATTGCCGCGAGGGGCAGCAACCCGTGCCATGGACGGATGCGGTACATGTGCCAAGTCTGGCCGATTGCTGGTCAGGCTGCCACTGGCTTGGCCTGACCGAAGCGGGTGGTCGGTGCATCAATGCATGAAGCCCGCGTGCGGCCGGCTTCATGCATGGCGTGGCGAATTCTGATCCGAAGCTGTCAGAACGGTTCTTGATACCTGAGCATGATATCTAACGGCCCCAAAAGCTCGATCTTAAGCCTAACGGGCACTCCAAACCGGACACGCAAGGCCGCATCTGGTCTTGTTTCGAGAGCCGGGCAAGGCAAAACGCAACAGCGTCGAGTGGCCGCAGAAGGGCCGGCTGCAAACTGCCGTTCTCCTCAAAAATGGCGGACGTCGGCCGTTTAATACCTAAAAATAAGGGTCATTAAAATGCTTAAGCGCCCTATACGTCGCCTCTAAGTAAGAGTGCCCGTGCCGAAGATCCGGCTCTAAATGCGCCCCCTCGCCCCACTCATTCCAAGCGTTGATAAAAACGAGGCGTTCGTCTTCCTTCCTATGTCGAACAGTCCATTTCGACGCGGCACAAAGCCATCGCTCATAGAGCTCTGGAGTATTTCCGACGAATAAGGTCGCGCCACCTCCTCTCCGGGGAGTGTTATCCCAGCCGGGGGCTACCGCTCTTAGCCAAGTATAGTCTTCATGACGATTAATCGAAGCCTCGACCAGACTCTCATACGAAGCCACTTTTCCATGAAATTCACCCACTAATTCATCCAAGTGTTCATTTGAGTATTTCCTTATAGCGCAACCAAATGGAGGCATCTCTAAAGCGGCATCGAAAGAGCACGATGCCGGATCAACCATGTCTTTGGCTTGAACAGCAACCAGATATAACCCAGCGAACCCGGCTTGTTGAGCCAAAGAACGCAACCGCTGGACAGACGATTCCACAGAGGGAATATGGAGCGCTCTACTTACTAAAAGCAATGGCTTACCATCAACCAAGATGTATCGCCTGTCCGCTAGTATAGGGGTGATGCTCTCAAAAAATTTCTCTTCCCAATTAACGAAATACCTCTGCTGCATTAATATATCGCCAGGCCTACCAACCCACGACCTGACCCACGGCTCATTTGCCCATGCGATACAAAATGGTAAATCAGGCTCTCCGCAATTAAGAACATCATTAAGCGGACGATCTAAAAGAGTTTTGCCATCAAACCAATAGTGATAGTAACAAAACCCGTGAATACCATACTCTTGTGCAAGCAACGCCTGTTCGCATCGCGTCTCAGAAACCCTCAAATCGTAATAACCGAGATCCGCTGGCTCATGGGGTTGATAGTGTCCTTTAAATAGTGCGCGCGCGCCGGCCACCGCACGCCATTCCGTGTACCCCCTTCCCCACCATAGATCATTCTCCCTCGTCCGATAGAACTGAGGGAGATAGAAGGCAATAGCCCTAATTCGCTCATTCCGCATCCGATGCAACCCGACAGTCAACTAATATAAGCGCCCTAGAAAGGGTCATATCGCCCTCTTTCTTCGAATAAAGAACACTGAAAAATGAAATCGATTTTATAAATATCACAGGGTCAGCATCTATAGGTATGAGTCGTATATCAAGGCTGTTGGTTTTACCACACGCCTGAAAATCTCTAAGCTTCGACGGCTCAAATCGATTAATGTCGAACACTCGATACAGCCAGACTGCATCGAGATCTCTAGGAGCGCAATTAGAGAGCGCTGTGAAACTACCGCCGATAAGAATGAAGTCGATTTTCACACCTAACGATTCAACGCTGTCAAGCATGAATTCTAAGCTATCAATTAGCTCCTTACGGCCCGTCCATTGCCTTGCCTTGATCAGAAAATCTCGCAATCCGATGAGATACGGCGTAGAGTTAACTGGCGTGCTC
>DATMTH010000105.1:0-18126 GCA_035564915.1 Rhodanobacter sp.
CGACCGCGCCGAGGCGCTGCGCAAGGACGCGAAGCTGAAGTAAGCGGCATTCGCTTTGCGCGTGAAGAAAAGGCCGCCCCGGGCGGCCTTTTCTTATTCGCTCAATGCAGCAACATTCCCGGCGGCAAATACGCGGCCAACCGGTGACGATGATCGATCGGTGGCAGGCCGAAAGCCTCGCGCACGCGGTCGGCGGGAAAGCCGATGTGCTTTGGCTTGATCACCACGACCTCGCTCAATCGCTCGGTCAATTCGCGCGCCGAAGCGGCCTGGCCATGCCACAGATCACTTTCGATGTGGAAGGCGAACTGATTCAAGGTGGCCAGCACCGAACGCGAGTTGCTCGACGCCAGCTGCATGTCGCGCATCGACTCGGCTTCCGCCGCAGCCATATCCGTCGGGATCTCCAGATGCAGCAGCGCCTTGAACAAGGCCTGGCCGAAGCGCTCGGGAATCAACTTGTAGGGTGCCGCGTCGATCACCACGCCGAAGCGGGTCGGCTCGCTTACCGCCAACACCAGCTGGATGCGCGAGGCACGAATCAGGTTGGCCGTCCACTCGCCAAGGCGGTTGCTGGCCGGCGCCGGATCGGCCACCGGCGAGGCCCTCATCGCCTTGAGCAGCTTGGCGGTGCAACGGAAGGCGGTCATCGCGATCGGCCCCGTCCTTATCCGCCAATGGCCCGGCGCAATTGCGCTCCCACCGATACCCCTGCCGTCGCCGCATCCGTCGCCATCACGAACACGCAACGCCCCTCGCTGGCGGCGGCCCAGACGCTGCCGATGTCGCGCTTTTCCTTCGAGTCGTCGTTGCTGTACCGGTCGCCGCCCTTGTACTCAAGCGCCAATAAACGGCCATCGTTGAGCTCGGCGACGAAGTCGGGGTAGAAGCGATCGGTGGACGTTGGCAACCAGAACGAGGCATCCGGCTGGCGCTCCAGATTTCGCACCCAGCATTTCACTGCGTCGCGTCGATCGAGTTCGATCGCGCAGGCCGTCTCCTCGGCGTCGATGTCCTCCTTCAACTCGCCCGGCAACGGGTAGTAGTGCTTGCGGAACCGGTAGCGCGCGGTCACTGGATAAAGCCACCGTGCCGGATACACCTGTGGATCGAAATGGAACTGGATGTGCTGGTCGATCCGCACCTGCTGCGTCCCTGCCAGCAGCGATTGCTGAAAAGCAACGCGCTTCTCGCCCTTGAGCAACTTGGCCAGTTGCGCAGCCGCGGCGTCGGCCAGGTCATTGAGGTGGCGGGCCAGATAGGTCAGCTCGAAGCCGCGCGCCGCCAGCCCGTCCAACATCCGTCCCAGCCACGCGATCATGTCCGGCTGCAGGATCGCATCGCGACGCAGGCGGCGATCCAGCACGCGCAACACATCCTCGCGGCGAATGCCCTCGGTCCCGCCGTCGAGGGCAAGGTCGTATTGCGCCTCGTCCTCGCGCACCTGCATGTGGCCGCGCTCTACATCGATCAGGTAGGGGCGAACCGTTTTCCGCCGCTGAAAGTCCGGCAGCTCGGCGCCCAGGCCGGCCAGCGAAAAGTCGGCGAACTCGGCCAGCAGCTCCGGCTCGTACAAGGCCAACCTACCCTGCAACGGCACCGCCAACTGCGGCAGCGGGGCAAAGGCCTCGCCGCGTTCACTGGGCGCAGTGGCCATCAAGGCGCGGGTCTGATGCCGTTCTAGCTCGCGCCCCATGTGCTCGCGTTCGCGTTTCGGCGCAGCGGCAACCACCTGAGCCATCACCTCGGCGTCGATCAGGCCGCTCACGGTGAGTTGGCCTGCGCCATCCACCTCGGCGACCTTCACCTGTGCCGGCAAGGCCGCTGCTATCGCATGCGCCACCGCCAGTGGCAGGTCGAACACCGATTCCACCGGCGCCGCTATGGCGGGCCGCTCGGCAAACAGGTCGGCATCCAGCGACGGCTGCACGAACTGCGCCACCTCCATTTCCTCGAAGCCCATCGTCACCAGGCGATCCGCCAGCTGGTTGGCCACCTGCGCGGTGCCGGCACCGCAGACGTGGGCGTAGGCGCGGTTCAACTTCTCGGACGTGCGTCGCTGTGCGTATGGCATGCGCAGCACGCGCCCCAGCAGCTGCTCCATGTCTTTCGCCGAACGGATGTTCTGCACCGTGCAGAACACATAGGCAAACGAGCAATCCCAGCCTTCCTTGAGCGCCTCCACCGTGATCACGAAATCCACCGGACAGGCGCGGTCGAACAGGTTCACGCCATCGATCTCGCGCTGGTTGCCGGTGGCGACGGCGATGCGCCGCTCCTCGATGTGCAGCGTGTCGACCAGGAACGCCTTGAGCACGTCGACGGTCGCCTCGTTGCCGCGCTGGTCGGCCTGGAACAGCACGATCGGCCGCACGTAGTCCGGTTCGGCGCTGGCCTCGCGCGCCAGCACGTCGCGGGTCAGCACCGCGTCACGCACCGATTCCTGCCAGTTCGGATGCGGTGCCAGCACGATCGGCAGCTTGATCATGTGTGCCGCCTTCAACTCCTGCGCGGAGACGTGGTACAGCAGGTTCTGGTCCTTCGCCGGCGTGGCGGTCCACTCGATCACGCAGGCCGGCCGGATGCGCCGGAGCACTTCCAGCGACAGGCTCGACTGCGCGTTGTGCGCCTCATCCATGATCACGATGGGCCGATGCCAGGCCAGCAGGTTGGCAAAGCTGCGCTTGATCTTGCCCAGATCACCACGCCCCAGATACGGCTGCGCCTCCAGATCGCGGTCGCTTACCCGCTCGAAGAACGCGGCATCCGGCGCGCCGGCAAAATGCGGCTCGAAGTTTTCCTTGTACGCATACACCTCGCGGCCGGTAGTGTTCTCCACCCGCAGCGTCTGCAAGGTGCCGACCACCACGATCGCGCGGCTGCCGAAATCCTGCGCGCGCAACTGCTCGCAGTCGGCGATGTCGATCACCGTGAGCCGGTCGTCCGGCCAGTAGCCGAGCAAGGCCTCGCGATACGGATGGCCAGGCGTTTTCAACGCCTCCAGCGTCTGCGTGCGGATCGCGTTGCTGGGCACCAGCCACAGCGCCAGCGGCGCCGTCGAGCCCACGTACAACCGTGCCGCGCGCTCGATCGCGTGCGCCGCCATCAGCGTCTTGCCGCCGCCGGTGGGTACGCGCAGGCAGGCGATCGGCAGCTCCGGCGACTCCGCGGTGAACGGGTGATACGGCAAGGTCGGTGCGCTCTCGCCCAGCGCCGCGCGACGCGCCTCGTTGAACGCGGATTGCATTTCTTCCGCGCCATGTCGTCCACGCGCCCCGCCAAGGAACGCTTCCAGCGCGGCCAACGCGTCGGTTTGGTACTTCTTGAGCGTCAGCGTCATGAATGAACCACCTCGAAGGTCGATGACGAAGGCTCGTCATCCCTGCGAACGCAGGGATCCAGCGCCTTGCCGTTGCAAAAAGTCACCACACTGGATTCCTGCTTTCGCAGGAATGACGGGCTACCGGAGAATGAGTGACCGCTTGACATCAGCGCGCCCGGATGTCGTAGGGAATCTGCTTGAACTCGATGTTCAAGTGCTTGCGCGTGGCCGGCTGCAGCCGGCTGGCCTCGCCGTACACCAGCCATGGGCCGGTGTGGTTGGGCAGCAACGCGCGGATGTCATCCCACACCGCGTGTGTCAGCACGTTGCCGCCTTGTGGACGTCGATCGCCCAGGATGCCGTTGTACAACAACACGATCGCGGTCTCGCCATGCACGCCGAGCAGCGGCGTCGGCGCAGGAGTCGGCCGCGGCGGCAACGGGCGCCCCTCGCGCTCGGCTTCATCCACCGCATCCATCCACGGTGTCAGGCAGGGTATGCGCCGGGCCGGACATCCATCGGCCGGCGTACCGCCATGCCAGGGCCGCCGCGTTTCAGCAAACCACAGGTACGCCGCCAGCGGCGCAAAGCGCACGCTGGGCGAAATGCGGCCGTCCTGCTCGAACACCGGCTCGCCGAGCTGCATGAAGCGGAAGCCGCCGCCGCCCCGCCAGTTCACCGCCTGGGAAATGCCGCCCTGCTCGCCTTCGACCACCTTGGTCAGCCGCGGCAGGCAATGCGTGCGCGCGTGCACGCCCATTTCGATGCCGATCCAGCGCCGGCCCATCTTGTGCGCCACGGCGGCGGTGGTTCCGGAGCCGAGGAAGGAATCGAGGACGAGGTCACCGGGATTGCTTGAGATGTGCAAAATCCTGTGCAAAAGCTCTTCTGGCTTCGGCGTTGCAAAAGGCTCCAACTCAGGCAGCAATTTCGACAAGTGATCACGCTTCGCGCTTTGATTTGTGCCCGCTTCTTCGGCAGGCCACCAAGTTCGAGGAGCAACACCTTCTCGAACGATCGTGGCGTAGCGCTTTATCAAAGGCAGGCGGTTGCCGTCCTTTCCAAAATAGACGCGATTTTCGGCTCGTGCCAACTCAAACGTTTCCTGCGAAAACGCCCAGAATCGACCTTGCTTGGGAGTGACCACGCGCCCTGACGGCAATGTGATAGGGAACCGCTGCTTTTCTGTGCCGCTTTTTGCGGTGCCATCATCACCCTGTCTCCAAGGCCCACGCGGATCGTTATCAGGATTACGGAAGCGACCCGCTTGAACCGCTGTGCGTTCCAGCAGATTGCGTGTTTTTGCCCATGCGTCACGTCGCTTCGCGAAGGCGAGAATCATGTCCTGCGAAGTCGAAATGTCCGCATCGCCTCTGCCACCTTTGTCCTTCTCCCAAGCGATGGTCGCGATGAAATTGTTTCTATGAAACACCTCATCCATCAACACTTTGAGGTAATGCCCCTCGTTGTCGTCGATCGTCACCCAGATCGATCCATCCTCCGCCAGCAACTCGCGCAGCAGTTCCAGCCTGGGATACATCATCGACAGCCACTGGCTGTGTTCGAGGTTGTCGTCGTAGTGCTCGAACGCGCTTTTGGTGTTGTACGGCGGGTCGATGAAGATGCATTTCACGCGGCCGGCGTACAGCGGCAGCAGGCTTTTCAGGGCGTCCAGGTTGTCGCCCTGGATCAGGAGGTTGTCCGACGCCGGATCACCCACCTGTTCGAGAGGTTGCAGCAGGCGGTACGGCACCTGGCGCGCGGCCAGTTTGGCCTTGCGGTCGCCGAGCCAGTTCAGTTCAGGCATGGGTCGTTCTCTTCCAGGTCAGGCCGCGCGGGTTTCATGGGTCCAGCGGAAGCTGGTCTTGAGTTTGCTCAAGGGATGCCGGAACGGCACCGCGCCGCGATGCTGCAACTGGCCGGCGACGATGCCGGGCGCCACACCCTGCCGCTCGGCAAAGGCCAGCACGGTGGCGATGCGAAAATCCCCGGCCTCCATGAGCTGCGCCAGAGCATCGGGCGCAACCAGTTGGCTTGCCGCGAACGCGTTGGCCTCCTGTTCCAGCGCATTCACGTCGTGTGCCTTCTCGAAATCGATGAACTGGCTGCGCTTGCCGTGCAGTAATACATGGCCGAGTTCGTGGAACAGGGTGAACCAGAGCTGGTCGTCGGTCTTGTAGCGCAGGCTCAGTTGCACCAGCACCTTGTCCTTGCTGAGCCAACGGGTGGCACCACAGACGCGGGCGCCATCCGGCGCCGGCACAAAGGCCAGCGCCACGCCGAACTCGCCGCAACGCTGCACCAATGGATCCACAAAGGTGACACCGGGCAGCCGGGACATCGCCTTCAGTTCCGGCAGCGCCGCGCGCAGGCCGGCGGCGTCAAACGGCCGGCAGCCCAGGCGCTCAGCCTCCCGCTCGCCCTGCGCCAGCCAGGCCAGCAGCGCCCACTCGTGCGACTGGAAGGCCTCCGCCTTGCGATAAGCCGCCTGCACGTTGCCCCACACGTCCGGCAGGTAGTCGAGCGAACCGACGCAGAAAAACGCGCGCAACGCACGCACCAGTTCCACGTCGCGCAGGCGCGCGGGAATCCAGCCGAGTTTGGCCAAGGCGCGATACGGCAGCTGATCCAGCCATGGCAGTTCGGCAGTGAGGCCGGCATGCTCGGCCTCGCGCGCCAGGTGCTCGCGGTAGCGCGCCTCCAGCGCCAGCCAGACCCGCGCAGGCAGGCCAAATACCGCCTCCAGCTTGAGCGCGGTTTCCGGCGTCACCGGCTCGAGGCCCGCCAACAGCCGGTTGACGTGCTTGGCTGAGAAGCCAATGCGCTGGGCCAACTCGGCCTGGGTCAGTCCGATGGCTTCGCGATGCTCGTCGAGCACGTCACCGGGAGAGACGGCATGATCGGGCAGGTAGGTGTTGCGACTATTCATGGGTGTCTGCGATTTCGAGGATGCGGATTCCATTGACACGGCTCCAATCCAGGCCGCCCTCATCACGCGCCGGCAACGGCTCGTGGTCGGGCGAGAAGATCAACCGGTAAGGGTGATCGAGGTCGATCGAGAGTTGCCCGGCACGATCGCCAGTCAACTCGTGGCAGCGCATGGGGCCGCGGTAGGGCGGCCCGATATCGGCGAGACAGGTGGCGGCGGCCAACACGGCGAGCCGATTCTTCAATAGCTTGGCACGGCGTTCGCCATGCCGGCGCAGCAACAGGCGGGCATCATTGCATTCCTTCTCGAGCTTGCGATCAGCGAAGCGGATGTCCATCCTTGGCGCCTTGTTTATTACCCGTCAGGTTAGTAAAAACTTTCTATTCTGTCCAGTGCCAGACGAACCAAGGACTTCGCGGGACGGCTCCAGTGGATTGAAAGGCTTGGCCCGACTCGAATGGCACTGACTCAACGTGCAAATCCTCAACTTTCGTCATTCCTGCGATGGCAGGAATCCAGTGACTGCAGCGTGCCGGAGGCGCTGGATCCCCGCTTTCGCGGGGATGACGAGCTTGAGTCAGCGCCATTCTGGCCGGACTCCTTTCAAACCAGCCAGATCTTCGAAAGCGGGCTTTCAATGTCTCTGCCGCTACAATACCCGGATGTCTCTTATCCAATTGCAACGCGTCGACTTCAGCATCGGCGGCCCACTCCTGCTCGAACATGTCGATCTGTCGATCGAGGCGAACGAGCGTGTCTGCATCGTCGGCCGCAACGGCGAAGGCAAATCCACCCTGATGAAGCTGATCGCCGGCGAGCTGCATGCCGACGATGGCGAGGTGCGCGTGCAGAACGGCGTGGTGGTGGCACGGATGGCGCAGGAGGTGCCGCATGGCACCGAAGGCAGCGTGTTCGACGTGGTCGCCGAGGGCCTGGGCGACCTGGGCCGGCTGCTGGCGCGCTACCACCACCTGCTGGAGGAAGGCGACTTCGACGCGCTGGGCGACGTGCAGCATGAGATCGAGGCGCAGCACGGCTGGGACCTGGACCGCCGCGTCAGCGACGTGATCAGCCAGCTGGAACTGCCCGGCGAGACCGATTTCGCCGCTCTCTCCGGCGGCATGAAGCGGCGCGTGCTGCTGGCCCAGGCGCTGGTGCGCAAGCCCGACGTGCTGCTGCTGGACGAGCCCACCAACCACCTCGACATCGAGGCGATCGGCTGGCTGGAAACCTTCCTCAAGCAGTTCGCCGGCAGCATCATCTTCGTCACCCATGACCGCAGCTTCCTGCGCGCGCTGGCTACCCGCATCGTCGAGATCGACCGCGGCGCGCTCACCGACTGGCCCGGCGACTACGACAATTACCTGCGCCGACGCGAAGAGCGCCTGCACGCCGAGTCGCAGGCCAATGCGCTGTTCGACAAGAAGCTGGCGCAGGAAGAAGTGTGGATCCGCCAGGGCATCAAGGCCCGGCGCACCCGCAACGAAGGCCGCGTACGCGCACTGAAGGCATTGCGCAGCGAGCGCGCCGAGCGACGCAACCTCAATGGCAACGTCAGGATGACGGCGGCCAACGCGCAGTCTTCGGGCAAGAAGGTGATCGATCTCAAGCATGTGCACCAGGCCTATGACGGCCGCGTGCTGATCGGCGACCTCAGCACCACCATCCTGCGCGGCGACCGCATCGGCATCATCGGTCCGAATGGTGCCGGCAAGAGCACCCTGCTGAAGATCATGCTGGGCGAACTGCAGCCGCAGCGTGGTCATGCCGAGCTGGGCACCAGTATCCAGATCGCCTATTTCGACCAGCACCGATTGCAGCTCAACGACGCGTTGAACGCGTTGGACAACGTGGCCGAAGGCCGCGAATACATCGAGCTCAACGGCCAACGCAAACACATCATCGGCTACCTGCAGGATTTCCTGTTTTCACCCGAGCGTGCGCGCGCGCCGATCACCCGGCTGTCCGGCGGCGAACGCAACCGCCTGCTGCTGGCCAAGCTGTTCGCGCAGCCGTCCAACTTGCTGGTGATGGATGAACCGACCAACGACCTCGACGTGGAAACGCTGGAGCTGCTCGAAGAACTGCTGACCGACTACCAGGGCACCCTGCTGCTGGTATCGCATGACCGCGCCTTCCTCGACAACGTGGTGTCCAGCACCCTGGTGCTGGAAGGCGACGGCCTGATCGGCGAATACGTGGGTGGCTATACCGACTGGCTACGCCAGAAGCCCGGCCCTCGCAGCCAGAGCAGCGCAGCCAAATCGACAGCTCCAGCGCCTGCGCCGCCGGCGCCGGTCGTGGCGAAACGCAAGCGCAGCTTCAAGGAGCAGCACGAGCTGGAACAATTGCCCAGGCGCATCGAACAACTCGAAGCGGAGATCGCCGCGCGGGGCGAGGCAATGAACGACCCGGCCTTCTTCAAGCAGGACAGCGCCACCATCACCCAGGCCAATGAAGCGGTAGCGAAACTGCAGGCCGAACTGGACGTCGCCTATGCTCGCTGGAGCGAATTGGACGGCTGAGCCCCCTGCGACCGGACATCACCCGCACGTCTCGCACCATTGCCGGAACAACTTCAGTCGCGATGCACTTGCTTTGGAGCTCAGAGCAGAAGCATCGCGACCGGAGTCGCTCCAACAAGTCGCACCCAGGCAGCTGACGTGGCGCAAGTCCTGTTGCAGATCAACCAATCCGCACCCCTTGGCGGCGTATGATTCGCGAATCTTCCCCGCGGACCTCTGCCATGTATACGCTCTACTACTCCCCCGGCTCAGCCAGCATGCTTGTGCACATGGCCCTGCTCGACATCGGCGTGCCGCACACGCTGGAACAGGTCGACCTGAAAGCCGGGCAACAACGTAGCGCCGCCTATCTGGCGATCAACCCGAACGGCGTGGTGCCGACTCTGATGGTCGACGGCGTACCCCACGGCGAGGCCGCGGCGCTGACCATGCTGCTGGCCGAACGGCATCCCGAAGCCGCACTGGCGCCCGCCGCCGGCAGTGCGAAGCGCGGTGATTACCTGCAGTGGATGTTCTATCTCGCCAACTCGTTGCAGCCGCTGTTCCGTCAGTGGTTCTATCCCGGTGATCACCTGCCCGGCGGGGCGGACACCGTGCAGGAAGCCGCCCGCATCGGCATCGAGAAATGCTGGTCGCATATCGACGCCCATCTCGCCGCGCACGGGCCATGCATGCTGGGCGACGACTTCAGTGCGGTTGATCTGTTCGCGCTGATGCTGATGCGCTGGTCGCGCAACATGCCCAGACCTGCCACCGACTGGCCGCAACTGGCGGCACTGGTGACGCGACTGAAGACACGCCGGTCGTGGAAGCAGGTGTGCGAAGCGGAAGGCCTGACCGAATGGACGTGAGCGCATGAACGACACGCCCAGCGCCGACGCCTGGGCGGTCTACCTGCTGGAATGCGCCGACGGTCGCGTCTATACCGGCATCGCCCGCGATCCGGAACAGCGCTACGCGAAACATCTGGCCGGCAAGGGCGCACGCTTCACCCGTTCCAATCCGCCGAAACAACTGCTCGGCTGGGTCTGGGTCACGAACCACAGCGAGGCATTGCGACTGGAGATCGCCTGGAAGAAGTTGCCGCGCGAGGCACGGATCGCGGCGCTGGAATCACGTCTCGAATCGCAGGAGCACCTCCCGCGCGTGATGCCCTGTGCTACCTGACATGCGAAAGGCATCGCACACGATCAAGGGAAGTCTCTTGCCGACAGCAAGCTCTCCTACCCCACCATCGATGGCTCCAACGGCAACCAGAATTGCGCCACCGCACCCGTGCCCTCATCGCGCGCGCTCAGGCTGACTCCCCCCTCGTGCGCCTCGGCGATCTGCCGCACCAGCGCCAGGCCAATGCCGGAGCCACCGGGCTTGGTGGTGAAGAAGGGCACGAACAGATTGTCGCTGACGGGCAGGCCCGGGCCTTCATCGAGCACCTCGATCAACGCGCGGCCGCCTTCGGCACGCCAGCGCAGGATCACTTTCCCGGCGGTCGGCAGGCTTGCCTCGACGGCATTGCGCAGCAGGTTGATCATGGCTTGCTCGAGCTGATCCGGATCGGCCTGCACCTGCAGCGGCGCACCGGCATCAACTTGCACCAGCATGCGTTGTTCGAGCCGGGCCACCGCCGGCAGGCGTTCGGCCAGGTCCAGCGGCCGAAGCCGTGGTGCCGGCAGCGCTGCCAGCCGACTGTAGCCGGCCAGGAAGCGGGCCAGCGATTCGGCACGATTGCTGATCACCTGCAGGCCGCCACGGGCGTCCTCGCGCCAGTCCTCCGCCAGCGGTTCGCGCGACAGCAGGGTGGCCAGGGTGTCGGCCAGCGAATGGATCGAGGCCAGCGAATTGTTGACCTCATGTCCCAACACGCGCAGCAGCCGCTGCCAGGCCTGGCGCTCCTCCTCGCGCAATACCCGGCCGACATCGCTGATCACCAGCAACTGGCCGCTGCGCCCCTGGTTGCGCAGCGGCGCGTGACGGACATCGAAGCGCCCGCTGCGGCCGGGAAAGACGCGTTGAATCACGCCGGCCGCAGACATCGCCAGCAGATCGTCGAGCCCGAACTCGTGCGCGAAGCGCCCGATCGCCACTTGCCGATCGGTACGCAGCAGATGTTGTGCCGCCGGATTGAGCAGGCGCAGCCGTTGCTCGTGGTCGAACACCAGCACGGCACTGTCCAGCGCCGCCAGTGTCTTGCCCAGCAGGCGTGCGGAATCCTCGAATTGCAGGCGCTCATGCTGCAGGCGATCGGCCAGCGCATTGATGTCGTAGATCGCATCGCCGAGCACGCCGCCCTGCACACCGCGCATGCTGTAGTCGCCCTCGCGCAATGCTTCCAGCAGGCCGGCCAGGGTGTACAGCGGATAGACCACGCGACGATGCTGCCAGCGCGCGATCCATGCGGTGGCCAGCAGCACGGCGCCGACCAGCATCCAGAGCAGCATGCGATCGGGGATGCCGGCCCACAACAGCAGCGCACCACCGGCGAGCGCAGGCAAGGCGACCAGCCAGCTGCCGACCAGCACGCGACTCTCGAACGCCGGCATGCGCCCGCGCCGTCGCTGCGCCGATGCGTTCGACGAATCAATCGGCATGATCAGTCGGCATCGTCGGACGACGGCTCACGCAGGCCGTGCTTTTCCATCCGCCGGTACAGCGTCTGGCGGGTGAGGCCGAGCGCATCGGCGGCGTGCTGCAGGTTGCCGTGGTGTCGATCCAGGGCGCGCCTGACCAGGTGCGCCTCGGCCTGATCGATCGTCATGTCGCCCAGCTCCGCCCCGGCCCCGCCAGCCGCAGGGCCGGGGCCGAATGCGAGCGCCGAATCACTGACCAGGTCGTGCTCGGCCAGCAACGCGGCGCGTTCCATCAGGTGACCCAGCTCACGTACATTGCCGGGCCAGCGCCATGCCAGCAGTGCGCGCTCGGCCGACGGCGCCAGGTTCAGGCCAGGTCGGCCATAACGTGCCGCACTGCGCTCGAGAAAGCTGCGCGCCAGCGGCAGGATGTCGTCGCGACGCTCGCGCAATGGCGGCAGGCGGATCTCCAGCGTGTTGAGGCGATAAAGCAGATCCTTGCGAAAACGACCGGCCTCCACTTCGACCGCCAGATCGGCATTGGTGGCCGAGACCAGCCGCACGTCGACACGCTGCGTGCGCGAGGAACCGAGCCGTTCGAACTCGCCATCCTCCAGCACCCGCAGCAATTTCGGTTGTTGCGAGATCGGCACGTTGCCGACCTCGTCGAGAAACAGCGTGCCGCCATCGGCCAGTTCGAAGCGACCGATGCGTTCGCTCTTGGCATCGGTGTACGCGCCACGCACGTGGCCGAACATTTCCGACTCGAACACGTTCTCGGCGATGCCACCCATGTTGACCTTGACCAGCGGTTTCGCCGCACGCGGCGACTGCGCATGCAATTGCCGCGCGATCACGCCCTTGCCGGTGCCGTTTTCGCCCAGCACCAGCACATTGGCATCGCTGGGCGCGACACGTGCCACCAGCTCCATCACCCGCCGCATCGAGGACGACTCGGCAATCAATGTCTCGCCACCGCCACGCAGCAGGGCATTCTCCGCCTCCAGTCGCCGCTGCCGCCGCGCCGCCGCACCCAGCGCGATCTGCGTGCGCACGATGCTTACCAGGCGCGTGTTGTCCCACGGCTTCTCGATGAAATCGCCGGCACCACGGCGCAGCGCATCCACCGCCAGCGGCACATTGCCCCACGCCGTCATCACCACCACCGGCAGCTCGGGCACACGCTGGCGCAACTGATCGAGCAAGGCCAGGCCCTCTTCGCCCGAGGTGGTGTCGCGGGTGTAGTTGAGGTCGATCAGCGCTCCATCAAACGCCTGCCGCTCGACCGCCGCCAAGGCGGTGGCCGGCCCGTTCACGCCGACACTGCCGATGCCCTCGGATTTCAACAGCATGCGCAGGGCCTCGCGCACATCGGCCTGATCGTCGACCAGCAATATCGTCGGGTTGGATTCGCGCGCCATGCCTTTCCTGATGGTTCCGTCGAGGGGACAGCCGTCCCGATGGCCGTGTGCCCGGCCTTGCCAGCAAGCGTAACCCGGACCGCGCACGTTTGCGG
Organism: Rhodanobacter sp.; assembly: GCA_035564915.1. Lineage (GTDB taxonomy): Bacteria > Pseudomonadota > Gammaproteobacteria > Xanthomonadales > Rhodanobacteraceae > Rhodanobacter. The sequence goes on from DATMTH010000105.1 coordinate 12,860, forward strand.
CATGTGCTCATTCGTGGCGCAGCGCCACCGCCGGATCGACGCGCAGCGCCCGCAGCAGCGGTACCAGCGCGGCCAGTACCGCCGCCCCGACCACCACCAGCAGCACCGGCACGAACACCGCCGGGTCGTGGGCGCGGGTATGCAGGTTCGGATCGGCCAGCAGCTGCGACCACGGCAAGGCCAGCCCGAAGCCGATGGACAGCCCGATGCCGAGCTGCCAACCCAGCTGACGGCCGGTATCGCGCAGGATCGCGCCATGGCCGGCACCGATCGCCCGACGTATGCCGATTTCACGGGTACGCTGCATCACCGAGAACGAAAGCACGCCATACAGCCCGGCCGCCGCCAGCAGCAGGGCCACCAGTCCCAGCGCCGTGAAGACATCCGTCAACACGACGAAACCCGCACGCTGGATCGCCATGACGCGCGCCTGGCTGTGCACCTCATACACCGCAACCTGCGGATCCACTTCATGTACCGCCTTGGTCAGACGTTGCGCTGAGGTCGCCGCATCGGCATGCGTGCGTACCGCCAGCCCGACGCCATGCAATGGACTGGCTCCGGCTGCCTGCTGCAACGGCATCAACATGCCAGGCAGTGATTTCTCCAGCGCGCTGTCCAGTTGCAAGGGCTGGATCACACCGATCACGGTCACCGTCCTGGCCCATTCCTTGCCGGGATAAAGCACCACTTTTCGGTTCAGCGCGTCACCGTGCGGCCACATCTGCGCCGCCATCTTGCCGTCGATCACCACCACTGCCTCACTGTCGGCTTGATCGCGCGCATCAATGAAGCGTCCACTCAGCAAGCGCACATCATAGGTATCGAGAAAATGTGCATCAACGATACCCATCTGCACCCGTGGCCAGCCTGCCAGAGGTTGCGGCTGGCCGGGCAGCGACACGTCCTCGTGGCTGCCCAGCGAAGCGCTGGGAATGGTGTCCGACGCGGTTGCGTCGACCACGCCCGGCTGGCTGCGCAAGCGCTCGACCACGTCGTCGAAAAACCGGATGCGTTGCTTGTCGTCACGATACGACGATGCCGGGAACGACACGTTCGCGGTCAGTACCTGCTCAGCGTGCGTGGCGCCGATCGCCGGCAGGGCCAGCAGCTTGTCCAGCGCCACCACGAAGGTGCCGGCGCCCACCAGCAACACCACGGTCAACGCCACCTCCATGACCACCATCGTCTTGGCCACGCGGGCAAATCCACTGCCTGAACCCTTCGCCCCATCGCGCAGCGCATCCTGCAGATCCGCCCGCGATGCGCGCCAGGCCGGAATACCTCCGGCCAGCACGGTGCTCAACACCGCCGCAAGAACGCTGAATGCAATCACCCAACCATCGATGCCATGGTGCAGAAGGGCCATGTCGGGATGATTGGCCGTCCACGTTGCATTGAGCCAGTATCCCGCGCCACGCAAGATCGGAAAGGCCAATGCCAGCGCCGCGACACTCAACAGCAGGCTCTCTGCCAGCGCGCCGCACAACAGCCGCGCACGCGTACTGCCCAAGGCACTGCGCAGGGCCAGCTCGTGCCGCCTCTGCAACGTCTGCACCAGTTGCAGATTGGCCACATTGATGCACGCCAGCAGCAGCACCAGCACGCCGGCACCGAACATCAACCATACCCAGTGGCGCATGTCCGTGGGCACGAAGGTCAACGCCATCGGCCCCATCACCACGCGGGTCACCTGCTGCCCCGGTGGCAACGCGCGTTGCAGACGACCGGCCCAGGCATCCAGTTCCGCACGCGCCTGATCCAGCTGAATGCCCGGCGCCAGCCGGGCCACGGCATCGACATACTGATGCTTGCCGGCAGCCATGCGCAGCGGCACCCAGGCCTGCGCACGCGCGGGGAACTCGAAACTCGCCGGCATCACGCCCACAACGGTGGCCCACTCGCCATTGACCTGCACGGCACGGCCCACGATATGCGGGTCGGCATGGAACACGTGCCGCCACAATGTCTCGCCCAGCAACAACACGCGCGGCGCACCCGGCACCTCGTCTGCGCTGCCGAAACCGCGCCCCATCAGTGGCTGAACCTCGAGCATCTTCAGCATCGACGCGGTGAGACTGCAACCGGAGTAGTACGTCGCGCCGTTGCCACCGTCGAGACTGATGCCGGAACTGCGATAGGCACCCATCAGATCGACATTGTGCAACCCGTCCCGCAATTGCTGGTACTGCGCGCTGTCGATGCCATAGATGCCGTGCGGCGCAGGCTCGCCCACCGCCATCAACCGATCTGCGTGCGCAAACGGCAATGGCTGCAGGATCAGCGAATTGACGATGCTGAAAAGAAACAGCACCAGCCCCAGCCCGACCCCGAGCACGCCCACCGACAAGGCCGCATAGCCCGGCCGCTTCAACAACCTTCGCCAGGCGCTTCGACACTCGCGCAGGATCATCATCATTCTCCCCTCAAGGCATGCATCGGCTGCACGCGAGCCGCACGCAAGGCCGGCAGCAGGCAGGCCAGCAGGCCGGCGATGCTCAACAGCACGCAGACACCGCCGATGGCCAGCGGATCGACGGCATGGCTACGCCCGATCTGTTCCATCACGGCGCGCAGCATGCCCGACAGCGCGAACGCCAGCGCGACACCCAGCACCAGCCCCAGCAGAATCTGCAGCAGGCCATGACGCAGCACCAACCGCGTCAGGTGCGCCGAGGAGGCACCCAGTGCGGAACGCACCCCGAATTCGCGTTCGCGCGCCGCCACCGCCACCGCCATCACCGCATACATGCCGGCAGTCGCGAGCAACAGCGACAGCGTCGCGAAGATGCCCACCAGCAGAAGGTTCAGGCGCACCGGCGCCGTCGTGCCGCGGACGACGTCGTGCATGCTGCGCATGTTTGCGATGGGCTGATCGGGGGCTACCGTGGTCATCGCGGCAAGCACGGCGTCACGGTAGTCGCCGGGAGCGCCCCTGACCTTCAACGCAAAACGCATCGGCTCGAAACTGCGGAAGATGCTCAGGGTGTCATCCGGCATCTGCGCCAGTGGCAGGTAGAGCATCTCGTCCGGCGTGCCGAGTGGCCCGTATTGCTGGGTACCGTCGACCACGCCGACGATGCGCGCCGACCACGCGTCTGCTCCGTCGCCACGCTGGATCAACTTGCCCAGTGCATGCCCGCCATAGCGTTTTTGCGCCAGAGTCCGATCCACGATGGCCACCGATTCACCGCCGCGGATATCGCTGCGCGAAAAGCCACGCCCTTGCTGCAAGTGGATCCCGAACAGCTTGAAGAATCCCGGGCTGACGCCGTGATACTGCGGCCCGAACTCTTCGCCGCCAGGCACATGGATGCCACCGAGGTTGAACTGATCCTTGAAACCGCCGGCGGGAAGGTTGGTGGTGGCCGTGGCAGCAGTCACGCCAGGCAGCGTGCGAAGTCGATCCAGCAGATGCTGCGTCAACATCTGCACCGATGCCGAATCCGGATATTCGGCCTGCACCGGCGCCAGCTCGAAAGTGAGAACGCCATCGCTGGAAAAGCCCAGCGGTGTACGCGCAGCATCGTAAAGAGTGTGCAGGAACAATCCCGCCGCACCCAGCAGCGCGGTGGCCAAGCCCATCTGGGTCACTACCAGCAGCCGCCCCAGACGACCACTGTGGCGCCCCATGCCATTGCGCCCGCCTTCGCGCAATTCGTCCACCGTGCCCGTTGTGCGACTGCGCCACAAGCCCAATGCGGCCGCGAACACGGCACTCAGCAAGCCGATCAGCAAGGCGAGACACCACACCGACACACCGAAATGCAGATCGCCGGCGGACAGCCACTCCGCCGGCATGAAGCCCTGCAGCAAACCCAGGCCAAGCATCGCCAGCAGCATACCCGCGACGGCGCCGGCGATGCCTACCAGCAGGCCCTCGCCCAGTGCCGGCAGCGCCAGTCGAATCAACGGTGCACCGAGCGCGTTGCGCACGGCTGCGTCATGCGTTCGCGCCAACGCGCGCAGCAGCATCAGGTTGATCAGGTTGACCAAGGCAATCAGCAACACGAACAGCGCCGTGGCCATGAACAGCACCAGCACCGGCCGGCTGTCTGCGTGCAGCCACGCATTGAAATCCTGTGCGCCGAAATGTGCATGTTGCCAATAGGTGTTGCCCGAGGCGACATACATCGCGTGCAGGCGCGCATCCACTTCGGCACCCACTGCGGTTGCGGCCGTTTCATCGGAAAGTCGCGCGACGGCGGTGTAGTTGGTGCCATCGTTCCGGCTGTTGGCGGCCAGCGCCGTGGGCAACATGATGGCGCCGCCGTTGCCAAGTACCGCAAAGCTCGCCGGCAGCACGCCGATGATGGTGTGCGCCACCCCCTCGACCTGCATGCTGCGACCGATGACATGGGCATCGCCAGCATAGCGTCGTTGCCAGAACCCGTGGCTCAGGATCACCACCCGGGGGCCATGCTCCGCGTCTTCCTGTGGGTTGAAGTTGCGCCCCAGCTGCACATGCACACCGAGCGTCGGCAGCAACCCGCGATCGGCATATGTCACCGGCACCTGCTGCGGCGCACCGCCACCGGCGATATTAGCCGTCGGCGTGAACGACTCCATCAGCCCGACCGATTGCACGCCCTTGAGCGACTGCAGGTGTTGATACTGCTGCGGCGACACCGAGCTGACCTGCCCCTTTTCCAGCGGCCCCAAGGCCACCAGACGCGATGCCTGCGGCAACGGCAACGGTTGCAGCAATACCTGGTCGATAAGCGTGAATACCGCCACGCTGGCGCCCACACCCAGAGCCAGCACGCCGGTTGCCAGCAACAGGAAGCCGGGCCGACGCAGACTAGCGCGCCATGCATGCCAGATTTCACTCAGCCAGATCTTCATGCTGCCACCTCCATTGCGAATGAAATGCCCACCAGAGCGTCTCCGCCCATCTCCCTACTCCCCACGCAACGCCCGCATCGGGTGCACCCGACCGGCACGGATCGCGGGCACCAGACAAGCCAGCAAGCCGGACCATGCCAGCAGCACGCACACGCCAGTGACCGCCACCGGATCGAAGGCACTGATGCTGCCGATCAACGACATCGCCAGTGCCACCGACCAACGCGCCAGCAGTTGCGAAACCGCCAGCGCCATGCCGATGCCGATGACCAGGCCGATGACGATCTGCGACAGGCCGCCACGCAGGACCATCCGAACCAGACGCGCGGGCGACGCACCCAGCGCCGTGCGTACGCCGAACTCGCGTTCGCGTGCCGCTACCGCCACGGCCATCACCGCGTACATGCCGGCGGCCGCCAGCA
>DATMTH010000106.1:0-1990 GCA_035564915.1 Rhodanobacter sp.
TGCCGGAGTTGGCCAGCTTGTGCGCCGCCAGCGCGATTTCCCACGCGCCCGGCACGCGCACCAGGTCGATCGCAGTGTCCTTCACGCCGTGGCGCACCAGCGCGTCGCGGGCACCGGCCACCAGCGGCTCGACGACGAAGCCGTTGAAACGGCCGGCGACGATGGCAAAACGGCCCTTGGGCGTGGCGAAATCGCCTTCGATGATCTTCATTGCGGATTTCCTTGGTTGGACGCACGGCCCATGCAGACCGGCCATTTTACGGGTTTGGCGTTGATCCTGCTTGCCCTTGCTCCCTCCCCTGCCTGCCGGGGACGGCTGGGGAGGAGCCAAGCGGCAAATGCGGATAGCCATGGAAATCCAGCCGCGCAGACCCGCCTTCCACCCGCAACCGCGCCGGCGCACCAAACGGCAGGGTGAGCTGGCGCGCGCCATGGCCGTGTGGCAAGCCATGCACCACCGGAATGCCCGCCACGCGTTCGATCTGCGCGAACGCCTCGGCAAGGTCGTAGCCGTTGTCGTTGGGGCCGGGCCGGCAATGGCTGAAGCCACCCAGCACCAGCGCCTGCTGGCGGCCAAGCACGCCGGACAGATGCAGTTGGTACAGCAGCCGCTCGATGCGGAATGGCGGCTCGCCGACATCCTCGACAAACAGGATGCCGCCGTCGATCCCGCCACCCTTTGCACCGGGGAAATACGGCGTACCAAGCAGGCTGCACAACACGGCCAGGTTGCCGCCCCACAACGGCCCGCTGGCGTCGACGTCGGCCACACCGGCCTCCGACCATGCCAGCGTGGTCGACGATGACGTCAGCGTGGACCAGAAGTGCCGCCAGCTGAAGTCGTCGTCATGGGCATCCGTTCCCAGGTCCGCCAGCAGCGGGCCGCTGAAAGTGCACAGACCGCTTTTTGCATGCAGTGCCAATTGCAAGGCGGTGAAATCGCTGTGGCCGACCAGCGGAACCGGTGTTTCTGCGAGGCGCTCGCGCAACGCGTCGTAGCGCAAATGCGGCAGCAGCCGCGAGGCGCCGTAACCGCCGCGGGTGGTCAGTACCAGGTCCGGTAGCGTCGACAAATCGGCCAGGTGGTTGATATCTGCCAACCGCTCGGCGTCGCTGCCGGCGAAGCGCAGCTCGCTGCGTTCAAGCACGTCCAGGCCACTCAGCGCACAACCGGCTCCGCGCAGCCGTTCCACGCCCCGCGCCAGTGCGGCGCGATCATGCGGATAGCCCGACGGGGCAATCAGTTGGATCTGGATGGCGGGCATGGACTCGCTCGATGGAAGAAACCCGGATTATGCGGCGACAAGCATGTCGCTGCATGGCCAAACCATGTCCTGCGTCGGCCAATGCAGCCATTGCTGCGGCAGGAGCCCGCTGGCGGGCGATGCTCTTGTTTTCCCGCTTACGGGTGCGTCAGAGCAAGAGCATCGCCCGCTAGCGGGTTCCTACACACATCATGTACGGCAGTGCGTCAGACGTGCTCCACCACTTCCAGCCCGAAACCACCCAGCCCCACCAGCTTGCGCGGCGTGCCGAGCACGCGCAGTTGGTGCACGCCGAGGTCGGCCAGCATCTGCGCGCCCAGACCGTGCTGGCGCCACTCCTGTTGCTGGGCATCTTCCGGTGCCACCTGCAGCGGCTGGCGCTGCAGATGCGCGAGCAGGGCTTCGGAGGTGTCTTCGCCGGACAGCACCAGCAACACGCCACGGTCTTCATCGGCGATGCGGCGCAGGGCCGAGGTGACGGTGAGGCCAAGGTCGTCGCGCTTCAGGTGCAGCACATCGGACAAGGTGTTGCGCACGTGCACGCGGGTGAGCACCGGCGCGCCGTCATCCACTGCGCCGCGCACCAGCGCGAAATGCAGACCGCGACGGATCACGTCGCGATAGGCGACCAGGCGGAACGCGCCGAACTCGGTCTCGACGGCTTCCTCGTGCACGCGCTGCACGGTCTTTACGGTTTCCAGCCGGTAGCGGATCAGGTCGGCGAT
>DATMTH010000107.1:0-4111 GCA_035564915.1 Rhodanobacter sp.
CGCTACGAGATGGACCGGATGCCGGTGCTCTACGTGCTGGTCGGCGTGGTCGCGATGCTGATCCTCGGCCAACTCGCGGTGTTCGTGCCGGCACGGCGCGCCTCGAACGTGCCACCGGTGTCGGCGACGCGGGCGGCGTGAGTTTCTGCCTGCGCCTGTCATCAGGCGCGGGTTTCTATTGGGGAATGGAATGCTCGGGTACTACATCAACCTCGCCTTGCTCAGCCTGAAGCGCAACACGATGCTTACTGCGCTGATGGTGTTGGCGATCGGCTTTGGTGTGGCTTCGTCGATGACGACCTATGCGGTTTTTCGCGCGGTGTCGGCCAATCCGTTGCCGGACAAATCGGCGCGGCTGTTCGTGCCGCAAATCGACAACTGGGGGCCGGCGAGTCGCCGCAATGGCGGTGAGTTGCCCAATTCGCTCAGCTATACCGATGCGATGGCATTGATGGGTGCTCACCAGGCGAAGCGACAGACGGCGATTTATCCGGTCAGCTACATGCTGGTGCCGGGCCATGCCACCAGCCGGCCGTTCAAGGTGAACGGCTATGCGACTTATGCCGACTTCTTCCCGATGTTCGAGGTGCCTTTTCGTTACGGCGGTGGCTGGGCATCGCAGCAGGATACGCAGCACGCGAATGTCATCGTAATCAGCGATCAACTCAATCAGGAACTTTTTGGTGGCGCGAACAGCATCGGTCGCACGCTGGATCTGGATGGGCATGACTATCGCGTGGCCGGCGTCATGGCGAACTGGAATCCGCAGCCTCGTTTCTATGCCGTCAACAACGACAAGAGCTTTGCCGAAACACCGGATTTCTATCTGCCGTTCACACGCGCCATCGACATGCGCACCGGGACCAGTGGCGACAACAACTGCTATGGCAGTACCGGTCGTGTTCCGGGGTGGAATGGCTGGCTGCATTCCGAGTGTGACTGGGTGTCGCTGTGGGTGGATCTGCCGGATGCCGCGGCCGTCGCGCATTACAGCAATTACCTCAAGAACTATGCCGAAGAGCAGACGCGTAGTGGTCGCTTCCACTGGGTTGCCGGCACGCGCTTGTTCAATCTGACCCAGTGGCTGAGCCACGAACAGGTGGTGCCGCCGCAGACGCGGATATCGCTGATGGTCGCGTTGGGTTTTCTGCTGGTTTGTCTGGTCAATACCGTCGGATTGCTACTGGCGAAGTTCATGCGCCGCGCGGCAGAGATCGGTGTGCGTCGCGCGCTGGGCGCATCGCGCCGGCAGATTTACGCGCAATTCCTGATCGAGGCATGGGTGGTCGGCATGGCAGGCGGCCTGCTCGGATTGCTGCTCACCGGCGTGGGTGTGCTGGGCATCGGTCTGGTGTTCGAGCCGGCGATTGCACGACTCGCGCAAGTCAACCTGAGCCTGGCCGGATTGACGCTGCTGGTGTCGATGGCGGCGACGGTGCTGGCGGCCATCTATCCCACCTGGCGGGCGGCGCATGTGCAGCCCGCCTGGCAGCTCAAGTGCAACTGAGGCGATGAAAGTGATCCAGGTCAAACCCATCCTCGCCGCGCTCAAGCACCACAAGGCCGGCACTATTTTGATTGCGCTGCAGATCGCGCTGACTTTGGCGATTGTCTGCAATGCGTTGTTCATCATCCAACAGCGATTGGCGCATATGTCGCAGTCCACCGGCATCGACGAAGCCAACCTGTTGGTGATCCAGAACGGCTGGGTTGGCAAGCCGTCGGCGGCTGAGGCGGGATCCCTGTTGGCGGCCGATCTGGCTACGTTGCGCCGGGTGCCGGGAGTCGTCGACACGTATGCCACGAATGCGTGGCCGTTGAGCGAAGGCGGCGATGTTTTTGGCGTGGGGCTTACGCCTGACAAGCTCGCCTCGATAGCAAGCACGGCCATCTATTACAGCGACGAGCATACGCTTGCGACGATGGGCCTGAAACTGGTTGCGGGGCGCAACTTCCATGCTGACGAGGTCAGCCAGATCAAGTCCGATCAGGTCAAACCGGCGGAAGTCATCATCACCAAGGCGCTGGCCGAGCATATGTTCCCGAACAGCTCAGCGCTTGGCAAGATGATTTATATCTCCGCGAAGCCAAGCACCATCATCGGTGTGGTCGCGCGCATGCAAGGCCCTTGGGTGGACAGTTTTGCAGCAAAGTGGGCCGACTTTTCGACCCTGGTGCCTTACCAGTTGCTGGGTTCGCGTGGCAGCAACTACATCGTGCGCACTGCACCGGGGAGACGCGACGAAGTGGTGCGCAGCGCACCGAAGGCATTGTTCGCCGCCAACCCGATGCGGGTGATCAATCACAAGAACGGCGTGCAGACCTATGCCGAGATTCGAAGCGCGGCGTACAAGAGCGACCGTGGCATGGCGATCCTGATGAGCGTGATCTGCGTGATGCTGCTGGCGGTTACCGGCGCCGGCATCGTCGGCCTCAGCAGCTTCTGGGTTGGCCAGCGACGCAAGCAGATCGGCATCCGACGTGCGTTGGGAGCCACGAAGAACGACATCCTCAGCTACTTCCTTACCGAGAATCTGATGATCAGTAGCGGTGGCGCGACGCTGGGCATCGTGTTCGCGTTCGTCATCAATCTGTGGCTGATGAGGCAATTCGAGATGGATCGACTGGCACCTGGCTATCTGATGGCGGGTGTTATTGCCGTATTGCTGCTCGGGCAGTGCGCTGCGTTGATGCCGGCGCTGCGCGCCTCACGCGTACCACCGGTGGAGGCGACGCGCTCGGTGTGATCACTTCCTCTCCGCATGGAGAGGGTTTGCTGCAACGGAGAAATCGGATGTTCGGTTATTACCTCAACCTGGCCATGCTCAGCCTGAAGCGCAACAAGGTGCTTACGGCGCTGATGGTGCTGACCATCGCGCTGGGCATCGGCACCAGCATGACCACGTTGACCGTGATGCACGTGCTGTCAGGCGACCCGATTCCGCAGAAGAGCGCGCAACTGTTCCGCGTGCGCATGAACGTGTTTCCCGATGACGCGTTCAAGCGTGGAGACAGGGTGCCTGACAACCTTACCCGGCGCGATGCCGAAGCATTGCTGCATGATGCGCGCGGCGATCGGCAGGCGGCGATGTCGGCGGGCTCGATGGTGGTCATGTCCGCACAGGGCGATCCACTTAACGTGGAGGCGCGTTACACCAATGCGGATTTTTTCCCCATGTTCGACGTGCCGCTGCGCTACGGCCATGCATGGAGCCGTGGCGATGACGCAGGCCATGCGCATGTGGCGGTGATTTCGGGCTCGCTCAACGAGCAGCTTTTCGGCGGCGCGGACAGTGTCGGCAAGGCACTGCTGGTTGGCGATCAGTCCCTGCGCATCATTGGTGTGCTGGGCGACTGGGACATGAATCCACGTTTCTACGATCTCAGCAATGGCCAGTTCGGCGATAGCGAAGACGTGTTTGTACCGCTGTCCACTGCGCTGGACATGAAGCTGCCAACCAGCGGCCAGACATGGTGTTGGGGCAACAACGGCAATGCACACGACGCCAATGCCCCCTGCATATGGCTGCAGTACTGGGCGCAACTGGATACACCCGCAAAGGCGGTTGCCTACCGTCAGTATCTGCAGAATTACATCGCCCTGCAGCAGAAGGCCGGACGCTTCACCCATTCCGGGCAACTTGAGCTGCAGGACGTGATGCAGTGGCTGGATGCCAAAGGTGTGGTGCCTTCCGACGTGCGGTTGCAGATGTGGCTGGCGTTGGGCTTCCTGGGTATCTGCCTGATCAACACGGTGGGCCTGTTGCTGGCGAAGTTTCTGCGTCGTGGCAGTGAGCTTGGCGTGCGTCGCGCGCTGGGTGCGTCGCGCCGATCGATCTTCCTGCAATGCCTGATCGAGGCCGGCATGGTGGGACTGGTTGGCGGTGTGTTCGGGCTGGTACTGGCTGGCCTCGGTGTGCTTCTGGTGCGCCACCAGCCCACCGATTACGCCGCCTACATCCACATGGACCTGCGCATGCTGCTGGCCACTTTCGTGCTGGCCTTGTCGAGCAGCCTGCTGGCCGGATTGCTGCCGGCGTGGCGGGCGATGCAGTTGTCGCCTGCCATCGCGATCAAGTCGAACTAGGAGAGCGCTGCATGCATTTCCGCC
>DATMTH010000108.1:0-6638 GCA_035564915.1 Rhodanobacter sp.
CGTGGCAGAGCCGGCTGCCGTGGGAGCGACTTCAGTCGCGATGCTTTGGGGCTGCGTGTGCCCCAAGGCAGTGCCCGCCCGCAGACATCTCAGGTTCTTCCGTAAACATCGTCAAAGCGCACGATGTCGTCCTCGCCCAGATAGCTTCCTGACTGCACTTCGATCAGTTCCAGCGCGACCTTGCCCGGATTGCGCAGGCGGTGTTTGCTGCCCAGCGGGATGTAGGTGCTCTGGTTTTCGCCGAGCAAGAACACCTTGTCGTCGCAGGTGACTTCGGCGGTGCCGGAAACCACGATCCAGTGCTCGGCGCGATGGTGGTGCTTCTGCAGGCTCAGGCTGGCACCGGGCTTGACCTGGATGCGCTTGACCTGAAAGCGCTCGCCCGCTTCCAGCGAGTCATAGTTGCCCCACGGCCGGTGCACCACGCGGTGCAGCGAATGTTCGCTGCGACCGGCGGCCTTCAGCTGGTCGACGATTTTCTTGACGTCCTGCGCGGCGTCGCGGTGTGCCACCAGGGTGGCATCCGGCGTGGTCACCACGATCAGGTCATCGACGCCGACGGTGGCGAGCAGGTGGCGATCATGCGAGCGCAGCAGCGAGTTGCGGCTGTCCACCGCCAGGGTGTCGCCTTCGCGCAAATTGCCCTCGGCGTCCTTGTCGCCGGTGAGCCACAGCGCCGACCACGAACCGATGTCGCTCCACGCGCAGCTGACCGGGATCACCGCGGCGCGCTGGGTCTTCTCCATCACCGCGTAGTCGATCGAGTCGTCCGGCACCTTGGCGAACGCGTCGCGATCGATGCGCACGAAATCGAGATCGATAGTGGCTTTGGCATGGGCCTCGCGTACCGCGCTCAACATCATCGGAGCATGTTGAGCAAGTTCTTCCAGGTAACGCGATGCCTTGAACAGGAACATGCCGGAGTTCCAGTCGTAGCCGCCGTCGGCGAGGTACGACTCGGCGGTGTCCATATTGGGCTTCTCGACGAACTGGTCGACGCGAAAGCCGGATGCATCGATGCCCTCGGCGCGGCGGATATAGCCGAAGCCTGTTTCCGGGCGGTCGGGGCGAATGCCGAACGTCACCAGCCAGTCCCTTGCGGCCAGCGGCAGGGCTTGCGTTACCGCTGCGACAAATGCCTTGGTGTCGCCGATCAGGTGATCCGCCGGAAGCACCAGCAACATTGCGTGCGCGTCACGTTCCAGCGCCTGGAGTGCCCCGAGCGCAATTGCCGGCGCAGTGTTTCGCGCCAGTGGCTCCAGCACGATGGTAGCGTTCTGGATGCCGGCTTCCAGCAGTTGGTCGGCGGCGAGGAAGCGGTGATCTTCGCTGGCGACCACGATCGGAGCGGCAACATCGGACAGTTTCCGAGTGCGCGCGATCGTCTGCTGGAACAACGTGCCTTTGCCGGCCAGTGCCAGGAATTGTTTGGGCAGATTTTTTCGAGAGACCGGCCACAGCCGGGTACCGCTGCCGCCGCTGAGAATGAGGGGGATGAGCATGGACGCAGTGTATTTCGTTCAGTGCTGGACAGCAGCAAGTTGCTGCAGGACATGATGCAAGCCCTCTTGCCAGTCGGGCAGGTCGAACTCGAAGTGCTGCTGGAAGCCGCGATTGTCCAGCAGCGACCACGCGGGTCGCGCCGCCGGCGTGGGGAATTCGGCACTGCTGATGGGGACGGCGCACGGGGCCTTTGCCAGCAGGCCGATCGCGGCAGCCTGTTCGAAGATGGCACTGGCAAATCCATGCCAGGTCGTGGCGCCGCTTGCGACCAAGTGATGAATGCCGTTGAGCTGTCTGCGCTGGTCAGGAGTCGCCAGCAGCCAGTAATCAAGCGCAGCGAGGCTGGCGTCGACGATAAGCCGGGTGTCGGTCGGCGCACCGTGCTGATCGGCCACCACGCGCAACTCGTCGCGTTCGGCGCCGAGCCGCAGCATGGTGCGCAGAAAGTTGTGGCCATGTGCCGCGTAGACCCATGCCGTGCGAAAGGTCAGCTGGTTGGCACCGCTGTCCTGCAGTGCCTGCTCGCCAGCCAGCTTGCTGCGGCCGTAAGCGCCGAGCGGGCCGGTGGCCGCATCGACCGCGTAGGGCTGCGCCTGGCTACCGTCGAACACATAGTCGGTCGAGTAATGGATGACCAGCGCGTCGTGGGCTTTGGCCCAATGGCCGATCACGCCGACGGCCTCGCCGTTGACGCGGCCGGCCAGCGCCTCTTCCTGCTCGGCGCGATCCACGGCGGTATAGGCAGCGGCATTGACGATCAAGTCGGGTTGCGCGCGGTCGAGCACGGCGCGCAGGCTCGGCGGATCGGCAAGATCGGCGATCTCACCATGGCCCTCGGTGCCCAGTACGCCATCGCGACTGGCGGCGATCAGGTCGCCACGTGCAGCGAGTCCACCGTGCTCAAGAAACGTGCGGCCGAGTTGACCGTTGGCACCGAACAGAAGGACTTTCACGGCGCAAAAACCGGCAGTCGATCGGGGGCGACATCCTGCAGCAGCGGTGCCTTGCCGTCCTTGTCGGAAAGCAGCGGTTCGCTCAGTGGCCAGTCGATGCCCAGCGCGGCATCGTTCCAGCGGATGCCGGCGTCAGCCTTCGGGTCGTAAAGTGCGGTGCACTGATAGGTGAAGGTGACGAATTCGGACAGCACACAAAAGCCGTGTGCGAAACCTTCTGGTATCCAGAAATGGCGATGATTGTCGGCAGTCAGCATCACGCCGGCGGATTGTCCGAAGGTGGGTGAGCCAAGGCGGATATCCACCGCCACGTCGTAAACGTCGCCCTCCAGCACACTGACCAGCTTGCCTTGGGGGTTCGGCCACTGGTAATGCAGGCCACGCAGGACGCCGCGTGCCGAGCGCGAGACATTCGACTGCACGAAACGCCGATCGACCCCGGCTTCGCGATATTTCGTCTCGTTGTAACTTTCGTAGAAGAAGCCGCGTGCGTCACCGAACACTTGCGGTTCGAGGATCAGCACGCCGGGCAGCGTGGTTTCGATCACTTTCATCGGGCCGGGCCCTCGCGAGTCAGTTGTTGCAGATATTGCCCATAGCCGGTTTTGGCCAGGGGTGCGGCCAGTGCCAGCAACTGCTCGGTGTCGATCCAGCCGTTGAGGTAGGCGATCTCTTCGGGGCAGCAGACCTTGAGACCCTGCCGATTCTCGATCGTCTGGATGTAATTGCCCGCTTCCATCAGCGACTCGTGGGTACCGGTATCCAGCCAGGCGAAACCGCGGCCCAATTGCTCCAGATGCAGCGAGTCATCGTCGAGGTAACAACGATTGAGATCGGTGATCTCCAATTCGCCGCGGGGTGACGGTTTCAACGCGGCGGCGTAGTCGCAAACACGGCTGTCGTAAAAATACAGACCGGTGACCGCGTAGTGCGACTTGGGTTTGGCGGGTTTTTCCTCCAGCCCGACGACCTTGCCGTTGGCGTCGAATTCGGCCACGCCGTAGCGTTCGGGGTCACGTACCCAGTAGCCGAACACGGTGGCGCCATGCTCACGCGCAGCAGCCCGCTTGAGTTGTTCGGTGAGGCCGTGACCGTAGAAAATGTTGTCGCCCAACACCAGACAGCTGGGCTGGTCATCGACGAAATCACGGCCGATCGTGAAGGCCTGCGCCAAACCATCCGGCGAAGGCTGTACGGCATAACGAATGTCGATGCCCCACTGGCTGCCGTCGCCGAGCAGACGCTGGAACATATCCTGCTCATGCGGCGTGTTGATGATCAGGATCTCGCGGATGCCGGCCAGCATCAGCGTGGCCAGCGGGTAGTAGATCATCGGTTTGTCATACACCGGCAACAGCTGCTTGCTGATCGCGCGGGTGATCGGGTGCAGTCGCGTGCCAGAGCCGCCAGCGAGGATGATGCCCTTGGTCGTGTGGGTCATTGGCCGAGACGCTCCATGCGATAGCTGCCGTCGAGTACGCGCTGCACCCACGGCTGGTGATCGAGATACCAGTCCACCGTCGCGGCGATACCGCTCTCGAAGGTTTGTGACGGCTGCCAGCCCAGTTCACGCTGCAGCTTGGACGAGTCAATCGCGTAACGGCGATCATGGCCGGGGCGATCCTTGACGTAGGTGATCAGCGATTCGCGCGCGCGGCCATCCGCGAGCGGGATGCGTGCATCGAGCAAAGCGCAGATCACCTTCACCACGGTGAGGTTGGTACGTTCGGCATTGCCACCAACGTTGTAGGTCTCGCCCGCCCGGCCGGCAGCGAGCGCGCGGCGGATTGCACTGCAATGATCGCCCACGAACAGCCAGTCGCGGATGTTGAGGCCGTCGCCGTACACCGGCAGTGGCTCGCCAGCCAGCGCCTTGGCGATCACCAGCGGTATGAGCTTTTCGGGAAACTGGTACGGACCGTAGTTGTTCGAGCAGTTGGTCGTGACGACCGGTAACCCATACGTGTGATGAAACGCGCGCACGAGGTGGTCGGAAGCCGCCTTGGACGCCGAGTACGGTGAGTTCGGCGCATACGGAGTCGTCTCGGTGAACTGACCGGTGTCGCCAAGCGAGCCGTAGACCTCGTCGGTGGATACATGCAGGAAGCGGAACGCGTCGCGCGGAGCGCCTTCGAGACTGCGCCAGTAGTCGCGGGTGCATTCGAGCAGGCCCAGCGTGCCAACCACATTGGTCTGCACGAATTCAGCCGGACCGTCGATGGAGCGATCCACGTGCGACTCAGCCGCGAAATTCACGACGGCGTCGGGTCGGTGCTCGGTCAGCAACTGTGCTACCAGCGCGCGATCACCAATGTCGCCCTGCACGAAGACATGCTGCGGGTTGCCGTCCAATGAGGCCAGCGTGTCGAGGTTGCCGGCGTAGGTCAGCTTGTCCAGGTTGATCACACGCAGACCATCAGCCACCGCCTGCAACACGAAGTTTGCGCCGATGAAGCCGGCGCCGCCGGTGACGAATAGGGTTCTCATGAGAGGCTGCGCATTCCATTTAGGTCATGAACGGATATTGTCGCATGACGGCTGCGCCTGATAGAACCGATGGTTGGCGTGAGACGACACCTGCCCTCCCTATCCATTCAGGCAGCGCCCGGTTTCGTGGATATAATGACTGGTTCATTACCGGCGATTTGGAATTTTCCAAGTTACCGTCACGTTACTCGGTGCCTGCCATGACCAAAAAAACACTCGCTTCACGTCACGGACTCGGAACGCGGGCCATCCACGCCGGTCAGCATCCCGACCCCAGCACCGGCGCCATCATGACACCGATCTACGCTACCTCGACTTACGTGCAACAGAGTCCGGGCAAGCACAAGGGGTACGAGTATTCGCGTAGCCAGAATCCTACCCGAATGGCGTATGAGCGCTGTGTGGCAGATCTGGAAGGCGGTGTAGCGGGTTTTGCCTTCGCCTCCGGCTTGGCCGCAGCGGCGACGGTGCTTGATCTGCTCGATTCAGGTAGTCATGTCATCGCGATGGACGATCTCTACGGCGGCACCTATCGTTTGTTTGAAAAAGTACGCCGGCGCTCGGCAGGGTTGGACTTCAGCTTCGTCGACCTGAACGATTCCGCAGCCATGAAATCTGCGTTGAAGCCGAATACTCGGATGATCTGGGCCGAGACCCCGACTAACCCGATGCTGAAGCTGGTCGATCTGACCAAGGTTGCCGCGTTCGCGAAAAAGCACGGCTTGATCCTGATGGTCGACAACACGTTCTGCTCGCCCATCGTGCAGCGGCCGCTGGAATACGGCGCCGATCTGGTGCTGCATTCAGCCACCAAGTACATCAACGGCCATTCCGACATGGTCGGTGGCATCGTCGTTGCCAACGACAAGGGCCTCGCGCAGCAAATGGGATTCCTTCAAAACTCGGTGGGTGCGGTTGCTGGCCCATTCGACGCCTTCCTCGCCATGCGCGGACTGAAGACCCTGCACCTGCGTATGCGGCAGCACTGCGCCAGCGCGCTGGAACTGGCTGGTTGGCTGGAGAAGCATCCAGCCATTGAGCGGGTGATCTACCCGGGCCTGAAGAGCCATCCGCAGCACGCGCTGGCGAAGCGCCAGATGCATGGCTTTGGTGGCATTGTCACGATTGAAGTCAAGGGCGGCCTGAAGAAGGCACGCCGCATGCTGGAGCGCTGTGAACTGTTTGCTCTTGCTGAATCTCTGGGTGGCGTGGAAAGCCTGATCGAGCACCCGGCAATCATGACTCACGCGTCGGTACCCGCAGCCAATCGCAAACGATTGGGGATCAGCGATGGCTTGGTGCGATTATCGGTCGGAGTTGAGGATTTGGTGGACTTGCGTCTCGAACTCTCGTCTGCGCTCTCGGGATCAAAGGTTGGTTCAAAGGTTGGTATGGCGAAGCAGGAGAACACGTCTTGTTAAAACACGGTTCGCTAGTATGGGAGCTCACGAAACGTGATGTCATTGGGCGCTATCGCGGCTCATTTCTTGGGCTCGCATGGTCTTTCTTCAACCCCCTGATCATGCTTGTTGTCTATACTTTCGTCTTTGGCTTCGTGTTCAAATCAAAGTGGGAAGGCCTGCCCAAGGGCGCAAGCTACATGCTCTCGTTTTCACTGGTACTCTTCTTGGGTTTGCTCATATTCCAAATTGCAGCAGAAGTAATAAACAAGGCTCCAACGCTAATTACAAATAA
>DATMTH010000109.1:0-18833 GCA_035564915.1 Rhodanobacter sp.
ATTGCAAATGTGCCCGGGCGAGTTCAATTTTGAAGTGCCCCTCCAAAAACGATTGGGCGGCGCAGATGCGGCAGCCTGCGCCGCTTCACCACCCAGGTGGAACTGCACACGAGTTGCGCACACCGAGAAGGGCGGAGAAAAGCGGAACGAAGTCAAGCGAATCCCATGTGACTTCCTCCGCCCCGGCATATGCAAGACGGGTCGCGAAAATCCCCGGGGAAGTTCGGCTTTCGCCCCGGTTTCGGTCAGAAAACGCTGCGAACACTTGCCTTGATGGTCATCGCCTTGCCGTCACGGATCACCGCGAGTTTACGTGTTTCGCCAGGCTTGCCGCTCAACCATGCCGCCACGCGAAAATAGGGCATTGAGGTCACCTCGTGGCCGTCGACGGCCATCAGGCGATCGCCGGGATGGACATCCCGCACGTCGTTGGCCGTGCCAGCAATGTCATAGCCATCATGTGGCGCATTGATCAGGGTCACACCGACCATGGCCAGTGGCGGATGCGGACGCGCTGACGAGCCCTCGCGTTGCAGATGAACCTTGCCGGCGGGATAGTCAATGGTGACGCAGAAATCACGCAGCACGTTGCCACCGATCGAGCCGATCACTGCTTGTCCGAGCATCTGCGACATCCACTTTTCATAGACGCCTGCGGGACGCGACACGGCACCGACATCGCGAATGATGAAAGGACCCCACTTCATCTCGCCGACACGCAGCATCTCCAGGCGATCCTCATGAGGCAACAACATGTTGGCCGGCCCGTAGGCTCCGGCTGCCTGTTTCCACGCCGGATGACGGCTACCCCAGTCGTGCAACTTCGCCCCTGAAACCATCGTGAACTGGCCACCGGTATCCAGCAGGAATCCCTCGGTCCTGTCGGCAATCGAAAGCCAGACCACCGGCATGCCGGAATCGCCGATGTACGTCTTCATCGGTGCTCCAGCATCGGGTTGAGCCTGCTCCGCTACCGAGAACGTACGAGCCGGATAGTTGAACGTCACCACATGATCGCGCAGCTCCCGTGCAGGGATCTGCATTTGTGCATCGCTGGAGCTCAGCATCGTTGCTTCGTCGAGCGCGATGAAGGCCACGCCCTTCGCCCACTTGATCGGTTCGCCTCCGATGCGCAAGGCCGGCGCGCGCACTGGAGCCAGTGCGTGACCTTGCTCGCGGACGGGCTTGCCGGTGGCCTCCAGGCCCAGTTTCCGGGCCAATCCGGCCGACAGGAGAATGGCACCTCCCCCCGTATCCACCCATGCATGCGCCCGAACCGTTTTCCCGCCGGTGCCGACCAGGGTGACATCGATGTAGGGGCGGCCGAGCTCCAGTTGCATCGGCACCGTGACTGCGTGATGCATGTCGTTCTCGTGTGCCGACGTGGCGAACGACACGAATGCAAAGAACGCCGCGAAGAGAGATGTTCGAAGTCGCATGGATTTCTCCCGGGATGACACCGCTGATCTTTCGACATGTCCGCAGGCCCGTCGTCTGCCATTCGTCACGACAAGACAACTCATCGCCGTTCTTCGAAACGGTGTCGATGCAACCGCCCCCGGCCGGATTGACCAGCCTGCCCGGCGACTGCCCATGCTCGAGCCAGGCCCATCATGCATCGGGCCGATGTCATCGAGTTTTTCGTGCTCTCCATGCGGGCTGTCCGGACACTACGGACGGAGAACTGTCCGCGGACACCGATGCATGGTCGCATCGGGACGATGGAGAGCCTTGAAACAAGGGCTTTGAGCAGCGGCGCACGTAGTTGGCACATGCCTTGCTGGATGACAAATGCTTTCCAAGTGCTTTCCAAGTGCTTTCCAAGTGCTTTCCAAGCGCTTTCCAAGCGCTTTCCAGGATCAACGAAATCCTGCCCCCTGTCGTCACCGGAGAACCGTCATGAAATTCGAAACCGCCATGCTGAAAAGCCTGTTCGTTGTCTGTCTGGTGATTTGCGTATCGACCTTGGGAACCATGCTTCTGTAACGGGTGGATGCTACCCCAGTGCCCCACTCGTCGACGCATCTGCATGAATCTGGTCAAGCGTGATCCCTACGGACCGCTGCAGTAACCGCCCCGGTCGCATCGCGCGACCTGGCCTGGAAAGCCTGCGCTGCCGCTGCCGCTGCCGATAACGACATCCACTTCGTCGACATGGTTGTCGACGGCCAGGAACGTGCACTCCATCCGGAACCAGCGATCGGCAAACGAAGAGTCAATCGCACCTGCATTTCCTCTTCCACTCCACATGCAACAGCAGGTTGTGCCAGCGGTCACCTGTTTTTCCCCGGCGACACAACCGTCCCGACACAGCCGTGCATGCCGCAACCACCTTCGATTCGGCACGGGATTCGGTCACCCGGAAAATCGCCTGAGGTGTCCCGGCTCATCGTCATCCAACGCCCCCAAACGGCACGAGGTCAGCCATGCCTATCCATCTTTTCCGTTCGTCATCGGGCACGCACCTGGGTCGGCTGTTGAATGCCTTCCAGGCATTGCGGTCGCGAGGATTCCTGCTCGACGGCCCGGCCCATTGGACGCCCGCCCGACCTGCCGAGCCCCGCATGGCCGCCGCCCCACCGGCATCTTCAGCGACGCTCGCAGCGAGCGATCTTGCCTTGTTTGTCACCCGGTCGCGCGAACTGCTTTCGGCGACCGACGAACCAAGTCGCCGGCAACTGGAAAACGAGGTGCTGAGCCTGTCCATACCACTGCACGCTGCCGGCACGTTCGAAGTCCTGCGCATCGCCAATCCCGTATTGGCCACCATGGTCAGGGATCACCTGGCCGAAGCCCAGTGCCTCTGAGAATCGGGACGGAAACCGGGCTTGGGTCTCTTTTGGAACCATGGCGCAGGCGTCCGGTGCCCACGGCCGTGTCCGTCGGCCCTTGACAGAGTATTTATGTGCATATACACCTATGTGCCATGACACCCGATCCCGCCCTGTTTGCCACCACCCGTTGCCTGTGCCTGGCAGCGCGGCGCGCGGCCCGTACCATCACGCGGGAGTTCGACCAGGCACTGCGGCCGCATGGCCTGCGCGCCACCCAGTTCACCTTGCTGTCGGCGTTGCATCTGGCCGGATCGAAGGCCATTGGCGAACTGGCCGAGATGCTCTCCGCCGACCGCACAACCCTGACCCGCAACCTCGCCGTCGCCGAACAGCACGGTTGGGTGACACTGCGCACCGATCCCGCCGACGCGCGTTCGCGCGTGTCCGCGATCACCCGCAAGGGTGCGCGCGCCCTCGTTGCAGCCATGCCCGCCTGGTGCGCCACCCAGCAGCGACTGCTCGACGACATGGGCGAACCCGCCGCGGCAAGCCTGCACCGCCTTGCGGGCGGGCCTTGCGTGATGCCATTGCCGCCACACGAAACATGATGCCCACGCCCTTGTCGGAAACCCAGAACCCCTTTTGCCGCACCCGAGGAGACGCCCGATGAAGCTCTACTGGTCCGATGTCACTTCCCCGCGCAAGGCCTGCGCGGTCGCAAAATACCTGCAGTCGCCGGTCGAGTACGCCTATGTCGATCTTGGCCGCGGCGAACACAAGACGCCGGAATACCTCGCGCTCAATCCCAACGGCAAGGTGCCGACGCTGGTCGACGACACACGCGTGTTGTGGGAAGCCGACGCGATCATGTGTCATCTGGCCGCGCGCTCGGACTCGGACCTGTGGCCGCAGGACGATCGCCAGATCGAGACCCTGCGCTGGCTGAGCTGGGCCGGTCAGGAGTTCAATCCGGTGGCCAGCCAGCTCTACTTCGAATACATCATCAAGCCGCGCTTCAATCTTGGCGAACCCGATGGCTACGCGGTGGCGCGTGCGCAGGATGGATTCCGCCGGCTGGCCGCGATCCTCGAAAGCCATCTGCAAGGTCGCCGCTGGCTGGTCGGCAAGACGCTGACGGTGGCGGACTTCGCGCTCGCGATCACCCTGCCGTATGCGGAACCCGCACGCATCCCGCTCGCCGAATTCCCCGCCGTCCGGCACTGGCACGACACGCTGTGCGAAATCGACGCATGGCGCGAGCCGTTTCCCGAAGTCGCCGTGGCCGCCTGAACCACGGGGATCGCTTTCCGCCACACACCGTCGCTGTGTCCACTTCCGTCCCGCAAGAGGAAACTCGCATGAACCTGGTCAGCTACCTTTTCTTCAAGGACAACGCCGAAGAGGCGTTCGATTTCTATGCCCGCGCCCTCGGCGGCAAGGTCACGATGAAGGTGACCATGGGCGACATGCCGGGCAACGAGGCGCTACCGGCAGAGGCCCGCGATCTTGTCGCCCATGTGCGCCTCGAGGTCGGCGACGCCGTGTTGATGGGTTCCGACTGGTGCGGGCCGACCCCCGAGCCGTATCCCGGCATCCATGGCAACGCGGTGTCGCTGACCGTCGAGCAACCGGGCGAAGCCGAGCGCGTATTCAAGGCACTCGGCGAAGGCAGCCAGGTGACGATGCCGATCGCCGAAACATCATGGGCCTTGCGTTTCGGCATGCTCACCGACCGATTCGGCGCCAAGTGGATGGTCAACTGCAACCGCCCTGTTGCGGAAAGCAAGCCATGAACTCCCCCACCATCGCCACGCGCGCGGCATGGCTGGAAGCCCGCAAGGCGCTGTTCGAAAAGGAACGCGCCATGACCCACCAGCTCGAGGCATTGCATGCCGAGCGGCGCCGGCTGCCCTGGGTGCGGATCGACAAGCGCCACACCTTCCAGGGCCCCGAAGGCGCAGTCGAACTCGGTGACCTGTTCGGACGGCGAAGCCAGCTCGCGATCTATCACTTCATGCTCGCCCCCGGCTCGCATCACGTTTGCCCGGGGTGTTCGTTGCTGATGGATCACGTCGATGCCGCGCGCCGGCACTTCGAACATGCCGACCTTGCCTTCGCGGCCGTGTCGCGCGCACCGGTCGAACGCATCGAGGAGGTTCGGCGACGCATGGACTGGACCTTCCGCTGGGTGTCATCGGCAGAAAGCGACTTCAACTACGACTTCGGCGTCTCGTTCACCGAAGCCGATCGCGCAGCGGGCCGCGCCAGCTACAACTACGGCCTGACCTCGATCACCAACAGCCCGGACATGTTCGGCGTCAGCATCTTCGCCAAGGACGACGGCGGCGAGATCTTCCATACCTACTCGACTTACCACCGCGGGGTGGAACTCCTGGTCGGCGCGTTCAACTGGCTGGATCTCGCCCCCAGGGGCCGCAACGAAACCGAAGGCACCATGAGCTGGGTGCGCCTGCACGACCAATACGAAGACTGACTGCAGCGTCATCGAGCGCGAGTCCAGCCATGGTTGGAGTGACTGAAGCAAACATCTCCCATCAAAGTCCGAGCTGCTGGAACGCTCCCTGACTCGAATGGCACTGGCTTGGCGCAAAGCCCCGGGTTTCGTCATTCCTGCGAAGGCAGGAATCCGGCGACCGCAGGCTGTCGGAGGCGCGGAATCCCCGCGTTCGCGGCGATGTCGGGCTCAAGCAAGCGCCACTCCTCCTTGACTCTTGTCTTTTCTGCGGCGCCTGGACGAACCTGCTCAGTTGACGTGGTTGAACTCGGGCATCGCCTTGAACTGCTGCCCGCTGCGCCAGTTCGCCGCACCCGGTCGTGCATATTCGATCTTGCCGCCGACAATCGTATACAGCACCCGTGCACGCAGGATCTGGTCTGCCGGCATGCTGAGCAAATTGCCCGAAAACACCGTGATGTCGGCAAGCTTGCCAGGGGTCAGCGAGCCCAGCTGATGATCCTCGAAGATCGCATAGGCATTGTTCCAGGTATAGGAGCGCAACTCCTCCTCCCTTGTCTTGACCTGTTCCGGGAAAAACGTCTTGCCGTGCCCGTATGCGCGCGTCACCCCGCAATAGAACGTCGGAATCGGATTGGTATCCTCGACCGGCGTATCGGTGCCATCGAGCACCATGGCACCGCTTTGAATGAGCGAGTGCCACATGTAGGCGCCGGTGCGTGCGCGCTCCTGGCCAAGCCGCGGGATCACCATGGGTGCGTCCGAGCAAGTGTGGATCGATTGCATCGACGCAATCACGCCGAGTTGCGCGAAGCGGGGAAGATCGCCCGGAATGAGGTGCTGGGCATGCTCGATCCGCCAGCGCAGGGCATGTGCTGCAGGATCTTCGGCGAATACCTTCGCGAACAAGTCGAGTGTCTCGTGGTTGGCGCGATCGCCGATGGCGTGGACGGAAAGCTGGAAGCCATCGCGCGCCGCGATCCTGGCGATCTGCGCTATCTCGCTCATCGGCGTGACGGCCTTGCCGCTGATGTCAGGGGCGTCGCTGTACGGTTTCATGAACCAGGCGCTGCGCGTGCCCAGCGCGCCGTCAGAAAGGACTTCGCCGATGCCGCGCACGGTGAAATGGTTGTCCGCGTAGCCGACCGTGCGGTATTGCGCCAGGTGGGCGTCGAGTGACGATACCGATTCGCCATCGACGTTGACGTACAGGCGTAGCGGCAGGCCTGCACCGGCTTGCTGCTTGAGCCAGTCGATGGTCGGGAAATTCTCGCCCATGTCCACGATGGTGGTGATGCCCTTGCTGAGCTCGTCATGCATGGCGAGCTTCAGCTGCTGCTTTCTCAGCGCGGCGTAGTCGGCCGCCGGCAAACGCTTCAGGTACGTGCTGTAGGCCGCGTATACCGGATCGGCCGCCGTGTCCCGCAACATGCCGATCGGGTTGCCATGCGCATCATGCACGATGCTGCCGCCCGCCGGGTCCGGGGTGGCGGCGGTGATGCCGGCCAGCTTCAGGGCCGCCGCATTCGCGTAGACCCCGTGATAACTGGCGGTGGTGAGCAGCACGGGATTGTTCGGCGACACCGCGTCAAGGCCGGCCGGCAACGGCAGCCCCAGGACATTGGGTTGCGGCACGCGATCCCACTTGGTTTCCAGCCAGCCTTTGCCGAGAATCCATTGCCCCGGTTTCGCCTTGGCCACGGCGGCCTTGACCTGGGCCACGATCTCGTCCCAGTTTGCCGCCGCACCGACGTTGATCTGGGTGAGGGATTCGCCCGTCTGCATCAGATGCCCGTGTCCCTCGATGAAACCGGGTGTGACGAACGCGCCGTGCAGATCCAGCACCCGGGTGGACTTGCCGATGTAGTGCGCGATGGCGTCGTTGCTGCCCAACGCTTCGATCCGGCCCCCGCGCACGGCGATGGCCTGTGCCTGCGGCTGCAACGGATCGAGGCTGGCCACAACGGCATTGCGCAAGACGAGATCGGCGGCGGGAAGGTTTGGTGGAAATCCGGAGACGGGTGTGTCCGATGCCATCGCGGTCGCCGCGGCGGCCAACAGCACGAAGGGAAAAAACAGACTGATTGCACGCATGACATCCCCCGGTTCACAAGGCAAGCGCACACTCTACAACTTCGAGGTCAACGCGGGTCAATGCACCCCGACGACGGCTCGACGGCTGCCGGCTCCGAATACCGCACAGGCACTCGCATATCGGTCGATCACAGCTCCCCTCGCCGCTGATCGAAGACGGCGGTTTCGCCGTAGCGGGTATCGGCCCGGACGCCAACCGGTGTGGACTACACTTTTCCCATTGCTCCAGAGTTCCTGCACGATGCCATCGCCCCACTCCCGCGAACGCTTCATCCACAGCGCGAGCATGATCACCTTGTCGCTGACCTCGTTTGCCGCCGGCTCCGCGACCCTGGTCGCGTGGTTTTCGCCGGTGCACCGACCGCTGGATCTGGTGATTCCGCCGGTCATGTGCCTGGTCTTTCTCGGCTTGCTGGTGATGTTGATACGCCGCCCGCACCGTGTCGCGGGCATCATGCGCATCGCGTTGCTGGCGGGGCTGGTGGCCCTGGTCGCGCCGGCATGGTTCTACACCTGGCAGGCGGCCCTGACGCCGGGGCTGCGGCTGATCGATAGCTACCCGCCGGTCTCGGCGATGCTGCTGATCCTGATGGTGACGGCGATGATCTACCTGCCGACCCGGCAAGGTGTGACGGTGGTCGTGCTCGGCTGGCTGCTGGTGGCATTGCCGGTACTGGTCTACCTGTTTGCACATCCCCAGGAACTGCGCACGCCACGAGGCGCCGACCTGCTGATGACCTACGGACCGGTGTTCTTCCTGTTCGTGGTGCTGATACCGGTGCAACGCGGATTGAACAGCAGGATCCAGCGCCTGGTCTCCGAACAGGCCCGCATGGAGACGATGGTCAACCGCGACACGCTGACCGGCATCTACAACCGGCGTTTCAGTGAACTGGTGCTGCAGGACACGCTCTCCCGGCACACCTCCGCCGGCGTGATCATGTTCGACATGGATCACTTCAAGGCGATCAACGACACCCATGGTCATCCCGTCGGCGATCGCGTGCTGCAGCAGGTGGCGCATTGCTGCCAGCACCTGTTGCGCAAGAACGAATGCGTGGCCCGCTGGGGCGGCGATGAATTCCTGGTCGCCGTGCCGGAGGTCGACACCCACTCGCTGCAGGCGCTGGCCGAACGGTTGCGAAAATCCATTGCCGAACTCTCCGTCATGCCGGGGCTGCAGGCCAGCGCTTCCGTCGGCATCACCCTGGTTCGGCACGACGACAACCTGCCCGGCCTGCTGCAGCGGGTGGACGAGGCGCTGTATCGAGCGAAAAAGCTGGGCGGCAACGTGGTGGCATGGTGAAAGCCGGTGCCCGCGACAGTGCACGTACCACAGGCAAGGACGACGCTGAAAACCCCAGTGGCCGGCGATCAACGACCGGGCGGGCAGATACTCTTCGGCATGACCCTGTACACAGTATGCGTGATCCCGTGGTTGTCATTGCGCATCGATCCGCACAGCCGTCGTCCATCGAAACGGGTGCAAGCAGCCCCGCCCCTCTGAACCAGGAGAACCCGCATGATCAGCAAGAACACCGTTTGCCTCTGGTATGACGGCAGCGCCCTGGATGCGGCGACGTTCTACGCCAACACGTTCCCGGATAGCAGCGTGGGCGCCGTCCATCGTGCTCCGGGGGACTATCCCGCCGGCAAGCAGGGCGATGTCCTGACCGTCGAGTTCAGTGTCATGGGCATTCCATGCCTGGGCTTGAACGGCGGCCCCGCCTTCCAGCACGACGAAGCGTTCTCGTTCCAGGTGGCCACCGACGATCAGGCCGAAACCGATCGCCTGTGGAACGCGATCATCGACAACGGCGGCCACGCCAGCGCCTGCGGCTGGTGCAAGGACAAGTGGGGCCTGTCATGGCAGATCACTCCCCGCGCCCTGATGGACGCGATCACCGACCCGGACCCCGCTGCCGCCAAGCGGGCATTCGACGCCATGATGGAAATGACCCGGATCGACATTGCCGCGATCGAGGCCGCGCGAAAGGGCTGACGATGATGGTCGCCGGGAACGGGCAGGTCTTCACCCCCGTCCGCGCAACCCATCTGCGCTCCGGCATATCCCTGGCGCCGCCTTTTTCCTGAAGCTCGAGCCTGGTTGCTTGAGGAACCCGAGCTATTGCCCGGCGGACTCTCGGCCAGGAATCCTGTCGCGAGGCGGACAGCGTCCGACCCGGTCGAGATCGCCTCGTGCCCCAGCTCGACGTTCAAGGCACGACCTCCGGTGATGTCGCGCAGCAATCGGAAGTCAGCCATTGCATCGTTTCAGCGGGTCGGGTTCGCGCATTCTCGGGCAAGGAGCCTTGACCCGGCCGAGCCTGACTCGCCACGAACGAGCTCACTCGTCAGATGCCTGGGGTTGCATCTTCTCCAGCACTTCTTCCAGGTCGGTGATCATCGCTTCCAGCACATCGTGCAGTTGCCCCTGGCGATCCATCAAGTCGCCAATCTTCTCGGTACGCTTCAGGCCGGACAACTCACCTTCGAACAACATCCACGAGCTGGACAGCGCTTCGACATTGTTCTTCGAGTAGTGCCGCATCTCCGGCATCGCCTTTGACTCAGCGCGACGCCAGCGCCTTCATGTCAGCCCACTCGTGGACATTCGTGCCAGTCACTCCCTCACGCGCGGCGCGCACCATCGCTCGCGCCACATCGTCCCCCGCGATGCCCCGGTACTTGCGCGCGGCGCCCACCAGCAGCCAGTCGATCGCCGGCCACGCCGCGATGATGAAGCGCTCGAGCGGCCGGCGCTCTTCGCGCTGACCGAGCAGCTGCGACGGTCGGAAGATATGCGTGCGTGCGATGCCCAACGCGATGACGTCGCGCTCGGTCTCGCCCTTCGTGTGCAGGTAGAACACCGGCGAATCCGCGTTCGCGCCGACGGCCGAGACCAGGAAGACGCCCGTCGCACCGCGTGCCTGCGCGACCGCGGCCGCCCGCACCGGGTAATCGTGGTCGATGCGGTAGTAGGCGGCCTCGTCGGGCACCTTGGCCTTGGTCGTGCCCAGGGCGATGAAGACGTCATCCGCGTCGATTCGTTCGGCCAGCGCGGGCAGCGAGTCAAGGTCACCGACGAGGGTCACCAACTTCGCATGCGCCAGGCCCGGGTCGCGCCGGACAACGATGGTGACGCGGTCGTAGCCGTCGCTGGCAAGCAACAGCGGCAACAGTTGCGAGCCGATGAACCCGGTGGCTCCGAAGAGAAGTGCTTTCTTCATGGCGGCGACGCGAAGCTCGATGGCGGATGATGCGCCATTGTGCGCCTTGATCGCGCGAAGCATCCGAAGCCGATCGCATGCTGTGCCGGACGAGCGCGGGTTCGCACCGGGCACGCTCCACTGTACCTGGCGGTCGATCCCGGAAATCGGAAATCGCGCCGGGACAAGCCAAGCGAACCTCGTTCGACTTGCTCCGCACCGGTTTCACGCATCTTCTTTCCCTGCTTGCGCTGCTACCCGCGCAACAGGAAAAACGGAAGCGCCACCAGAGCCAGCGCGAAGAGTATGCCCAGCAAGCTCATCACGACGCGCGCCGGCTGTGCACGCAGCAACGTGAGGAACGTGTCGGCGGTGCCGGCGCGCTTGGCAGCGGCGTATTCGGCACGGGCTCGGGCCGCACGCTGCTGCTGGTAGTCGTCCATCGCGCGTCTGGCATCGGCGAAGGCCGCGTCTTCAGTGATCCAGATTCCCCCGGCCGACACTCCCCAGATGCTGGGTCTGGTTTCGTAGAACGCGATCTGCTGCTCGTCGAGCATCGCGCGCACATCGTCGGCCTCGTCATCGGGCACGTTACGCAAGTTCATGAGCAGCCTGGACATGACGCCATGATAGCCGCCCCGGGGCCCTGCGGCCGCGCGGCATCGGCACGGCATCGAGTGGACCGATTCGCCCCATCAAAGCTCGGGCACGTCCCCCGACTGGAACAGCACGCGCGGCGTGCCGTAGTCGCCGCTGTCCTCGTCCACGTCCATGCTGTAAGCGACCACGCCGGCATGCTTGCCGGCCAGCAGCGCTGCCCTGCGCGCTGCCTCATCAGCCGTCTTGAACTGCAGGACCTGGCCTGGCTTCAGGCCATTCTTCGCCTGGTCGAAGGGTTGTACTACGTGGATCGTTTCCATATTTGCTCCTGGGTTGAGGCAAGTATGACGGACTGGCGTCGCTGCACGACGAAGGTTCGAGTCGCCGTTCGCGAGAAGGTCCACCCCGAGCCAGGCTTCGGCGTGACTTCCATCGTGCCGGCTGCGGTTTCATCCGGCCTCGGATGTTGCTGCTTTCCGGCAGTGCGTCGCCGGCAATGGGGGCAGCGTCACCCAGCCCGACGCACGCAATCGGGCGCGACCAACCGGGTGGCTGCAAAGTCATCGACAGCAATCCGTACGTGCAACCCTCGACGAGAACGTCGGTGCTTCCGCCGGTCGCGGCCGTGTTGCCGGTTCGGCCATGATCACCTGGAGAAGTCCGGTTCGAAAGTGGCAGCCGCCGCAGTCATGACGCATGGACGACCCGATCGTTCTGTCGTCCTGCAGGCCATCACGTTATCGACCAGCATGTCCAACGGAATGTCTTGAGCAGGTCATTGCCATGACCGCTCCGGAACATGACCCCTCCAGCAATGGAAGTGCTCCGCATTGCAGCTCGCACGACCGGCTGGAGAATCGGCGAGTGCGAACGCCAACGCCTGCGGCCTTGTGGCTTCATGGCGGCGCGGCGGCCCATGGCCAAAGCGGCGGCAGCTTGCGGCAGAAACTGGCGTCGGGACATGCGCGATTCCCGAGAGTCCGAAGGCCACTCGGCGGCTTTCAACCGTGGCGCCGATGGGCCGGGAGATCATTCGACTATCTTTCCGGATCCCGGTCATGAGGGAAGTCGACCAGGCAACAGCCAGGACCGCACGGAAGCGCGGCCGAGGCTCGCCTGTTTCCCCCGGACCGCTTTGCGGTCCGGGGGTTCGATATCCCTGTGATCAGCCCCTCGGATGGAAAAGGCCGCAATTCACCCATCCGCACGCGAGGCGCACGTTCGTCAACGCGCCGTCATGCCGCCATCGACCGGGTAGTTCGCGCCGGTCAGGAACTTGCCGCGGTCCGACACGAGCAGGCCGACGACCTCGGCGATGTCTTCGGTGGCGCCGATGCGGCCCAGCGGAATGTTCCGCAGCCAATCGTCGGCGGAAAATCCCGGAGTCGCCCTGGCAAACTCCTCGGAGCCCGGCGTCGCGATGACGCCGGGCGACACGACGTTTACCCGGATGCCGCTCGGGGCCAGTTCCATCGCGAGCGTGCGCGAGTAGTAGTTGAGCGCCGCCTTTGCGGCGCCGTAGTGCGCAAAGGGACCGAACGGCATCGTCGCGGCCGCCGAAGAGATGTTCACGACGGCAGCGGTCTTCGATGCATGCAGCGCCGGGAGGACAGCGTTGGTGAGGCGGATCGCGGCGAACAGGTTGAGCGCGATGCTGTCGTGCCACGCCTGGTCGGGGATCGTCGATGAGCCTTCCAGAAACGCGCTCGCACCGCCGGCGTTGTTCACCAGAATGTCGAGACCGCCGAGTGCCGCAAGCGCCTTTGTCGCGATCGCCTCCACGCCTTCGTTGGTGCTGACGTCGCCAGCGACGAATGTCACTCCGGCAGGGATATCGTTGGTCGGTGTACGGGCAGCGACGACGACCTTGGCGCCGGCATCGAGCAGGCGCTGCGCGATGGCCGCGCCGATGCCACGCGAGCCTCCGGTGACCAGGGCGCGGCGGCCGATGAGTTCTTTCGAGAAATCGAGTTTGTGGGACATGAGATGTTTCCTTGCAGATGGATTGATGGTTTCGGAACCGTGATTCGGGCGCCGGGACGATCACGATCCGGCCGTGGTCGCCCTGGCGCGCTCATCGCTCTTTCTTGAACAGATCCTGGAAGATCAGCGGCCCCCAGCTCTTGCCGCGTGCCTGCACCAGCGCACCACCTTCCCCAAGCTTCCCGAGCTTGACGGGGCCGAAACCGAGTTGTTCGGCGAGTGTCGCCACCGTCTCCGTGGCTCCTTCATCGTCACTCGAGAGGAACACCACCCGGCGGCCGCCCGGGACGTTCGGATCTTCGGCGAGCGTGCCGGCGGCGAGGTGATTGAAGCCCTTCACGAGCCTGGCGCCGTGAAAGGCCTTGGCAACGAAGGCCGAGGACGGCAGGCCGGCGAGCTCGGCGACCGGATCGGCAAACGTGTTCATCGCATCGATGATCGTCTTGCCCTTCCAGCTCGGCAGCACTTTGGCGACATCCGGGTGCGACTCGAAATGGACGGCCAGAAAGACGATGTCCGCCTTGACCGCGTCCGCCAGTTTTTTGGGAATGACCGTGGGTCCGATCGCGGCCGCGGCGGCGGCAAAGCTTGCCGGGTCGCGCGTGGTGGCAACGGATACTTCGATGCCGTTGCGGGCAAATGCCCTGGCCAGGGCCTGGCCGATCTTGCCGAAACCGATAATTGCGTAACTCATGATGTTCTCCTTGGGTTTGGCACGCCTTTGAGTCACTCCGGACAATCGAATGGAGTGCCCGGCCGGACGTGACGCGTCAGATTTGTGCCAGGCCGCCGTCGACGGCGAGCTCGCTGGCGGTCATGAAGCTGCTGTCCGACGACGCGAGAAAGGCAGCCGCCGCGCCGATCTCGACGGGTTCGGCCATGCGTTGGAGCGGGTTCATCGAGGCGAAGACCTTCATGCCCTCCTCGCCCACCGCTGCCTTCGCCAGCTCGGTCGCCGTCGGTCCGGGCGACAGCACGTTGACCCGGATGCCGGTGCCCTTCAGGTCCTCCGCCCAGGTCCGCGCGAGGTTGCGCACGGCCGCCTTGCTCGCGCTGTAGATGCTGAAGGCCGGCGCGCCGGTGGTGCCGGCGCTCGATCCGGTGAGGATGATCGAGCCGCCCTGGCCCATCAGCGGCAGCGCCTTCTGCACCGTGAAGGTCGTACCCTTCACATTGGTGTCGAAGGTTTCGTCAATCTGCTCGGCGGTGATCTCGCCGAGCGGAAGCAGGCTTCCCGTCCCGGCATTGGCGAACACGATGTCCAGGGTTCCGCGCTCGGCCTTCACCGCCGCGTAGAGTCGGTCGAGGTCGGCCAGATCGGAGACCGAGCCCCGCACAGCGCGCGCGTTGGGCCCGAGCTCGGCCACGGCGGCGTCGATCACGTCCTGCCGGCGGCCGAAGATGAAGACGAAAGCGCCCTCTTCGATGAAGCGTTTTGCCGCGGCACGGCCGATGCCGGTAGCGCCCCCGGTGATCACCGCGGTTTTTCCATTCAGTCTGTTCATGTCATGCACCATCGGTTCTTTGTTGAAATGTGGAAACCAACATGGACCCATTGACACATCAAGACAATTGACGAAATATTGCTTAATACGATCTAGTTATTGGATATGCATGCTCTACAACGTCACCATCTACCAACTGCGTTCGTTCGTGGCGGTATGCGACCAGGGAAGCTTCTCGGGTGCCGCGCGGAAACTGGGTCGCGCGCAGTCGGCCATCAGCCACGCGATCAAGGCGCTGGAGAGCGCATTCGATGTCGAGTTGTTCGATCGCAACACCCGCAAGGCGCAGCTCACCACGGCGGGACGCAGCCTGTTGCCGGACGCGCGGGCGGTGATTTCACGCACCGAAGAAATGAAGACCCGCGCCGGCTCGATCGTCCGAGCCGGCGCGCCCCAGCTTTCGGTGGCGATCGATGTCTACTTCCCGCGCGCCCACCTGATCGACGGCTTGCGGACGCTGCAAGCGGAGTTCCCCACCGCGGCGATCAACCTGCGCATCACGACCATGCAGGGCGGCGAGAGACTGGTGCTCGAAAAAGTGTGCGCGCTGGCCGTCACGGTCGAGAACGTGCCGGCGGTGAACCCGGACGCGATCGAGCGCCACTGGCTGTGCGAGGCGGAGATGGTGACGGTAGCCGGGTCATCCCATCCGCTCGCCTCGACGCCGGAACCGACCCCGTTGGACGAGTTCGGTCGGCATGTCCAGATCGTCGTCACCGACAACCAGCCGCAGGCGGAAAAGACCCAGCAGGGAGTTGCCGGCAAGCGCCAGTGGCTGGTCAATGATCTCGGTGCCAAGCGTGATCTGCTCAAGGCGGGTCTCGGCTGGGGGCACATGCCGCGACACCTCGTCGGCGAGGATCTGGAAAGCGGCGAGCTCGTCGAACTTGAACGCCGTGCCTGGCACCTCGGTCCGCTCACGTTCGTGGTATCGCAACGACGGGGTCATGACCTTTCCCCATGCGAGTCGCGGCTGGTCGAGCTTCTTGGCAAGCATCAGCACACCCCGAAAGAAGCCGGGCGGTGCTCCGTCACAGGCAAGAGCGCAAAAGCCTGACGTCATCGTGCGAATGACCGCCCGCACCTCTTGCCGCTCATGGGCCAAGAAGTCATGCAGGTTCACTCCCGGCTTGCAGATCGCCATGTGTCGGGATCGGGACAACCGGTGCCTGTTTTGCCTGTGAGCGCGCACTGAAAGATCCGATGGGTCGACACGTTCTGCTGCCGATGCCGGCCCGGGCAACTTCCACTGCCCGGCAAAGTGGCCATGACCCACCTTGCTCTTTGGGGCCTGATCAGACCGTGCTCCGATCCGCTGCCAATCGCTGGTAGAACATCCCGCCGATGTAGAACGTCACGCCCAGCACGACCAGGCTGATGATGCGCGCAAGAGGCTGCGCACCCCTCAGATCGTAGAGCAGCACCTTGCCCGCGGTGGCACCAAATACCCACAGCGAGGACTGGCCGAGCAGGCGGTCACTGCGCCCCATGGAGATGCCGAGGCATGCCAGTGCAAGCACTCCCCAGGCGGTGGATACGACGATCGGCGCGCCCAGCAATTGCACTGCCGCCGCCATGGCACTGGCATGGCCGGCGTAGACCAGCAGCATTCTCGTTTCACGCCCCGCTTCCTTGCGCGAAACCAATACGTACCCGAGATAGAGCATCGCGGCATAGGCGCTGGCCAGGAGGTAGTGCCCCGGCACATGGGCAAGCCTGAAATCACCGACGACCCGAACGTAGTTGAGCAGGAAGATCCCTCCCACCGCCGCCCACAATGCCCACATCGGCAACGCTCCGCCTTCGCGTTTCAGCGTGATCCAGAATGCGACAGGCACGAGAATGAAGCTCGCCCATGGCGCCCAGTCGCTCGGCCACGCCTCCAGATATCCGGCATGAAACAGCACCACGGCGAGATAGCACCACAGCAGCAATTCGCCGCCCGGAAGCGGCTCTTGCGACATCCGGCGCGCGACCAGGTAGAGCAAGCCCACCGCCGCCACGCTGGCGAACGAAACCCATGCTGCCAGGCCGGGCACGTGCTGGTTCAGCACAAGGTATTGCAGCGCATAGAACAGCAGCAGTGGAGGCAGGTGCAGCAACGCGGCAGCCTCGTCCAGCGGTTGCTGCCGGCGCACCGAGAACGCCACGGTGGCGATGCCGAAAATCACGAACTGCACGGTCTGGAACGAGAGCGCCGCGAGCCACTCCTTCGGCGCATGCGTCTGCCACACCGCGTCGAACCCGATCAGCGCAAGATAGAGCGCGAGCAAGTAGATCAGGCGCCAACCGCACCAGATGGCGTAGATGCTGAACACCACGCTCCAGGCCGAGTAGTAGATCACCAGGTCGGTGATGGAGCCTCCCGCGCTGGCCAGGAGGAATGGCGCGGAATAGGAACCCGCCACCGCGAACAAGGCATACAGGTCGCTGGCGAAGACCCGGCACAACCAGAGGGACAAGGCGCATACGCCGATGACGAACAGGATCGCCGACTTCGCGGAGATCAACCCGTAGAAGAGCTGCGCGCCGTAGATCGCGAGAAACAGAATCACGATGCCGCATGCCGGCAGATAACCTGCGTAACGAGGGTTGGAGTCGCGCAGTCGAAAACCCGCGACCATCAGCAACAGCCCTCCCGCCACGGCCGCGGCGATCTGTACCAGCGGCGTCAGCCATCCGCTGTCGATGCCCAGGCGGATCAGGTAGGCAGTCGCCATGACGAAGGCCGCTGCACCACCCCACCCCAGGATGCTCGTAGCGAATGAAGAGCTGCCGGGTGCCACCGCCTGGTTGCGGGCCGACGCAGCGCGAGCAGGTGCGCTTTGCCCCGGCACGGCCGACCTGACCGCCGCCGATGCTGTGACGGTTGCCTGTGTCTGTTGCCGGGGCTGCAGCGGCACAGGCGGCGGCTGGACCTGTCGCGCACGAGCTGGCGATGGTTCCGGTTCGGGCGACATCGTGCGTGACGATTCCGGCCAGACAAATCGCACATCGAGGCGATTCTCGATCTGAGCCAGGCGCTTTTCCACTACCGCAAGCCGTTCTTCAACACTATCCGTCGTCATGGCGCCGTCCCTTTGTCGAAAATCCCGCGATGCACAGGATCATCATCGCCACGGCAGTCAAACGTCAACCGCCGCCAGGTGGAAAAGCCAACAGGATGAACAGCACTTGCCTGGGACGGAAACTGCGGAAACTGGGACGGAGGAAGTTAACCACCTTCAGGGCCGGCTCGCGCCTACCCATCACAGGTCGTCCCGCCGATGCGATTCGCCGCTCAGCATGTCGACACTGAGGCAGTCTCGTTTCCGGCCAATGACATGCCCCGCCAAGCTCGTCTGGAAATCCCCGGAGTTCCACTGCATCTCACGCAGCGCGGAGTGAATCGATGCGCGATCTTTCTGGACGATGACGACCGCCGGCACTATCTCCGTCTGCTGCGCGAGAGCGCAGGAAGCCACGACCTGGAGATTCACGCCTACGTACTGATGGGCAACCACGTGCACCTCCTCGTCAGTTCCGGCGAGCCGGGGAAAGTGTCCCTGGCGATGCGCCAACTCGGTCAGGCCTACGTCACCGGATTCAACCGACGCCATCGACGCACCGGAACACTTTGGGAAGGTCGCTTCAAGTCCTGCCTGGTTGACTCGGATCGCTATCTGCTCACCGCCTATCGGTATATCGAGCTCAACCCGGTCCGTGCCGCGATGGTCGAGAAGCCCGAACATCACCACTGGTCCAGCGTGCATGCCAACCTGGCACTTTGCGAGGATCCCCTGGTGACGCCGCATGACTGTTTCATGGCAATGGGAGATACACGGCAATTACGCGCCGAGGCCTACCGGACGTGGCTGGCTCAAGGCGTCAGCGACAACGAACTGATCGCCATCCGTCGGCACCTGCAACAGGAACGCGCCTTTGGCAGCAAACGCTTTCAGGCCATGGCAGAAAAGACCTTGGGACGACCGGTGAGCGTGCGCCGTCCCGGGCGGCCGAGCCGTGACGAAAGCGAGGGCGGTGACATTTAACTTCCTCCGTCCCGGTTTCCGCAGCGTTTGAGTGCGCACTTGCCGCTTGAAAAACGCGTGTGACCCGTTACGCTGCGTGACCATGGATCACGCAGCGCTCAATGACATCACGGACGTCCAAACGCTGCGCGCGATGGTGGCCGAGAAGCTGCAGGTGATCG
>DATMTH010000110.1:0-9562 GCA_035564915.1 Rhodanobacter sp.
GCGTCGTTGAACCAGTGCGGACGCTTGCCGCGACCAGACCACGTCTGCGCCGGGTTGGCCGGGTTGCGGTACTTCGGTGCGACCGGGCTGCCGGTGCGCTTGGCCTTGCCACGGGTGCTTCCGAAAATGTCCTCGAAGGCGTAACCCTCGGCCTTGATCAGCGCATGAATCTTTTCGCGCAGCTTGACCACCTTCTCCTTGCGCATTTCGGTCTGGCGGATCTGTGCCTTGGCGATCAGGTCATTGAGCTGATTGTGATTGAGATTCTTGATATCGATGGCCATGCTGAACTCCGGGAGTGAATGTCGGCGACTGGGTGGGGATATTAATGATGCGGCGCCTGACACGGTTGACAGATTTGCATGGTCATTCTCGCTTATTGGTTGAATCCTTGTAAAGTTTCGCAGTGCTGGATGGTTAATCACTCTTGCAAAGCGTGATTATCAAGTCATCCGGTTTTCTGTTATTCGACGTGTTTCTTTTGCAGCATGGCCGCATCAGGCGGCCTGCCGTTTTTCGCCGCATCGGGCGCTATTCAGGCGAGCAGTGCGAACAGTTCGTCCTGGCTCAAGGTGCGGTTTTCGCTTTCCCCGCGCGCACGGTATTCCAGCGTGCCTGCGGCAAGACCACGCTCGCTGACCACCACGCGATGTGGAATGCCGATCAGCTCCATGTCGGCAAACATGCCGCCGGGGCGCAGCCCGCGGTCGTCGAGAACGGTTTCGATGCCTCGCGCATTCAATGCCTGGTACAGCGCTTCGGCGGCTTCGTTGATTGCGGCCGAGGCATTCTTCGGATTGATCACGCACACCGCCACACGCCACGGCGCCATCGCCTCGGGCCAGATGATGCCGGCGTCATCGTGACGCTGCTCGATGGCGGCAGCGACAATGCGGCTCACGCCGATGCCGTAGCAGCCCATCGTCATCAGTTGCGGCTTGCCAGTCTCGTCGATGACACTGGCGTCGAGAGCTTCGGCATATTTGCGCCCGAGCTGGAATACATGGCCTACCTCGATGCCGCGGGCGATGTGCAATACGCCATGACCATCCGGTGCGGCGTCGCCCTCGACCACGTTGCGCAGGTCGACCACGCGGCTGATGCGGGCATCGCGTTCCCAGTTTGCACCGGTGAAGTGGGTGCCGCCGGTGTTGCCGCCGCAGACGAAATCAGCCAGCACCGCGGCATCGCGATCGACGATGACGGGGATGGCGTCGGGCAGGCCGACCGGGCCGATGAAGCCGGGCTTGCTGCCGCAGGCCGCCAGGATTTCCTCCTCGCTGGCCAGCACCGACACGCCCGGCAGCTCGTCCAGCTTGCCGGCCTTGACCTCGTTGATCTCGTGATCGCCGCGCAGGCACAGTGCCACCAGGCCGTCACGACCCCGCACCAGCAGGGTCTTCACGCATTGCCGTGGCGAAACCTCGAGAAAGTCGGCGACGTCGGCGATGGTTTTCTGGGTTGGGGTCTCCACTCGCTGCAGGGTCGCGGCGGGAGTCGGGCGGTTGCCCGTCGGTGCCTGCGCCTCGGCTTTTTCCAGGTTGGCGGCATAATCGGAGCCGTCGGAAAATGCGATCGCGTCCTCGCCGGAGTCGGCCAATACCTGGAATTCATGGCTGGCATTGCCGCCAATGGCGCCGGTATCGGCCTGAACCGCGCGAAAACCCAGTCCAAGGCGCGTGAAAATGCGCACATAAGCCTGGTACATCACGGCGTAGGTCTCGGCCAGCGATTCCTGGCTGAGGTGGAATGAATAAGCATCCTTCATCAGGAATTCACGCGCGCGCATGACACCGAAACGCGGACGTATTTCGTCGCGGAACTTGGTCTGGATCTGATAGAAGTTGACCGGCAGTTGCTTGTAGCTTTTCAGCTCGTTGCGGGCAAAATCGGTAATCACTTCCTCGTGGGTCGGCCCGTAGCAGAACTCCTGCTGCTTGCGATCCTTGATTTTCAGCAGCTGACCGCCGAATTTCTCCCAGCGGCCGGTTTCCTGCCACAACTCTTTCGGCTGGATCGAGGGCATCAGCAATTCGATGGCACCGGCGCGATCCATTTCCTCGCGCACGATATGCTCGACCTTGCGCAGCACGCGCAGGCCCAGCGGGCTCCAGGTGTACAGGCCCGACGCCAGCCGGCGAATCATGCCGGCGCGCAGCATCAGCCGGTGGCTGGCGATTTCGGCGTCGGCGGGTACTTCCTTGACGGTGGCCAGATGAAATTGGCTGAGGCGCATGCGGGCAATTCCAGCAAGAGGGAAAACCGGTATTGTAGCGGCCCGCCGGCGTTGCCGGAGACCCGCGCGGGTACCGTCGGCACGATGCTGGCCGCGCCGTGGATCAGCCGTGGGCGGTTCGTGCGGCCGCGAACTGCCGGCCGCTGCGGCCGTATTCCGGTCGGGCACGGCCCGCCAGGCTTCTAGCCCTTGCAGTACTGGTCGTACTGGGACTGGGTGGTGTCGAGTTGCTGCTTGCGCTGGGTGTCGTCGAGTGCGGTTGTCTTGCCGTCTTTCTGCATCACCACCGGGCCGCTGCCGCGGAGCGTGGCGAGGTTGGCTTCGAGCGAGCTGCACAACGACTTGCGGTTGGCCGGCGTGTCAGCCATGGGCATGGTTTCATGGCTGGTTTTGCTGCTGTCCCCTGCTTCAGCGGCGGCGGGTGGCTTGGTCAGCGGCTCCACCGTGCCGGTGGTGGTCACTTTGCTGAAGCGGATGCCCTTGGCGGGTGGTGCTTCGGAATAATGCACGGTACCGCTGGCGTCGGTCCATTTGTAGACCTGGGCGGTGGCCAGCGGGGCCAGCATCAGCAGCACCACGGCGATCAGCAGACGATGCATGTGCGTTCTCCATTTCAATGAAAAGGCGGTAGATCCCAAGAGTTTGTCTGGCCTTGATGGTCGGGTCGAGCATTCGGCTGTGCGAGGACAGTCACTGACGATTCGGGAATCCATGGCGGTTCCATGGTTCGCACATCGGCAGGAAGTGAACTGCTCAGTCGAATTCGCGGGCAGGTCCGACCTGAACCATACAGACCCCTAGTTAACTATTGTGGCGCCCCGGACTCAAGCAGGCGATGGTTTACACTTCGCGCATCCCGTCACGGTACTGATTCATGAGTGAGCCTGAGCCCGTCCGTACGCCCCGATACCGGGGCATCTACCTGCTCCCGAACCTGGTGACCACGGGGGCGATGTTTGCAGGTTTCTACGCGATCATCGCCAGCATGGGTGGACATTACACCGATGCGGCGGTGGCGGTGTTCTTCGCCGCCGTGCTGGATGGCATGGATGGCCGGGTGGCGCGGATGACGCACACGCAAACCGAGTTCGGCGTGCAGTATGACTCGCTCTCCGACCTGGTCAGCTTCGGCCTGGCGCCGGCGCTGGTGATGTATGCGTGGTCATTGTCGGCGCTGCGCGAGTTCGGCCCGTTGTGGGGCAAGCTGGGCTGGGCCTGCGCATTCATCTATGCCGCCTGCGCCGCGTTGCGGCTGGCGCGGTTCAACACCCAGGCCGGGGTGGCGGACAAGAGCTATTTCCAGGGGCTGGCCAGTCCGGCGGCGGCGGCGGTGTGCATGTCGTTTGTATGGAGCGTGGAAAAATTCGGCTTGAGCGGCAGCGAGTTCTGTTTCGTCAGCCCGGTCATCATGGTGGTCACGGGGCTGTTGATGGTCAGCCGGTTCCGCTATTTCAGCTTCAAGTCGTTGCCGGTTGGCGAGCGCGGCAATGTGTCGTTCGGCTGGATGGTGGCGGCGGTGCTTCTGCTGGCGCTGCTGATCCTGGATACGGCGCGGGTGCTGTTCGTCGGTTTCACGCTTTATTTGTTGTCCGGACCGGTATGGACGATCTGGAGACTGGCCACGCATCGACGCCGGGCACGGCGCAACCCAACATGAATGTCGTGAATACCCACCCGCCGGCACATGCCGATCACCGCAGCCGGGTGCTGCATGCACTGGGCCTGACGCCCTGGGTGCGCCGCGTGCCTGCCGTCCGAACCGAAAATGGCGCGGGCGCGGCACCCGCATCCGATCTGGTGGAGTGCGTGGTGGTATTGCCCGATGGCAGCAGTGCACGCGAACTGGATTTGCTCGGGCGGGCGCTGAGTGCGTGCGGCGCAACACTGGCGCGTGCGGCGCGGGTCACGGTGAGCAAGGGCGAGCTTGCGGGCGGGGTGCCGCTGGCGCGCACGTATCTGGTGCTCGGTGAAGCGCAGGCCCATGCGCTGGGTCGGGCCTTGCCGGCGGCGGCGATGCAGCAGGCGCAGATCGTGCTTGCCGACGAGCCGGCGCTGCTGCTGACCCGTGCCGATGCCAAGCGGCGGTTGTGGGGTGCGTTGCGCACCCTGCGTCGTGCCTTGGCCGGTTCGGCGGGCTGACTGTGATGGTGGCGGTGATCAAGCCGGTGATCCAGGTGCGCGCGATGCGCATGGAGGATTTGCCGGCGGTGAGTGCACTGGAAAATATTTCGTACGAGTTTCCCTGGTCGGCCGGCATCTTCACCGACTGCGTCAAGGCCGGTCACCCGTGCTGGGTACTGTGCGTGGACGAGGTCGTGGCCGGCTACGGCATTCTCTCGGCCGGGGCAGGTGAGGCGCACGTGCTCAACGTATGCATCGCGCCGGATCATCGCGGGCGTGGCTTGGGTCGCCACCTGCTGGGGCGCCTGCTGGACATCGCACGCTGGAATGGCGCGCAGCGCGTGTATCTCGAAGTGCGCCCGTCGAACCCGCTGGCGAAGGCGCTGTATGAGTCGGTCGGGTTCCTCCAGATCGGGCGACGGCCGCGTTACTATCCGGCGCGCGACGGACGCGAGGATGCGATCGTGATGGCGCTGGAGCTGACGCCGTCCAGAGGTGATCCCGCCGAGGGCGGGCCGGTGACATGAGCAGGCGCGAGCCGGGTGAACCGGACCTGGTCACGCCGCCCGACCTGCAGCATGTGTTGCACGAACTGCGTCGACGCGAGCCGATTTTTCATCGCCCGGAGTTCGCTGGCAGTCGTCTTGATTGCGAACGGATGACGGACGAAAATTTCTGGGAAGTGGGCGCTTCGGGCCGCCGCTACAGCCGTGAACATGTGCTGGACGTGGTCGATTCGCGGCGCGGCCCGGTTGAGCCCGACGCATGGGAAGCTTCTGGTTTCCATTGCATGCGCCTGGCCACCGATACCTATCTGCTTGCTTATACCTTGCTGCAGGGCAAGCGCCGCACACGGCGCACGACCATCTGGCGTGATACGCCCGATGGCTGGAAGATCGTTTTCCATCAGGGTACCGAGGTGGCGCACGACTGAGCGTTCAATCCAGGGCCGCGCCGAAGCGGTCGGAGCGTGGCAGGTAATGGTGCGCCGGATCCAGCGACAGCAACACATGGCGTGCACGCCCCAGGATCTCGTTGCGCGGGAAGTAGCCGAAATAGCGCGAATCCATGCTGTTGTCGCGATCGTCGCCCAGCAGCAGGTATTGGCCGCGCGGAATCGTCACCGGGCCGAACGAACTGGCCGGGCTGGGCCGGTTCAATGACAGCCGGATGGCATGGCGCATGTCGCCATAGCGTTCGATCTCGTAGCGGGCAGGTGCGTAGGCATCATCATGGATGCCGCTGCGCAGCGTGGCCGAGTAACGCGCCGGCTTGCCATTGATGACCAGCACATTGTCTCGCATGGCGATCCGGTCGCCCGGCAGGCCGATCACGCGCTTCACCAGGCGTTCGTGCGCGGCCTGCGAATCGAGCACCACGATATCGCCGCGCTGCGGATCGGCAAGATGCAGCAGGTTGATGTGGGTCAGCGGCAGGCGCAGGTCGTAAGCCATCCGGTCGACCAGGATGCGGTCGCCGATCTCGATCGTCGGCTGCATCGATCCGGTGGGCACCACGTTCCAGTCGGCGATCGCGCTGCGGAACATCACCATGCACAGCAGGAACACGATGGAGCCGCGGTTGCGGGTCAGGAACCTGGCGATCTTGTGCATGCTTCCCTCGATCTGCATGGATGCCGGCATCGCGGCGGGGCTCAGCAGGAGACCGCGCCCGCAACCTGAAGTTGCATCGACAGCCCGGAGCCATATTCCGGCCACCTGGCGGCCCGTCCCTGCCTGCACAACCGCCGCTGCGGCTGCTTTCATCGATGCTCCAGCCATGGGAGAGCGTGTGATGGGTTCATGGACACAGACCGTAACCGCCAAAGTGCTTGGCGTCGGCATACTGGCGTTGCTGATGACGATACCGCTGTTGCAGGTGAGCGGCCTGGTACGCGAGCGCCAGCAGTTGCGTCAGCAGGCAATCGCACAGATCGCCCAGGGCTGGGGCGGCAACGAGGTGCTGGGCGGACCGGTGCTGGTGGTGCCGACGATGCGCCAGGTCAGTGCAGGCGAAAACCAGCCCTACCAGCTGAAGGCAGGCAGCGAGAGCATGCTGGCCGACAGCCTGAAGATGGATGTGGCGATGGCGGTGCAGACGCGCAGCTACGGCATCTACAACGCGC
Organism: Rhodanobacter sp.; assembly: GCA_035564915.1. Classification (GTDB taxonomy): domain Bacteria; phylum Pseudomonadota; class Gammaproteobacteria; order Xanthomonadales; family Rhodanobacteraceae; genus Rhodanobacter. The sequence goes on from DATMTH010000110.1 coordinate 6,483, forward strand.
CGGTATTTGTGGCCACGGTGAAGCTCGATGCCCGTTTCAACCCGCAGGATCTTGCCCAGTTCGAGCACGACAGCAGCGCCACCTGGCAGGCCGGCAAGGCCGAGCTGCGTCTGCCGATAGGTGACTTGCGCGGGCTGCAGGAGGTCACCGATTTGCGCATCAATGGCAAGCCCGCGCGTTTCGAATCATCCACGACCCGTTTGGGATTGTGGCCGAACGTGGTGGTGCCGATCGATCTGGCAGCCCTGGCCGGCCAGCCGATCAACGTGCAGATCGGGCTCAAGCTGGCAGGCACGCAGGCACTGCAATTGTTGCCGCTGGCGCGCAGCACCGAGGTGAACATGCGCGCACCGTGGCAGGACCCGAGCTTTGTCGGCGCGGCCTTGCCGCTGGAGCACCGGGTCGACGCCGGCGGCTTCAGTGCGCGCTGGCATTTGCTCGACCTCAATCGCAGCTATGGCCAGCACTGGACCGATGCCGACAACATGAGTGCAGCACTGGATGCCTCCACCTTCGGCGTGCAGTTGTACCAGCCGGTCGATGTCTACCAGCGCAACGTGCGTGCCGGCAAATACGGCCTGCTGTTCATCGCGATGACCTTCGTGGCGTTCTTCCTGTTCGAGGTGCTCAAGCGCCTGCGCGTGCATCCGGTGCAGTACCTGCTGGTGGGGGCGGCGCTGGCGACGTTCTACGTGGTGCTGCTGGCCTTGTCCGAGCAGATCGGCTTCGGCCCGGCCTATGCGCTGGCTGCGACGGCGCTGGTATTGATCGTGGGTGGCTATGCGACGGCGGTGCTGCATGCCCGTCGCGCCGGCGTGCTGCTCGGCGGCGTGCTGGGCCTGATCTACGCCATGCTGTACGGCCTGATCGCGGCCGAGCAATACGCCTTGCTGATCGGCGCCCTGGTGCTGCTGGCGATGGTGGCGCTGATGATGTACCTGACCCGGCGCATCGACTGGTACGCATACGTACCGACCTCGTCCGGGCCGTCAGCCGCTATCATGGAGAAACCATGAACCTGCTCGCCATCGAAACCGCCACCGAAGCCTGTTCCGTCGCCCTGATCCACGGCGATGAACTGATCGCCCGCAGCGAGATCGCGCCGCGCCGCCACACCGAACTGGTGCTGCCGATGGCCGACGCGCTGCTGGCTGAGGCCGGCATCAGCCGCCTGGCGCTCGACGCCATCGCCGTCGGTCGCGGCCCCGGCGCCTTCACCGGTGTGCGCCTGGGCGTGTCGCTGGCGCAGGGGATGGCGCTGGCACTGGATCTGCCGGTGATCACCATTTCATCGCTGGCCGCGCTGGCCCTGGAAGCCCCCGAAGAAGACGACACCGCGATACTCGCCGTGATCGACGCGCGCATGGGCGAGATCTACGCCGGCTGCTATCGCCGCGACGGCAATGGCGGCCTGGTCGCACTGGACGAGGAACGCATCTGCACCGCCGACACCCTGCACCTGCCCGAGACCAAGGCCTCCTGGCAGGTGGTTGGCAGTGGCTGGGCGACCTACGCCCCGATCCTCAGCCAGCACCTCGTCGGCGGCAGCCTGCACTCGGCCGACGGCGCGCGCTATCCGCAAGCCGCGCACGTCGCCGAACTGGCCATGCGTGAATTCAAGGCAGGCCATGGTCAGCCACCGGAACTGGCGTTGCCGGTGTATCTGCGTGACAAGGTGGCGCTGACGCTGGTGGAGCAGGGCAAGGCGTAGGTCGGGTTTGCGTTGTCGCTGAACGCGTGATCTGGCTGTCGCCGCTGCATCACGCTAACGATCGATGAGGACGCTGGCGCAGTCCTGCATCTGCGAATCTTCCACGACTTCCCGGTGTGCTTCGGTCAATCGCTCCAACTGGGTGTGCATCACGAAGTGGCTTTGGGAAAGTGGTCGCGACACATGTCGCGACTGATCGGCGTTGCGGGCAGGTCTGCGCGTATGACGCTCAAACAAGACACCTCAATCCGGCATTTCTGGCGGTCGTCATGCGCTCCAGCCGCAATGACGATGACCGATATAGGGCTGCCCCGTTTTCGGAGGCGGCGACCTTCTTGTAAGTGTCCGTGAAGTCGGGGGGGTGAACCCTTGCGACCCGCCGATGGCGTAGAGATCCTGCAGACTAAGTACGGCAAAAATCTCGTCGATGTTGAGATTGCGCAACGAGAGTTAAGATTGCTGGATCGTTCACGCTATTCGCATCTGTATTGCTCTAGGATGCACAAAACGAATGAACGGAGGCGTAGGTATAGGCCTAAGCCGTGTTGTGAACAAGCAGTATTTGTATATACAATGGTTGGCCGACACCCCGAACGGATGCGCACATGCGACTGAAGATTTCGCCTCGCATACAGAAGAAGCTCGATGAGAAGCACGGCGTTACCACCAAGGAATTGTTGGAATGCTTCGAGAATCGCCGAGGGGCGGATCTTTTCGACACTCGAGCCGAACACCGGACGGATCCTCTGACTCGCTGGTTTCTGGCACATACGAATCATTGTCGATTGCTGAAGATCGTATTCATTCCTCGCGGCGATGAGATGGAGATCAAGTCAGTGTTCGAGCCAAATGAGGAAGAGATCAGGATCTACAAAAAGTATGGCTTAGGTAAGCTGTAGGAATTTTGCTTTGCTGTCAGGGTTGGATAACTTAGGAGGAAAACATGGCCACGACCCGAAATAAAGTGCCCGCCGCTGATGCGTGCCCGTGGGAATCGGGAGAGTTTGGTCGTAGTGAAGAGCATGTGCGTGTCGCTACGGCCGAAGAAATGGCGGCGGTTGACGATGCGCTTGGGCTGCAAATGATTTCGATCCGTTTGCAGAAGGGGCTGTTGGAGGCCCTAAAGGATATCGCTAAGTTTCACGGCATCGGGTATCAGCCGATGATTCGTGACCTTTTGAACCGCTTTGCCAGATCCGAAATTCGCACGCTCATGGAGATGCGTTTGCACGGACTTGAACACGAGCCAGGGGAGGCGCCCATGAAGCCGGTCGACGACTTCATGGCGCGGATACAGGATAAGAAAGCCGCATAAATTAAAGCCCCGCCAAAAAGCGGGGCCTTCTTTTTGGTGCCGTTCATCAATCAG
>DATMTH010000111.1:0-3895 GCA_035564915.1 Rhodanobacter sp.
TCAAATTGATCCGTACGCTCAACCAGACTCTCGGCATCACCAGCGTGCTGGTGGCGCACGAGCTCGAGGCGGTGAAGCAGGTGGCCGACCATGTGTTCCTGATCGCCAACGGCAAGGTGGTGGCGCAGGGCGATCCGAAGAGCATCGCCGCGGACGGTTCGCCATGGACGCGGCAGTTTTTCGGTGGCGAGGCGGACGGGCCGGTGCCGTTCCAGTATCCGGCCGGTGATTATGCCGAGGCGCTGGGTTTTGCCGGAGTGGCGAAATGAGCGATCCCGTGACACGCAACCGGAACGTGGTAGTGCGCTCGCTGGAGCAGATCGGCCAGTGCGGCCTGTTCCTGCTGACTCTGCTGGCGGCGGTGCCGCGCAGCCTGCGTTATTTCCGCGAAACCAGCCGGCAGCTGTGGTTCGTCGGTGCGATGAGCCTGGCCATCATCATGGTCTGCGGCCTGTTCGTCGGCATGGTGTTGATGCTGCAGCTTTATCACGTGCTGTCGATCTTCGGCGGGACCTCGGCCAGCGGCATGGTGGTGGCGTTGTCGGTGTATCGCGAGCTGGGGCCGGTAGTCACGGCGTTGCTGTTTGCCGGCCGTGCCGGTACCGCGATCACCGCCGAGATCGGCCTGATGCGTGCCACCGACCAGATTTCCGCGATGGAAATGATGGCGGTGGATCCGATCGCCTACGTGGCCACGCCGCGCTTTCTGGCCGGGCTGATCGCGATGCCGCTGCTGTGCTGCGTGTTCTGCGCGATGGCGATCTTCGGGGGCCACCTGGTCGGTGTGACCTGGCTGGGCATCGACAACGGCACATTCTGGGCCAATATGACCGCGGTGGTGAACGTGCGCACCGACATCGTCAACGGCGTGCTGTTGAAGAGCCTGGTCTTTGGTGCCGTGGTGACTTTGATCGCGGTGTTCCAGGGCTTCACCACGCCGCCGACCAGCGAGGGCGTGGCTTACGCCACCACGCGTACCGTAGTCGCCTCGTCGATCGCCATTCTGGCGCTGGACTTCGTGCTTACCGCTTTCCTGATGTGACCATTGCCATGACTTTCCCGTTGAACATCCAGAACCCCATGAGGATCGTGCCGTGAGCCAACCCAGAAGTTCCTATGCCGTCGGCACCGGCCTGTTCATCGTGCTCGGCTTTGCCGCGCTGGCCTATCTGGCCACGCAGACCAGTTCGGTGGCGAACGTGCATCAGGGCGACAGCTACACCGTCGATGCCCAGTTCACCAATATCGGCCAGCTGAAGGAGCGCGCGCCGGTGAAGATCGCCGGAGTGAGGGTCGGTCAGGTGCAGTCGATCAGGTTGGCGCCAGGGCATGACGTGGCCGACGTGAAGTTGTCGATCGATGACAGGTACAACCACATTCCGCAGGATTCGGTGGCGACGATCTTCACCAGCGGCCTGCTCGGTGATCAGTATGTGGGCATCGAATACGGCAGCGCGAAACAGGTGGTGGCCGCCGGCGGCACGCTGGCGCGCACCAAGTCCACCCAGCCACTGGAAGAGATGCTGGGCAAGTTCTTCGGCGCCGGCGGCGTGGTCGACAATGTCGGCGGCAGCTATGTGGTGACAGCGGATTTCACCAACGTGGGCACGCTTTCGCCGGGGGCACCGGTGAAGATGGCGGGGGTGGTGATCGGCAGCGTGCAATCGGTGCGCGCCGACCCGGTCAAGCTCAATGCCCGGGTCGTGCTGGCGATCGACAAGCGTTACAACCAGATTCCCGATGATTCGGCCGCGGCGGTGTTCACCAGTGGTTTGATCGGCACCCAGTATGTTGCGATCCAGCCGGGCGGTTCGCCTGACGTGCTCAAGAACGGCGACGAGATGATCCTGACCCAGTCCGCGATGCAGCTGGAGGATCTGATCGGCAAGTTCCTGGTCAATGGTTCACCCAACGAAAAGAAAGATGCCGGCAACGGCAAATGACCCCATCCCCGCCGGCGTATTGCGCCGGCACAGCTCAAGGAGTAGCTCATGTTGCGCAGACTGGTTCTTGCCACTGCCTTTGCCTTTGCCGGCGTGATCGCCGTGCCGGCGTTTGCCCAGGAGTCATCCGGCGTCGAAGCCGCTGCCGTGCAGCAGACGCCGGCGCAGATCGTGCAGGGCATCGCCGATCAGCTGGCCACGGCGATCGACGGCCACCGCGACGAGTTGAAAAAGGATCGCGAGAAGCTGATCGGTGTCATCGACAAGGTGTTCCTGCCGCATTTCGATCTCGATTACGCCTCGATCCTGGTTCTGGGGCAGCATGCTCGCGAGGCGACCCCGGCGCAACGCGAGCGCTTTGCCAAGGCGTTCTACAATTCGATCACCCATCGCTATGCCGAGGGCTTGCTCAACTACACGCGTGGCCGGGTCAAGGTGCTGCCGTTCAAGGGCGACCTCAATGACAAGCGCACCGTGGTGCGGACCCAGGTGGTGCTGGATGACGGCAAGCTGGTGTCGATCGATTACGCGTTTCGCAAGAGTCGCAATGGCGACTGGAAGGCCTATGACGTGATCATCGAGGGCATTTCCTATGTGACCAACTACCGCAATCAGGTCGATGCGGAGATCCGCAAGGTCGGTATCGAGCAATTGATCACCAACCTCGAGACCCAGGGTGAAAAGGCGCTGGATACGCTGGACAAGGACAGCAAGGGCAGCAAATGAGCAAGCCAGCCGAGTTCAGGATCGACCGCTCAACGCCAACGTCGCTGGCGTTGAGCGGCGTCTTGAGCTTCGAAACGGCTGCTGCAGCCCTGCAAATGATCCAGGCGGCGTTGGCTGAAGGAGCGGTGACGCAACTTGACCTTGCCGGCATCACTCACGGCGACAGTGCCGGGCTTGCCAGCCTGCTGGCAGTTGCCGCCGAGGCGGATCGGCACGGCCACGCTTTACAGGTAGTCCACCTGTCAGCAGCCATGCTGGCGCTGGCGCAGGTCTGCGAGGTCGATCATCTGTTTGCATGATGCGCGAACGAACGGGCAACAAAAAGGGGCCGTCGGCCCCTTTTTGTTGCTGCGTGCACGCAGTCAATGCTTGATCGTGTCGCCGGGCTTGTTGACATCCTTGCCGGGATGCTTTTTTTCCCAGTCATGCTGCTGATCCAGCAACTGTTCCGGATCGAAGTCCGGAGTGTCCAGGCCTTGCATCTGCTGGATGATCTGGATCGGCGGGTTGCCGTCGTAGATGTCGTACAGCCGCTGCTGGCGGTACGCATCGCGGATGAAGACATAGGGGTCGTAGGCGGACTGCAGGAAACCTTCGGCGTCGATGGCGCGGGAGCGCAGGGTCACCAGATACATCGCCTGCGGCAGGAACTGCAGGCCGTTGTAATGGTGGTTGTTGGCGAACAGGCTCAGCGGGTCGAAGAAGTAACTGTCGACCGGCATCCGCCAGATGTCGCGGGCAGTGCTGGGGCCGAGTAACGGCAGCATCAGGAAATCACCCTCCGGAGCACCCCAGCGCGCCAGCGTGATGCCGAAGTCGTTGTCCTCCAGCGGCAGGCCCAACTGGCTGGCTGGATCGAAGAAGCCGCCGATGCCGAGAGTGAGGTTGACCAGGAATCGACCGGTGCTCTGCAGCGCCTGCTTCGGACGCGCCTGCAGCAGATCGTTGGCCACGGTGATGGGCATGCGGATATTGGTGAAAAAGTCGCTGAACGAGCGACGTACCGGCGCATTGGTCACCTTGCGATAACCCAGCGCCACCGGCCGGATGGCCAGCTTGTCCACGGTATCGTTGAATTGATAGGCGCCGCGGTTGAATTTTTCCAGCGGGTCATCCGTGCGCGGCTTGGCGATGGCGCAACCCGCCAGCAAGACCACGAGCAGCATCGGCAACCAGCGGCTCAGCAGGGAGAATCGTGACGGTGGGATCATGGGGAGCCGGGGTTT
>DATMTH010000112.1:0-15262 GCA_035564915.1 Rhodanobacter sp.
GTGATGAAGGGCGGCGAGGAGGTGAAGATCTCCAAGCGCGCCGGCAGCTACGTCACCTTGCGCGACCTGATCGACGAAGTCGGCAAGGACGCCACGCGCTACTTCCTGATCGCGCGCAAGAGCGATTCGCAGCTGGTGTTCGACGTCGACCTGGCCCGCTCGCAGTCCAACGACAATCCGGTGTACTACATCCAGTACGCGCACGCCCGCGTCTGCAGCGTGCTGCGCCAGGCACCGGAAAAGGGCTTCAGCTTCGACCTGGCCGATGGTCTGGCTCATCTCGACCGGCTGGACAACGAGCACGAGCAGATCCTGCTCGCCGAACTGTCGAAATACCCCGAGCAGATCGAGTCCGCCACGACGAATCTTGAACCGCACCTGATCGCCATCTGGTTGCGCGAACTGGCCAACGCGTTCCACACCTATTACAACTCGCATCAGTTCCTGGTCGAGGACGCCGACCTGCGCAACGCCCGACTGGCGCTGGTGGTCGCGACCCGCCAGGTACTCAAGAATGGTCTGGATTTGTTGGGTCTCAGTGCCCCGGAGAAGATGTAATGGCAGCACGCAAAGGCAAGGGCCGGCAGGCCGTGCGCAACGGCAGCGGCGGTTTCCCGGGTTGGGGTTATGCGGTGATCGGCCTGGCGCTCGGCGCCATTTTGATGGCCATGGTCATGCGCGGAAGCCTGCTCTCCAACCTGCGCAAACCGGTGGGTCCGCAGGCGAATCCGCAAGCGACCGCCCAGCGCGGCAGCGAACCGGGCGTGCTTGAGCCCGCGGCCAGCGACAGCACCCCGAAGAAGCCGCAATATGATTTCTACTCGGTCCTGTCGGAAAAGGAGGTCCGCATCCCCGACGCCGAGATCAGCGCGCAGGCACGCGCCGAACAGAAGCAGCAGACGGCGCAAGCGTCGACCGCACCCGCCAGTGCCCCGGCAAACGAGTCGGCCGTCGCCACCCGAAGCATTGTCGCCGCACCGGCTTCATCCATGTCGCAACCGGCCAGCGGCAGCGGTTACCTGTTGCAGGTCGGTGCGTTCCCGAACGCCGCCGACGCGGAAACCCTCAAGGCCAAGCTCGCCCTGCAGGGTTTCGTCGCCAACGTGCAGTCGGTCAATGTTGGCGGACAAACCTATCACCGCGTTCGGCTCGGCCCGTTCCGTTCGGCGACCGAGCTGGAATCCACCAAACAGCGACTGGCCGGCGCGGGCATCCATGCCATTGCATTGAAAGAAGGCAAGTAGGTCCGCCGACGCATACCCTGCCTCGATCGATATCGTTGGACTTTCACGCATGACCATCAAGACAGCATGGATTACCGGCGCCAGCTCCGGCTTCGGCGCCGCCACCGTGGAACGCTTCGTGGCCGGTGGCTGGCGCGTGATCGCCTGCGGCCGACGTGCCGAACGACTGCAACAACTGGTCACCCGGCATGGCGCTGACCGCGTGCATGTCGCCGCCTTCGATATTCGCGACGAAGTGGCCATGCGGCAGGCGCATGCGAACCTGCCCACCGATTTCGCCAACATCGATCTGCTGCTCAACAACGCCGGCCTGGCGCTGGGTACGGCGCCGGCACAACAGGCGGATCTGGCGCAGTGGAAGCAGATGATCGACACCAACGTCACCGCGCTGGTGTCGCTGACGCATCTGCTGCTGCCGCAGTTGATCGAGCGCCGCGGCGCGATCGTCAACATCAGCTCGATTGCCGGCAGTTACGCCTATCGTGGCGGCAATGTCTACGGCGCCAGCAAGGCCTTCGTCACCCAGTTTTCGCAGAACCTGCGCACCGACCTGCACGGCACCAGCGTGCGGGTGAGCTCGATCGAACCCGGCATGGCAGAAACCGAGTTCACCGTGGTGCGCACCGGTGGCGACCAGGCTGCCTCGGACAAGCTCTACGCCGGCGCCCATCCGATCACCGGTGGCGACATCGCCGACACCGTATGGTGGATTGCCAATCTGCCGCCGCACCTCAACATCAACCGGGTCGAGGTGATGCCGGTAAGCCAGTCGGCGGCCGGCCTGCAAGTGCACCGCGATTGACGTGCGGCGATGGAATCGCGCCCCGTGCACGATTCTTCGCTGCGACAAGAAAGACCGCCACGCACAAGGCGCGCTCCTGCAGGATTGCGTTGTGCATCGCTATTGCATGAACCAGCCATGGCTGACCACGATGCTCTGACCGGTCAGCGCCGCCGACGGGAAGGTGGCCAGGTACAACGCGGTCTGCGCGATGTCCTCCAGCGTGGTGAAGGTGGCATCGACGGTGTTCTTCAGCATCACGTTGCGAATCACCTCGTCCTCGCTCATGCCCAGCTCCTTCGCCTGCTCGGGAATTTGCCGCTCGACCAGCGGCGTGCGCACGAAACCGGGGCAGATCACATGCGAGCGCACGTTGTGCGGCGCGCCTTCCTTGGCCAGCGTACGGGCAAGTCCGAGCAGGCCGTGCTTGGCCGTCACGTAGGGCGCCTTCAGTTTCGACGCTTCATGCGAGTGCACCGAACCCATGTAGATCACGATACCGCCGCGGTCATCCTTGTACATGTGTTGCAGCGCCGCCCTGGTGGTGAGGAAGCCGCCATCCAGATGGATCGCCAGCATCTTCTTCCAGTCGGCGAAGGCGAGCTGGTCGATCGGGTTGATGATCTGCACGCCGGCATTGGAGATCAGGATGTCCAGATGGCCAAACGTCGCGACCGTCTTGTCGGTGCCGGCATCGACCGCCTCCTCGCTGGTCACATCCATCGCCACACCGATCGCCCTGCCACCGGCGGCATTGATTTCGGCGGCAACCTTGTCGGCCGCCTCCTGATTGATGTCGGCGATGGCGACGCTGGCGCCGTTTTTCGCATACAGCTCGGCAATCGCCTTGCCGAGGCCACTGGCCGCACCGGTGATCAGGGCCACCTTGCCACTGAGACTCGTCATGCCTTGCTCCTTCGAGAAAATGGACAAGGCACGACCTTGCGGCCGCACCCGTCCGGCAAATTGTAGGCGCTGCCGTGCAACACGCCATCGGACCCTGGGCAAGCCCTCAGCCGGCGGCTTCGGCCAGATACGTATACGCGGCAAGCCCGCGGTTGAGCACATCCTGCAGCCGCTCGGCCTCGACCCCGCTCAGGCCCGCATCGGCAATGCGCTGGCGATAGCTCTCGCGCAGGGCTTCGAGGTCATAGCCGACGTAGTCGAGCATCAGGTCGGTGGTGTCGCCACGACGCACATGGGCAAAGGTGTAGCCCTCGCCAGCCACCCGCACGTTGACCGCATCGGTGTCGCCGAACAGATTGTGGATATCACCCAGGGTCTCCTGGTAGGCGCCCACCATGAACAGGCCCAGGCAATAGCTCTCGCCGTGACGCAACTCGTGCAACGGCATGCTGACGTCGACACCATCGGCCTCGACGTAGTGATCGATACGGCCGTCCGAATCGCAGGTAAGGTCGACGATCACGCCGCGCCGGGTGGGCTGTTCATCGAGACGGGCGATCGGCACGATCGGGAATATCTGCTCGATCGCCCAGATGTCGGGCACCGACTCGAACACCGAGAAATTCGCGAAATACTTGTCCACCAGTTTTTCGTCGAGCTCGTCCAGCGCCTGCCGGTGCGCCCGTTCGGCCGGCAGCAGGCGACGGCGAACGGCATTGGCGATGGCATAGAACATTTCGTCGAGCCGTGCGCGATCGGCCAGTGCCAGCTGACCCAGCGCATACAGCGACTGACCCTCGGCCAGATGATGCTGGGCCTCGTGGAACAGCTCCAGCGGCGGCCGCTCGTCCAGCGCCGCATGCACTTCACGCAGATGGCGCAGCACGCTCGGCTCGTTCGGCCGCGGCGGCGACATGCTGCCCGTCGGCACCGGCTCCACCTCGGTCACATTGACCACCATCACCGCATGATGCGCCGTCATCGCGCGACCAGCCTCGGTGAGGATATGCGGTGCCTCCAGGCCTTCGGTCGCCACCGCTTCGGCCAGCGACTGCACGATGGTCGCGGCGTACTGCTCGATCGAATAATTGATCGAATTGTGGCTGCGCGAGCGGGTGCCCTCGTAATCCACACCCAGGCCGCCGCCGACGTCGACGATCTCCAGCGGCACACCCATCCGGCGCAACTCGACGAAATAGCGCGTGGCCTCGCGCATGCCGTTGGCGATGTCACGCACGTTGGAGATCTGCGAGCCCATGTGGAAATGCTGAAGTTTCAGCGTGTGCTTGAGGCCGGCCGCGTCGAGCCGCTCGATCAGGGTCAGCACCTGGCTCGGCGACAAGCCGAACTTGCCCTTGTCACCACCGGTGTTCTGCCACTTGCCGGCACCGATCGAGGCCAGTCGCACGCGCACGCCAAGCAGCGGCTCGACACCGAGCGCCCCGGCTTCGCTGAACACGTGATCCAGCTCGGAAAGCTTCTCGATGACGATGTGCACCTGCAGGCCGAGCTTCTTGCCGATCAAGGCCAGGCGAATGTATTCGCGGTCCTTGTAGCCATTGCAGATCACGATGGAGCCGGGCCGGGCCATCGCCAGCACCGCCATCAACTCGGGCTTGGAACCTGCTTCCAGGCCGAAGCCGTGGCTGCCGGCCGCCACCAGTTCGCCGGCCACGCCGCGCTGCTGGTTGACCTTGATCGGATAGATCGCGGTATAGCCGCCGGCATAGCCGTGCTCGCTGATCGCGCCCGCAAATGCCGCCTGCAAACGCGCGAGGCGATCGGCAAGGATGTCCGGAAAACGCACCAGCAAGGGCAGCCGCAGGCCTTCGCGGCGCGCGCGTTCTACAATGTTCGGTAGTGAGAGTGACGGCCCGTGGTCGCCGCGCGGGCGCATCACGATGTCACCGTCGGCATCGACATCGACATAGCCATCGCCCCAATGCGGCACGGCGTAGGTGTAACGGGCGGTATCGGTGGTCCAGGGCTTCGACATGAGGCTCTCCTTGTGCAAACGGATCCGGGTGTCGCAGCGGCGAGCCTTGACGGAGTTGACGGGTGACCGGAAGCCGGCCGGCCGGAAGCCTCGCACGCCGCGGGGCCGGATGGGCTTGCCCGATGGGTCGTCACACGATCGCGACGGCCCATCAGGCGACCATTGTAATGGCCCGGCCCGGGAATGGGCGGCCAGGCCGATCGGGACGGCGGCCACGGTTGCCGCTACAATTCACCTTCTTTGCATTCAGGTTTCAGTGGGAACCCCTCATGTCACAGCAACACACGCCCAACGAAGCCCAGCGGAATGAAGTCAGCTGGTTCACCGAAGCCCATGAGGCCTCCGGCTCGTCCATCGGGTTCCGCACGGAGCAGTTGCTGCATGCAGAGAAGACTCCGTTCCAGACCATCGAGATCCACCAGACCACCGACTGGGGCAACCTGATGGTCATCGATGGCTGCGTGATGCTGACCACGCGCGACAATTTCTTCTATCACGAGATGATGACCCACCCGGCGCTGTTCACCCATGCGCGGGCCAAGCGCGTGGTGATCATCGGCGGCGGCGACTGCGGCACGCTGCGCGAAGTGCTTCGGCACGAGGAGGTCGAGCACGCGGTGCAGGTGGAAATCGACGAGCGCGTGACGCGTCTGGCCGAGCAATACTTCCCCGAGCTGTGCGAGTCCAACAACGACCCGCGCGCCGAACTGCTGTTCATCGACGGCATCAAGTACATGGCCGACTGCGAGCCTGATTCGCTGGATCTGGTGATCGTCGACTCGACCGATCCGGTCGGCCCGGCCGAAGGCCTGTTCAATGCCGCGTTCTATGCCAGCTGCTTCAAGGCCCTGCGCCACGGCGGCCTGCTGGTGCAACAGAGTGAATCACCGCTGGCCCATATCGACCTGATCAAGTCGATGCGCTCGGCCATGCGCACCTGCGGTTTCAGCGCGGTGAAGACACTGCCGTTCCCGCAGCCGTGCTACCCCACCGGCTGGTGGAGCTGCACCATGGCGCGCAAGGGTGGCGAACTGTCGGGTTTCCGCGAACGCGGCGCGATCAGCAAGGGCTTCCCGACCCGCTACTACAACGCCGAGATCCACAAGGGTGCGCTGGCCCAGCCGGAGTTCATGCGCGAGGCACTGGGGGATTGAGCGCAGACGGGATGTGGGCGCAACCCGTTCCCGCCTCGTCGCACGGCATCATGCCCTCGGCCATTCCCGGCCTTCAAAACATCTTCGAACGCACCTTCGGCAGCAACGCCAGCAACAGTGTCGCGATCGGGCCGAACGGCAACGACAGCAGAAACCAGAGCAGGCCGCTGCGGTTCTTGCCCTGCGCCAGTGCTGCATTGATCAAGGCCAGCGTACCCCAGCCGACAAACCAGGGTGCGCCATCGGCGAGTGTCGACAAATGATCCACTACGCGTCTCCCGAGCCGGTACAGGCGTGTACGCCCAAGCGACCATCCTAACAAGTCCTGCCCGACCCGACCGGTTGCCGGATGCCCCTCAATCAGCCCCGCTTAATCTGCGCACGTTAAGCTGGACACTTTGATCGACTGGCGACACTCATGACGAGATCCCTTCACTGCTCCGTTCTCGGCTGCGCACTGGCACTGCTGACCCTGCCGGCATTCGCGGCCAAGGCCCCCGCCGCGAAGCACTCGCACAAGCCCACCATGCAAGCGAAGGCGCTCGACAAGGCGCAACTGGCGTTCCAACGCGACCTGGTCAGCGTGCTGGCGCCACGTGCCGATGCCGAACACCTGCTGGCCGCTGCCATACTCGCGCGCCCACTGTTCAACCAGCCTCCGAGCAACAGTTTCCATCACCTGATCGCGCGTGCCGCCAGGGCCGATGCCGCCGGTGCCGCGGTCAATTGGGTTCGCCTGGCCGATTGCGACGCCAAGGCTGAGAATTGCCCGAACGACGATGCCTTGAAACAGCTGCTGAGTGAGGCGCCGGACAATGCGGCGGTCTGGCTGATCAAGCTCGGCACGGACGCACGCGACATGAAAAAGGAAGCGGCACGCGAGGATCTGCGTCAGGCCGCGGCAGCCAAGTTGTATGACGATTACACCGGCAGCAGCCTGCAGGTGCTGGCCAACTCGGTGGGCATCCTGCCGCCCCCGGCGGACAGCTTCGACCCGACCCATGCCGGTGGCGCCACCGGCATGCAGACCATGATGATTTACGGGCTTGCCAGCACGCAGCCACAGCCCAGCCTGCAGTTGGTGGCCAAACTCTGCGACCCCGATGACCATGATGCCTCGATCAGGAGCGACTGCCTGAAACTTGCCAAGGTACTGGAATGGGGTTCCAGCCCACTGGCGCGTTCGCTCGGCCTGCATCTGAGCGAAGTGCTCTCGGACGACCCTGCCCAACAGCAAGCCGCGAAGGACGCCCGTCGCGACCTGGTCTGGCAGGTGCAGAATTTTGGTCAACTGCTGGCCAGGGTGCAGGATGATCCCACCCTGGCACGCGATCTGCTGAATCTGGCGCGTAACGGCGGCACCGAAATGAGCCTGCAACTGGCAGCGCTGCGCGGGCACGGCATTGCGGTCAACGCACCGATCGACTGGCAGCCGTCCAAGGCCGAATAGGCGGGAGCAAGGCATCGAGAACCGGAGGAGCGGGCTCCCCGGTTCTCGACCCTTCCAAGTTTCCCGTTTCCGGCGCCAGCCTGTTTCCCTTTTACGCCGCGCCGGCTAGGCTTGGGTCACCTTCCGTGGCAGGGGCGATCCGATGCTTACGACGCTGGTGGCAAGCAGCAAGGGTGGTTGCGGCAAGAGCACGCTGGTAACTCAGCTCGCTTCGCACTGGGCACAGGCCGGTCAGCATACCGCCATCGTCGACGCCGACCGGCAGGGATCCAGCTTCCGCTGGGCCGGCTTGCGCCCGGACAACGTCCCCGGCGTGCTGGCCTTTCCGGGTGGCCGAAGGTCGCTGCAAAAGCTGCCACCGGACACCGCGCAACTGTTGATCGACAGCCCGGCCGGCGCCGGCGAGCGCGAACTGGAGCCCTATCTCGAGCAGGCCAACGTGCTGCTGGTGCCGGTGCTGCCCTCCTCGTTCGACCTGCACGCCACGCTCGGCTTCATCGACGAACTGCAGTCGATCAACCGCATCCGGCGCGGCAAGCTGCCGGTGGCTCTGGTCGCCAACCGGCTCAAGCCGTGGACCCACGCCAGCCAGGACGCGGTCGCCCAACTCGCCGAGCAATCGCCGTTTCCGATCGTCGCGCAGCTGCGCGACAGTCAGGCCTATGTCCTGCTGACCGCACTTGGCAAAGGCATCTTCGATTACCAGTCCGAGCAGGTGCGAAATCACCAGCAGGACTGGAAACCCCTGCTGCGCTGGATCAAGCGCCAGCAATGAGTCCCGACCGTTCTCGCAACGGTCGCTTGCGCACATGCGCCACCACCCGCCGGAGCCACCCATGCACGAACTGATCCTGTTGCGACACGCCGAAGCGGTTCCGATAGAAGGCAGCGGCGATGACCAGCAACGTCCGCTCAGCGCCCGCGGCGAACAGGAGTCGCAAGCCGCCGGCCTGTGGTTGGCCGCACACGGCATTCGCCCGGAACGGGTGTTGAGCTCGCCGAGCCGGCGCACTGCCGAAACCACCCGACTGGCGCTGGCTGCGATCGACAACGCACCGGTGCCGCAACTGGCCAATGAAATCTACGACGCGACCCCTGGCGAGCTGCTGGCCGTACTCGACCAGCACGCCGACGCCGGCACCGTGATGCTGGTTGGCCACAACCCGGGCATCGAGCGGCTGGTGGCGCTGCTGGTCGAAGGGCGCTCCGACGAATTCCGCGGCATGCCGCCTGGCGCCATGGCCGTGCTGCATCTGGACGGTGCGCTGGAGCCGGGAAACGCCCGCCTCGACGCCTTCTGGTCGCCCTGACCGCATCCACCTTCTGCAACACGGCGCAACACCATGCGGCGAGTTGCCGCCGTGATGGCAGACACCCACACTCGGACAACACGGGTATTGCCCGTATCATCTGTGCATGCCCCGTCCAATGCGCTGCTTCACCCTGCCCCTGTTGCTGGCGGTCCTCCTGCTGCAGGGCTGCAGCCTGTCACGCGCCGACATCCGGCGCGCCGACGCACGGCTGGCCAGCCATGCCAGTCACGAGCTTTCCTGCCATCAGGCCGACCACTGCGCGCTGAGTTCGCCGCTGCTCGATGCCGCCACCCGTGCGCTGGCCGAGTCCACCCCGCAGCATCCGGTGCATGTCGTGACCCTGCTCGGCGACAGCGAGCCGGCGCTGGCGGCACGCATCAACCTGATCCGCGCGGCACGTCATTCGATCGACGTGCAAACCTACATCTGGGATCAGGACGATGTGGGTCAGCTGATCCTGAACGAGTTGGTGCAGGCCTCCCGGCGCGGGGTGCAGGTGCGGATCCTGGCCGACCAGCTGTTTTCCTTCGGCGACATGGATCTGCTCGACGAACTGGCCCAACTCGGGCCCAAGCTGCAGGTACGTCTGTACAACCCGACCTTCCACAAGGCGCGCACGCCGCCGCTGGATTTCGCCGCGGGCCTGCTGTGCTGCTTCATGCAGTTCAATCAGCGCATGCACAACAAGCTACTGCTGGTGGACGACAGCATCGGCATCACCGGCGGGCGCAACTACCAGGATCGCTACTTCAACTGGGATGACAACTTCGACTACACCGATCGCGACGTGATGATCGGCGGCCCGGCCGCAAGGCAGATGGCGACCAGCTTCAACCTTTTCTGGCAGCACAAGCGCGCGGTTCCGTTGACCCATCTGCGCGACGTGAACCAGCGCATCCTGTCCGACCGCAGCGCACCGACCTGGCCTGCGCCGCATTACCGCCGTCCGCAGCGGGTAGCGCAGGTGCAGCAGGCGGCCGAAGATCCGGCGTGGCTGCACGCGTGGCTGGTCGCCCCCTCGCTGCAGGTCGGCCAGGTCGATTATTTCAGCGACCTGCCGGCCAAGACGGACAAGCCCGACAAGAAACTCGCACGCGATTTCACCAGGCACATCATGCACCTGGTCGCCTCGGCCAGGCGCGAAGTGCTGCTGCAGACACCGTACCTGGTGATGAGCCGGCGCGCGCAACACATCTTCCGGACACTGCACCGGCAGGTCGATTCACCGCGGGTGATCGTGTCGACCAATTCGCTGGCATCGACCGACGCCTTCGCCGTGTATGCGATGTCCTACAAGCACCGCAAGCGTTACCTGAAGAAATTCGGCTTCGAGATCCATGAACTGAAACCGCACGCCCCGGGCCCGGCACTGGACTACACCCTGGCCAACCTCGGCACCGATGCCTCCACCCTGCCCGAGGAAACCGCCAGCCCGGCCAATGCCTCGCGGACGCGCTTTCATCTGCTCGGCAGCCGCGGCAGCAACAATCGGCCGGCCCCGCTGCTGAGCGAGGGACGCCGCTTCGGCCTGCATGCCAAGTCGATCGTGATCGATGATCGCGTAGCGATGGTCGGCTCGCACAACTTCGACCCACGCTCGGATCATTACAACACCGAGGCCGGGGCGATCATCTACGACAAGACCTTCGCCAACAATCTGCGGCGCGCCATCCTGCGCGATACCCAGCCACAAAACGCCTGGCTGATCGCCCCGCGCAAGCCGGTGATACCGGTACTCACCGACATCAATCAGGCCATCGGCACCGTGTCTGAACACCTGCCGCTGTTCGACCTGTGGCCGTTCCGCTACGCCACCAGTTACGACCTCAAGCCGGGTTGCCATCCGATGCGCGCCAGCGATCCGGGTTTCGATGCCTGCTATCGCCCGGTGGGCGATTTTCCCGATGTTGCCCTGTCACCGAAGTTGATCATCACGCGGCTGGTCACCGCCTTCGGCGTGGGTGCCAAAGGCATTTTGTAGCCCTGCAAGTCCACCCGGACTGCGCCCCGCGGCGTTGGTCGAGCGGATCGAATCGCTCCGAAAATCATGACCTGTAGAATGGTCGGCAGATATCGCCCAGGTCACCCGCATGCCCGCAGCCCAGTTCGCCGTATTCGGCCACCCGATCGGCCACAGCCTGTCGCCACGGATCCACCAGGCTTTCGCCCGGCAGTTCGGCATCCATCTGGACTACCGCACGATCGATGCAGCCCCTGCGGATTTCGCCGCCGCCGTGCAGCAATTCTTTGCCGGGGGCGGCATCGGCGCCAATGTCACCCTGCCGCACAAGGCCGCGGCATTCGCGCTGGCCGATGAACGCAGCCTCGCGGCCAATCGCGCCGGCACCGCCAATGTGCTGACTCGCCTCGCCGACGGCCGACTGGCCGCGCACAATACCGATGGTGACGGCATGGTGCGCGATCTCACCGAACGACACGGTGCCGATCTGCGCGGACACGATGCCTTGCTGCTGGGTGCCGGTGGCGCGGCGCACGGTGTCGCGTGGCACCTGCTCGACGCCGGCGTGCAGACCCTGACCATCGCCAACCGTTCGCCGGAGGCCGCCGATCGGCTGGCCGATGCGATCGGCGAACCGGCGCGTGCACACACCCGCTATTGGAACGATCTGGCCAACATCGGCAGCTACGACCTGATCGTCAACGCCACCTCGGCCGGCGTACTCGGCGCCTCGCTGCAAATGCCATTCTCGCTGCTGGGCAGCCGCGCATTGTGCTATGACCTGTCCTACGGCAACGCCGCCAGCAGCTTCCTGAACTGGGCGAAAGCTGCCGGGGCCCGACGGGCATTCGACGGCCTGGGCATGCTGGTGGAAACTGCTGCCGACGCTTTCGAGTTGTGGCATGGGCAACGCCCTGATACCGAGCCGGTCTATCAGGCCCTGCACCAGCAGAGCGCATGAGCATGCCGGTCTGTCGGATCGGCTGCGGCGCCTGCTGCATCGCGCCGTCGATCTCCTCGCCGATCCCGGGCATGCCGCATGGCAAGCCCGCCGGCGTTCGTTGCGTGCAACTGACCGTGGACAACCGCTGCGCGATCTTTGGCCGGCCCGAGCGACCGGTCGTGTGCGCCAGCCTGCGTGCGGAGCCGGCAATGTGTGGCGCAGACAGGGCGCATGCGCTGGCCGCGCTGACACAACTTGAAGCGGCCACGGCCCCCGGCTGATCAGCTCAGTAGCGGGCCGACCTTCTTCAGCAGCAGCGCTACCAGTTCCACCTGCATGAATGTGCAATGGTCGGGGATATCCAGGCAGACCACCCGTTTGCCCTTGAGCTGGCCACGAGAGCGCGACTGCAACCGACGTCGATGAGCAGCTTCCATCACGATGACGAATTCCGCCCACGCCAGTTGCTCGGGGCAAAGCACGACATCGGCGTCATCCGCCAACCCGGCCGAATCGACTTCGATGCCGGGCCATCCGGAAAATACCTGCTCGGCGGTGGGGCTGTGCAGGCGGTTGCGGCTGCACACGAACAGCACGCGACGCAGCTTCAATCGGCTGCGGCCAGGTAGGCATCCTTGAGCCGAACATAATGGTCGGCCGAGTAATGCAGCTGCTCGATCTGCCGGTCACTGAGCAGGCGCACGAACTTCGCCGGATTGCCCAGCCACAGCTCGCGCTCGCCCACCACCTTGCCTGGCGCGATCAGGCTGCCGGCGCCCACGAAGCCGTACCTCTGCACCACCGCACCATCCATCACGGTGGCATGCATGCCGATCAGGCAATAATCGCCAATCGTGCAGGCATGCACCACGGCGGCATGACCGATCGTCACGCCTTCACCAATCAGACAGGGAAAACCGGGGCCGTAAGGTCCTGCATGGGCCACATGCACGATGCTTCCGTCCTGGATGCTGGTGCGTGCGCCCACGCGGATATGGTTGACGTCGCCGCGCAACACGGTGCCGGGCCAGATCGAGACGTCATCGTCCAGCGCCACATCGCCGATCACGCTGGCGGCGGGATCGACATAGACGCGTTGGCCCAGGGTAGGCGCGACGCCCTTGAAGCTGCGCAGGGAGTTCATGCCGTCATTCTAGCGGCGCAACACCTGCCATCACATGTTCGTGCTTGATTTCGCGCGACCCGGTCGCCACGCTGGCAGCCTGAAAGGAGACTTCATGAACCACGACAACCCCCTGCTGGCCGACACCGCCCTGCCCGCGTTCTCGCAGATCCGCCCCGATCAGGTCGAACCGGCGATCGATGCGATCCTTGCCGACTACCGCGCCGGCATCGACGCCATCCTGGCACCCGGCGCCGTGCGTGATTTCGCCAGCGTGATGCTGGCCCAGGAACGCCTGGAACAGCGCCTGGCGCGCGCCTGGTCGCCGGTGTCGCACCTGCATTCCGTGGCCGACAACGAAGCCTTGCGCAAGGTCCACGGGCCGGCCGAGGAGAAGCTCACCGAGCATGCGCTCGAGCTGGGCCAGAACCGGGCCCTGTACCGTGCAGTGCAGGCGCTCGCCGATGCACCGGACTTCCCCGCCCTGCCCCGACCGGAGCGCGCCCTGGTCGAGCATGCGCTGCGCGACTTCCTGCTGTCCGGGGTGGCGCTGGAGGAACCTGCGCGCACGCGCTTTCGCGAGATCGGGGTCACGCTGTCCCGGCTCTCCACCGAATTCTCCAACGCCGTGCTCGATGCCAGCGAAGCCTGGCATGAGCACGTCAACGACGAACGCGACCTCGCCGGCATCCCTGAATCCGGCCGCGCGGTACTGCGGCAGTACGCTCACGAACAGGATCTGGACGGCTATCTGGTCACCCTGAAGCAACCCAGCGTGCAGGCCGTGCTGACCTACGCGGACAATCGCGACTTGCGCGAGCGGGTCTACTGGGCCTACCAGACGCGCGCTTCCGACCAGGGCCCGGATGCGGGCAAGTTCGACAACAGCGCGCGTATCGAGCAGATCATGGCGCTGCGTCACGAAGCGGCCCAACTGCTTGGGTTCGCCAATGCGGCCGAAGAATCGCTGGCGACCAAGATGGCCGGCTCCCCGACCGAAGTGCTGGAGTTCCTGCACGACCTGGCCGAGCGCGCCAAGCCGGTGGCACAACAGGAACTGGCCAGCTTGCGCGAGTTCGCGCGAACCGAATTGAGACTGGACAACCTCGAAGCCTGGGACATCGGCTATGCCTCGGAAAAACTGCGCGCGCAACGCTACGCGCTGGATGAGGAACAGCTGAAACCGTATTTCCCGCTACCTGCGGTGATCGACGGCCTGTTCGACCTCACCGGCAAGCTCTACGGCATCAGCCTGAGCCTGCGCGACGACGTCGACGCGTGGCACCCGGACGTGCGCTATTACGACGTGCGCGATGCCGATGGCCACGTGTTCGCCGGCGCCTACATGGATCTCTACGCGCGCAGCGGCAAGCGGGGCGGCGCCTGGATGGATGTCTGCCGGGCACGCTTTGATGACGGTGCACAGGTGCAACTGCCGGTTGCTTTTCTCACCTGCAACTTCGCGCCACCGGCCGACGGCAAGCCGGCGCTGCTTACCCACGACGACGTACTGACCCTGTTCCACGAATTCGGCCATGGCCTGCACCACCTGCTCACGGACATCACCCTGCCCTCGATCGGCGGCATCGACGGCGTCGAATGGGATGCGGTGGAACTGCCCAGCCAGTTCATGGAGAACTTTGGCTGGAATCGCCAGGCGCTCGATCTGTTCGCGAAGCATTACGAAACCGGCGAGCGACTGCCGGATGAACTGTTCGAGCGGATGCTCGCCGCGCGCCACTTCCACGCCGGCCTGTTCCTGGTGCGCCAGCTCGAGTTCGCGCTGTTCGATTTCCGGCTGCACCTGGAGTACGACCCGACCCAGGGTGCGCGCACGCTTGCCGTGCTGGCCGAGGTACGCAAGCAGGTCGCGGTCTTGCATCCGCCGGCGTGGCAACGGTTTCCGCACGGGTTCAGCCACATCTTCGCCGGTGGCTACGCCGCCGGTTACTACAGCTATCTTTGGGCCGAGCTGCTGAGTGCGGACACGTTCGGTGAATTCGAGGAGCACCGCGTGATTGATCGCGCCACCGGCGAGCGCTTCCGCCGGGAATTCCTGGCTGTCGGCTCGAGCAGACCGGCGCTGGAAAGTTTCATCGCATTCCGCGGGCGCAAGCCACAGCCGGAGGCATTGCTGCGCAGTCACGGCTTGGCATAGTCGCCTCTCAATACTGTATCGGCATGGCCATCCGGCGGGCGGCCGTGTCCGCAGCGTCACTTTGCCATGCTGCGAGTCGCCGACGTCGGCACAAAAAAAAGCCCGCCGAAGCGGGCTTTTCAAGATCGCTCAATTCCCGGGGGAATCAGGCAACCTGGACTTCCTCAGCCTGCAGGCCTTTCTGGCCCTTGGTGACGACGAACGTGACGCGCTGGCCTTCCTGCAGGGACTTGA
>DATMTH010000113.1:0-20010 GCA_035564915.1 Rhodanobacter sp.
ATCTTTGATAGCGACGAAACGCGTGAGATTTTGTACTTCTTCTTCCCAGACATAAGCTTGACGTACCTATCAGAAAATACACAGATCACTGATGATTTGAAAAAATTTGCGTTAGGTATCCTCATCGAGTGTTACAGCTCACATGACACACTCTGGGCGATTCAAACACTCTTTGATTCATCAACAAAGCCGAACGCCTCCATGACAGGAATATTGAAGGCATTCGCAAAATTCGCGGTCAAGAATTATGCCCACAAGTGGATCAAAAGGTCAGAAGCGGACAAATTGCTAGGAACCAAGGAGTACAACGTAGCGGTAGGCGTTATCCGATCTAATTTCGCTTTTGCCTATAGGTCGCTATTTGTCGATGGGATAACATACGACACGCTCACATGGTAGGCGTGCGGAGGTCTTGAAAATGGCTTACGCAAAATAAGTCAGGTTCATTTAATTCAATATCCAACGATGCTTGGTGCGAGCGGCTCGTCAGTTTGGATGCGGCAAACACTCCGCCCCAAATTGGTGGAGTCGGCCGCTGTCAACAGCAGTGCCATGTGTCCCATTGTTCCCGGTCGGGATTGGAGTCGTCGTGCCAGGCTATTCGCTTTCGGCGTGGATTGGGCGCACCTCATGCTCGCCGATCTGCCGAAAGATCTCGAAGGTGGAACGAGGTATCCGTATCTGTCTGCTTCGATGGCCGTCACGCCGGGCATCGCACTGAAAGCGAACGCTTCGTCTCGTGCAGCCTTATCCAGTCCGATTTCGGAGGCTGGCTGTTGCGCGGCCACCGCCGCGATTGCATGGCCAGCGCGCCACGTCTTTTATCAACTGCGAGGCGAGCCTCGCCCTCATGGAGGGGAAGCCGTGACGAATTATTCGAAAGTAGATTTGTACCGTGCCGCAGCGCTCGATGCTTCGGCGTTTGTGAGACACCACTTGCCATTTGGTGCTTCCAACAAGGTACCGTTGGGTACGCCGTTATATGCCTCGAATCCGCTGCTATTTTCGGTAGGGGAATCACTCTTTGCAGTGAAACTTGGATACCAGCAGTGGACCATGCATGTGGCTCATGGCGAACTCACGCGGATAGGATCGGCGGCAAGGGCAGCAGGGCATCCGTTCGTGAGAGGAACGCCAAGGTTGCAGAAGCAACTGATCGAGACGTGGTCGGCGTTGGGTTTGAAGTACGGCGTCGGCAATTGCGGCGTTCAAAGCGCCATGGCCTTCGTTCGATTGCGTGACCATGGGAAAGTGTTTCCACTGGACTGGATGCAATTCGCCGATGCCGATCATGGGTTCGTCATCGTCGGTCGTGATTCCGGGACGTCCTCGGCATCGCCGAAAGCCTGGAATGACGAAGCCATCTGTTGCGATCCATGGCATGGATCCGTGGAGCAGGCGAATGTCTACAAGGTGATTCACGGACACCGGATACAGCTCATGTACCGCCTGGAATCCGCAGGGGTTGCTACGGAGTAGACAAGCGGATGATCAAGCAGTCCCGATACTGCAAATCATCCGTTGGCCTCAGCGCCGCGACCCGCGCAGCTTGTCGATCGAGAAACTGGCGATCTCGCCGCCGTCGACGCGACGCGGCTGCCCCATCGGTGGGCCCCAGGCATGGGCGCTCACGACTTCCCAGGTCGCCGGAATACGGCCGTCCATACGCATCGCCTCGTAAGCAGCCAGCATCCGCTGGTAGCGCCGCTTGCCGGTGAGGCCGCGTTCGCGCGTGCGGTCTGCATTGGTGGCGCCCAGCCCCTGCAATTCTTCCAGCAGTTTGCGTGGCTCGCTGTAGGTCAGCGTGTAGCGGAATACGTCGAGCACCGGGTCGCGCAGGCCGGCGGCGAGCATCGCATCGCCGACATCGTGCATGTCGAGGAAGCGGCTGACGTGCGGCTGCTGGTCGGCTTCGGCCCAGGCCGCGCGCAGCTCCATCAAGGTGTCCGGGCCGAAGCTGGAGAACACCATCAGGCCGCCGGGTTTCAGCACGCGCATGCATTCGGCGAACAGGGCGGGCAGGTCGTCGATCCACTGGAAGCACAGGTTGGAATGCAGCACGTCGATGCTGTGATCGGCCAGCGGCAGTGCGGTGGCTTCGCCACAGACTCGCGCGAACGGCTTGAGCCAGCTGCTGTGCTGTTTCGCGGCACGCAACATCGGCAAGGCCAGATCGACCGCGATCACTTCGGCCTTGGGATAACGCTGCTTGAGCAGGGCGCTGCCGCGGCCGGTGCCGGCGCCGACGTCGAGCACGCGTAGCGGTGTCTGCTGATAGAACGTCAGCCGCTCCAGCAGATGCGTCTGCACCTCGCGCTGCAAGGCGTCGTGCTGTTCGTAGGTGGCCGCGGCATCGCCGAAGTTGCGGCGTACCTGGCGACGGTCGAGGTGGAAATCACTCATCGGAAAGACTCGGTGCGGCGGCTCGGCCGGGTTGCCGTTCAAACAAGGCATGCAGTGCCTGCACCAGTGCCTCGACGTGACCGAAGAACGGCGCATGGCCCGCCTGCGCGATCTCGTGGTAATCGCCGCCACACTGGCTGGCCGACCACGCCATCGCCTGCGGTGGCACCAGCCGGTCGCGGCGTCCGGCGATCCAGGTGCTGGGTACCGCCAGATCGGGCAAGCCGGCGCGTCGGTCATTGTCTTCGAGGATGCGGATGCCTTCCTGCAGCACGCGCAGATCCGGCTCGCCGCGGGCGAACACCAGCTCGCGAAGATGGCGCAGCTCGGCGCGCGGATCGGCGCTGCCCATTGCTTCCAGTGCGAGGAATCGTTCCAGCGTGGCGTGGTAGTCGGTTTCAAGGTCGCTGGCCAGCTGGTGCACCAGTGTTGCGTCGCTGCCGTGCGACCAGCTGGCGTCACGCACGAACTTCGGCGTGGCACACAGCATGGCCAGGCCACGCACGTGCTGCGGCATATCCAGCGCCGCGGTGAGTGCGATCAGCCCACCCAGCGACCAGCCCAGCCAGATCGCCGGCGGCGTGGCTGCCGCGATCGCCGCGGCGCAGGCGCGTGGTTCCAGCGGCAGGCCGCAATGACGGGAGTAGCCGTGGCCTGGCAGGTCGACGACATGCATGGTGCAGCGATCGACCAGCGCGTCGACCAGCGGCTGCAGCACGCCGCCGTGCATCGCCCAGCCGTGAAGAAGCACCAGCGGAATGGGGCCGTGGCCACGCTTGTCGACATGCAGGCTCACGCGGGCGCTCCCGCGTCTTTCGCGGGGCGCAACCGGGCATCCACGGCGACACGGTGGTCGAATACGAAACATGCGCCCTGCCAGTGCGTCGCATCGGTCTGTTCGAGGTATTTCAGGATGCCGCCTTCAAGCTGGTAGACATGCTCCATGCCCAGTGCACCCATGTGCAGCGCTGCTTTTTCGCAACGGATGCCGCCGGTGCAATACGACACCACGGTCTTGCCGGCGTAGCGTTCCCGGTCGGCGGCGATCGCTGCGGGAAACCCGGTGAAGCTGGCGAGGCGGTAGTCGACGGCCTGCGGAAACTTTCCGAGGTCGGTTTCGTAGTCGTTGCGTGTATCCAGCAATACGACTTCGCGCCCGTCGTCATCGTGGCCCTGATCGAGCCAGCGTTGCAGTGTGGTGGCGTCGACGCTCGGGGCGCGGCCACCTTCGGGCTGGATCGCGGGCAGGCGCATGGTGATGATTTCGCGCTTGATGCGTACCCGCATGCGGCCAAACGGCACGCTGCCGGACAGTGACTCCTTCGGTGCGATGTCGGCAAAGCGGACGTCGTCATGCAGCTGAGCCATGAAGCCGTCGATCTGTTCGCGGCTGCCGGCCAGGAACAGGTTGATGCCTTCGGGCGCCAGCAGGATCGTGCCTTTCAAGGCCAGTGCATCGCAGCGCGCGAGCAATTGCTGGCGCAGTGCTGGGAGGTCGTCCAGGCTGACGAATTTGTAGGCGGAGATATTGACGATCGACATGGGTGGTATCGCGGCAGCAAGCCGGCAATTATACGCGGCACGCCGCATTCAGCCGGCCTGAACCGGCAAACGCAGGGTTTCCAGCGCACCCAGCAGGCGATCCACGTGAACGTCTTCGTGCGCCGCCGACAGGGTGATGCGCAGTCGGGCCTGGCCGGCGGGCACCGTGGGCGGACGGATGGCCGTGACCAGCAGGCCTTCTGCCTCGAGCGCCCGCATCGCCGCCAGCGCAACCTCGGCCCGGCCAAGCAGCAAGGGCTGGATCGCGCTGGCGGAAGGCATCAGTGGCAAGCCGAGTTGATCCGCGCCGTGGCGGAAACGCGAGACGAGTGCGGCGAGTCGGTCGCGTCGCCAGCTGTCCGCTTGTGCCAGCCGCACCGCCGCCAGCGCCGCGGCGGCCAGTGCGGGAGGCATCGCGGTGGTGTAGATGTAGGGTCGCGCGAACTGGATCAGCGCTTCGATCAGCTGGGCCGATCCGGCGACGAAGGCGCCGGCGCAGCCGAGCGCCTTGCCCAGCGTGGCCATCAGGATCGGAACCTCGTCCTGACTCAGGTTCGCAGCATCGAGGCTGCCGCCGCCGTTCGCACCGAGCACGCCCAGGCCGTGCGCATCATCGACCATCAAGGTGGCACCTTGGTCGGCACACAGTGCGGCCAGTCCGGCCAGCGGTGCCACGTCGCCATCCATGCTGAACACGCCATCGGTGGCCAGCAATGCGGCCGCGCCGGGGCGGCTGCCCAATTGGCGCGCCGCCGCACCGGCATCCGCGTGTGGGTAGCGCCTCAGCTCGGCGCCACTGAGCCTGGCGCCATCAAGCAGGCAGGCATGGTTGAGCTTGTCCTGCACGCAGATGTCGCCATCGCCAAGCATCGCCTGCAACACGCCGAGGTTGGCCATGTAGCCGGTGGAAAACAGCAGGGCCCGTTCGCGTCCGGTCCACGCGGCCAGCGCCTGTTCCAGCTCGGCATGCACGCCACGGTGGCCGCAGATCAGGTGGGCCGATGTGCTGCCGACACCTTCCTGCTTTGCCGCCAGCGTGAACGCATCGATCAATTCGGGGTGCTGCGCGAGGCCGAGATAGTCGTTGCTGCAGAACGACAGCAGCTTTCGCCCGCCTGTTTCCAGCCACGGGCCCTGGGCATGTTCGATGGTGCGCAGCCGACGCAGCAGGCCGTTGCGCTCACGTTCGGCCGTCTGGACGTCCAGACGATGCAGCAGGTCAGGCCGCGACGGAGCAGCCACAGCCCGATCCGCAGCCGCCTTCGTCGCTGGCCATGATGTCGGCATGCACCGTGCCGGAGGTTTCCGTGACCTCCATCGGATGCAGGTCGAGCCGGCGGAACAGCGCGCGATCCGCTTCCACGTCCGGGTTGCCGGTGGTCAGCAGCTTTTCGCCGTAGAAGATCGAGCCGGCGCCGGCGAAGAAGCACAATGCCTGCACCGCGTCGTCCATCTGCTGACGACCGGCCGACAGGCGCACGATCGACAACGGCATCAGGATGCGAGCCACGGCAATCGTGCGCACGAATTCGAACGGGTCCAGCTTGTCGGCATTCGCCAGCGGCGTGCCGGGCACCGGTACCAACTGATTGATCGGCACCGACTGCGGATGCGCCGGCAGGTTGGCCAGTGCCTGCAGCAGGCCGGCGCGCTGGTCGCGCGTTTCGCCCATCCCGACGATGCCGCCGCAGCAGGTTTTCAGGCCGGCATCACGCACCTGTTCCAGCGTTCCGAGACGATCCTGGTATTCGCGGGTGTGGATGATCTCGCCGTAGAACTCCGGCGCTGTGTCGATGTTGTGGTTGTAGTAGTCGAGGCCCGCATCCTTCAGTGCCTGCGCATGGCCGTCGCCGAGCAGGCCAAGCGTGGCGCAGGTTTCCAGGCCGAGACCCTTCACCGCGCTGACGATGGCGGCCACCTTGGGGATGTCGCGATCCTTCGGCCCGCGCCAGGCCGCGCCCATGCAGAAACGGCTGGCGCCGGCCGCCTTGGCTGCGCGGGCGCGTTCCAGCACGTCGTCGACTTCCATCAGCTTCTGCGCCGCCACCCCGGTGTCGTAGCGCGCTGCCTGCGGACAATAGGCGCAGTCTTCCGGGCAACCGCCGGTCTTGATCGAAAGCAGGGTCGACACCTGCACCGCGTTCGGGTCGTGGTGCTCGCGGTGCACCTGGTGCGCCCGATGCAGCAACTCATTGAACGGCAGGTCGAACAGCGCACGCACTTCGTCGCGGCTCCAGTCGTGGCGGGTGGTGTCGCAGGTCATGGGCGCGGGTTCCGGCGGATGAAGTGCGAAAGTGTGGAAGCCGGCTTCGTGTGTGTCAACTTTGGTTGTTGTCATCAGGTTGACGGAGACACGCTGGCGTGGATCCCGCTACGATCGGGTCCTGGCGACCGGCGGAGCTGGGATGGCGATGATGTACAGGGAGGTTCTGCGGCGAGGCTGGCTGGGTCTGCATCGCTTCGTGCTGCCATGGCGCTGCCTGTTGTGTGGTGACGCCGGTACGAGCGGCATCGACCTGTGTGCCGATTGCGCCGCCGAGCTGCCACGCAACCCCAGCTGTTGCGCGCGTTGTGCCCTGCCGCTGGCGATACCCACCGAACTGTGTGGCGAATGCCAGCGCCGCGCGCCGCCGTGGGATGCGGCCTGGGCACCGTTCCGCTACGGCTGGCCGCTGGATCGACTGGAGTCGCGCTACAAGTTTGCCGCCGATCTTGCCGCCGGTCGCGCGTTGTCGGCGCTGTGGCTGCGCGAACCGTGCCCGGTCGAGCTGCCTCCGCTGTTGCTGGTGGTGCCGCTGCATCGCAGCCGGCTGCGCCGGCGCGGCTACAACCAGGCGCTGGAACTGGCCCGCCCGCTGGCGCGTGCCCTTGGAGTGCCGCTGCGGCATGACGTGCTGCAACGCCAGCGTCGCACCGAGGCACAGACGGAGCTGGATGCGGTCAGCCGTCGTCGCAACGTGCGTGGTGCCTTCACCTTGCGCGAGGGCGTGGTTCTGCCGGCGCACGTGGCGATCCTCGATGACGTGATGACCACCGGTGCGACCCTGGCCGAGTGCGCACGCGTGCTGAAGCGGGCCGGTGTGGCGCGGGTCGACGTCTGGGCGCTGGCGCGAGCGCCGCGTGGCCGGCACGGGCAAGCGCATGTTGCAGCGTATTGAAGCCGCTCCAGGTTGTCGCTATTTCACTGCCAGCGCCAGCACGATGCCGATCCACAGCGTCAGTCCCAGCCAGTTGTTGTGGCGGAACGCCGCCAGGCAGGCATCGCGCAGGCGGTCGCGGATCAACCAATGCTGCCAGGCAAACAGGCCGGCGGCGATCACCAGCGCCAGCCAGTATGGCCAGCCGAGGTGGGCGTGCTGGCCGACAAACAGCATCGCCAGCAGGAAGGTGGCCATCAGCATGCCGAGAATCGGCAGGTCGGCATCGCCGAACAGGATCGCGGTGGATTTCGCGCCGACCTTGAGGTCCTCGTCGCGATCGACCATGGCGTATTCGGTATCGTAGATCACCGACCAGATGATGTTGCCCAGGAACAGCAGCCAGCCCAGCGGCGGCACGTGTCCGATTACTGCGGCGAAGGCCATCGGGATCGACCAGCCGAATGCCGCGCCAAGCACCACCTGCGGCAGATGGGTGTAGCGCTTGCTGAAGGGATACAAGGCGGCCAGGGCGGCACCGGCGAACGACAACTCGATGGTCAGCTTGTTGGTGAACAGGACCAGCACGAACGAGAACACCAGCAATGCGGCGAACACGATCAGCGCTTCGCGCGGGCTGACTCGCCCGCTGGCAATCGGCCGGCCGGCGGTGCGCGCCACCTGCGGGTCGAGCTTGCGGTCGGCGTAGTCGTTGATCGCGCAACCTGCCGCACGCATGGCGAATACGCCCACGGTGAAAATCAGCAGCGGCTTCCATGGCGGAAAGTCGTCAGCTGCCAGCCACAGCGCCCACCAGGTTGGCCACAGCAACAGCAGTGCGCCGATCGGACGGTCCATCCGGGTCAGCACCAGATAATCCAGCGCCTTCTCGCGTTGGCGTGTCGGGAGTTTCTGCAGCAACCAGTTCAACACCCGGATGGCGCGGGTCGAGCTGTCCGCCGGCTGAGCCTTTGGCCTGGCTGCGCCGGGTCGGGGCCGGGGCGTTGCAGCAGGCGTGGCGGTCTTGCGCGGTTTGCGTTTGCGAGGGGGCGTGGCCATCGGCCGAGTTTAGCGTGGGCAGCGCATCGTGACAGCATGACGGTTGGCGCAAATCGGACGGTGTTCCGACGCCTCGCCGGTGGCGACGCGATAATATGTGTCATTGCCAGTGGCACGGCGAGCGGTCGCGCCGCTTTCCCCTGCCGACCCCCAACCAGAGTTCGCAAGCCATGAGCCCCACGCGTCTTGAAATCACCCGTCCCGATGACTGGCACCTGCATCTGCGCGATGGTGGCGCGCTGGCTTCGGTCGTCGGCCATACCGCCGACCGGTTCGCGCGCGCCATCGTGATGCCGAACCTCAAGCCGCCGGTGACGACCGTCGCACTGGCGGAAGACTATCGTCGACGGATACTTGCGAACTTGCCGGCGAACACGCGCTTCCAGCCGCTGATGACGCTGTACCTCACCGAGGAGACCGCTGTCGAGGAGATCGTTCGCGCCAGCCATGGCGACAGCGTCTTTGCGGTGAAGTACTACCCGGCCGGCGCCACCACCCATTCGCAATCCGGCGTACGCGAACTGTCGCGGGTGTATCCCGTGATCGAGGCGATGGAGCGGCACGGGCTGCCGTTGCTGATGCACGGCGAGGTCACCGATGGCGAGATCGATATCTTCGATCGCGAGCGGGTCTTCATCGAACGTCACCTGATTCCGTTGCGCGAGCGATTTCCGGCATTGCGCATGGTGATGGAGCACATCACCACCCGCGACGCCGTGGAATTCATCACCGCGGCGCCGGCGAATGTGGCGGCCACGATCACGGCGCATCATCTGTTGCTCAATCGCAATGCGCTGTTCGTCGGCGGCATCCGTCCGCACAATTACTGCCTGCCGATCCTCAAGCGCGAGATGCATCGCGCCGCCTTGCTGCAGGCGGCCACCAGTGGCGACACCCATTTCTTCCTCGGCACGGACAGTGCGCCGCACGGGCGCGAGGCAAAAGAGTCCGACTGTGGTTGCGCCGGCATCTACACCGCACATGCGGCGATCGAGTTGTATGCCGAAGCCTTCGAACAGGCGGGCAAGCTGGAACGGCTTGAAGCCTTTGCCAGTTTCCACGGCCCGGATTTCTATCGACTGCCGCGAAATGTGGACCGCATCACGCTCGAACGCCGGCCGTGGATCGTGCCCGATGACTATCCGCTGGCCGAGTCTGTCTGCATACCGATGCGGGCAGGCGAGTCGGTGGCGTGGTCGATGGTGCCGACGCCACGCGCCTGAGTCGGCAAGGCCTTACGGCTTCGTCGCTGCCGCGGCGCTGGCAGGTGCCGGCGAGCGCTCGAAGCTGCCGGCAAAGCCGGGGAACACGACCGGGCTTTCATAGCCGTCGGCGGACACCGATGACACGCCGAAGAACCAGTCGTCGATCACCACGTCCTTGATCACGGTCTGGTCGACGTTGCCGACGGCACGCGCGTGCTGCCATTGTGCCGCGGTGGTGTCGCGCCAGTGCACGCGATAGCCGGCGGCGCCAGGCACCTTGTTCCAGTGCACGGTGGTGTCGGTGGCCAGCGCGCCTTCGATGGTGACGCCGGTGGGTGGCGCCGGGGCGCGGCTCAGGCTTGCCATGGTGATGGCATTGAGCGCGGTGACCCGGGCCAGGTAACGGAAGTCGACGCCATCGATGGTATCGCCGTAGCGGATGCCATTTTCGGTGCGCAGATCCTGGTGCTGGCGGGTGTAGTTCTCGTGCGCCTCGGTGACGCGCACGGCCGGATAGCCCGCTTGCAGAAACGGCACCTGGTCGCCGCCGCGGCCGAAGCGATCCGTGCGGTAGATCATGTGCACGCGGAAGTCGGGCAGATAGTTGTCGGCCAGACCGTCGATGTAACGCGCCAGGTTGCGCGAGGGCGAGTCCACTTCGCCGCCATGGTAGCGGCGGTAGTCGGCCTGTGCCGGCGTCTCGTTGGTCTTGGTGCCTTCGGAGAACACGCGCACGACGGTGTTGTCGATCGCGCCATTCTGGCCGTGGCTGTTGCCGACGATGTCGTTGTTGAGCTCGGCCTCGACCTTCCAGCCGTGGGCCA
The DNA here is from genome assembly GCA_035564915.1 of Rhodanobacter sp. Lineage (GTDB taxonomy): Bacteria > Pseudomonadota > Gammaproteobacteria > Xanthomonadales > Rhodanobacteraceae > Rhodanobacter. The sequence goes on from DATMTH010000113.1 coordinate 10,171, forward strand.
CCGCATAGTCGGCCAGCACCTTGCCGCCGTACAGCCCCTGCTCCTCGCCGGACAGCGCGGCGAATACCAGCGTGGCGCCGTTGTCCTGCTTCGAGAGCAATCGCGAGGCCTCGATCAGGGCGGCCACGCCGGAAGCGTCGTCGTTGGCGCCTGGTGCGTCGCTGGTGGTGTTCATCACGTTGGTGACGCGCGAATCGAGGTGGCCGGTCATCACGATCACGCGCTGCGGGTCGGTGCTGCCGCGCTTGATCGCCACCACATCCATCACCTCGGTGGGTGTCGGCAGGCGCTTGCCGGTGAATGTCTGCGAGGGCGTGACGACTTCGATGCAATCGCCGCACTCCTTGGAGATCGCTTCGAAGCGTGACTTCACCCAGCGCCGTGCGGCACCGATGCCATGGCTGTCGGACTTCGTGTCGGACATGGTGTGGCGGGTGCCGAAACCGATCAGGCGGGTGATCGTCATGCGCAGTTCGACCTGGCTCGGCGCATCGGCCAGGCCATGCAACGACGGTTGCTCGCGTGGTGCCGTCGGCAACGGCGTCGACGCAACGGCTGTGGTGGATGCAAGCAGGAGCAGGGCGGATGACAGCGTGAGTCGGCGCATCGACGTATTCCTCGGCGGGGGAACCGTGACCATACAACGACTGCACGATGCCGTGTCGGCAATGAAAAGGCCCGCTCGTCGCCGGGCGGGCCTGAAAGCGGACCTCTCGCTTTCGATGAAAGCCGCGCGTCCCTGCGCAGCCGGGTTCCACGGTCGCTTACGGGTTGTAGCTGCCGGTCAGGCTGACACCGGAGTAGGCCGAGTAGGCACGTACCATCACGTAGTAGGTGCCGGCCTGGACATTGGAGATCGAGCAGGTCTCGTTGTTGCCGGTGACATACGGCCGGCAGTCGTAGCTGGACGTGGTCGGGGCCGAGCCGAATTTCACGTACAGGTCGGCGTCACCGCTTCCGCCCGCGATCGCGAACTTCAGGTTGCTGGCACCGGCCGGGACGACCATCGTGTAACTGACGGACTTGTGCCGGGCTGCGCTCAGGCCGGTGACCGGCGTGCCGTTCTGCAGCACGTTGCCACCGCCACCACCACCGCTGCCGGTGGTCCAGGTTGCCTTGACACTGACCCCGGAGAACGCGGCATAGCCGTTCAGCATGACGTAGTAGGTGCCCGCCTGTGGCGACGCCACGGTGCAGCTCTCGTTGTTGCCAGTAACGTATGGGCGGCAGTCGTAGCTGCTCAGGGTCGGCGCCGAGCCGAATTTGGTGTACAGGTCGGCATCGCCGGTGCCGCCGGACTCGGCGATCACCAGATTGCTGGCGCCGGCCGGAATCACCACGGTATAGAACAGCTGGGCACCGGTTGCACCGGACTGGCCGGTCAGCGCCACGCCGTTCTGCAGCTGGTTGCCGCCACCACCACCGGCGGCCGTGACCGTCACCGATTGCGTCTTGGTGTTGGTCGCGCCGTCGTTGTCGGTCACCGTCAGCGAGACGCTGTAGGTGCCGGCACTGGCATAGGTGTGACTCGGGTTGGTGGCGGTCGAGGTGCCACCATCACCGAAGTCCCACGAACGCGAGGCAATGCTGCCATCGCTGTCGCTGGAGCTGTCGCTGAAGTTCACCACCAGGTTGCTGATGCTGTCGCTGAAGTTGGCGACCGGCGGCACGTTGGTCGGTGGCGTGCCGCCACCGCCGATGTCGTTGGCAGCGCCGCTGATGATCAGCTCGCCACGGCCGGTGGCCAGGTCGTAACCGCTGCTGGCGCTCTCGCCACCGTTGTTGCCCGAGGTGATGTCGTGGAAGTCCGAAGCCGGCAATTGATAGAGCAGCGGCGCGGCAAAGCCGACACCCGAGCCCTTGATGGCGATGACGCGTGCCCAGGCACCGGCAAACAGCGGTGCGGACAGGCTGGTGCCGCCGTACTGCTGGGTGGAACCACTGACGATGATCTTCGAGCCCGAGTTGGGATCGGCGTCATAGGCGATGTCCGGCAGGCCGCGCTTGCTGCCCGGGGCAACGCCATTCTGCCAGCTCGGTTGCGGCTCGAACGTGCTGGAGCTGCCACCGCCATCGCTCCACACGGTGGCGCTGTTCCAGGTGGTGGTCGATGCATTCAGGGTGGTGCCGCCCACTGCCACCACGTATTGCGACGCGGCCGGCCAGCTCGGCGTGACACCGCCGTTGCCACACTCGTCGGCACCGGAATCACCGGTGGAGATGGAGAAGGTCTGGCCTTGCGCCACCGCCTGCTGGAAGATCTGGTCCTGGGCCGCGGCCGAGCCATCGCTCTGCGCGCTGGTTTCGCATTCGCCCAGCGACACGTTGATGATCTTGGTCGCGTTGGCGTTGACGATCGTGTTGAAGTCGGCGGTGAGGTTGGCGTTGGAGAGGGTCGGGATGTTGTAGAAGATCAGCTTGCCGACCTGGCCGCCGGCCATGCCGACGATGTCCTGGCTGTCCAGGCTCCACTCGCCCAGGCCGCTGGTGTCGTTGCTGGTGCCGTTGGTATTGACCGTCTGCGTGGTCACCGTGGCCAGGCCGTTCTGTGAAGTGAACGTGTTCAGGTCGGTGATGGTCTGGGTGATCTTGCCCTGGGTGACGATGCCGATCGGCACGCCGGCGGCGGTGGTCACGCCGTTGCCGCCATAGATCGAGGAGAACTCGGTCGGGTTGTGGCCGGTCACCGCCTGGGTGGTGTAGCCAGCCTGCATCGGCTTGGCGAAGGTGTGTGCCTGGTGCACGCTTTGCAGGCCGATCACCGACAGCACGCTGTCTTGCAACGTGGCCGGGATTTGTACGGTGTCGTTGTGCATGTAGGCCATGCGGCCATTCTTCGTGCGCACGCTCGAGAACGTGGTCTTGAACGCCGCGTGCGCGGTGTCGGCGCGACCGTCAGCGGAGACCAGCATGCGATTGGGCGAGATTTGCACATTGGTGAAGCCGGCAGCCGTAAGCCATGCCGCAACCTTCTGCGCCTGTGTCGTCGTGGGCGAATAGTTGGCGACAAATTGCTGGTTCGACATCTTGTGCTGCGCAATGGCCAGGGTCGAGGTCCTGGCGGTGGTCAGGAACGCATGCAATTGAGCGGGGTTGCGCAGTTTCAGCGCCACCTCGATATGCATCGGCTGTGCGCTGTCGAGCGCCCCGCTGATCACGTCACCCTGGCGCAACGAGGTGGCATGCTGGTTCAGTGCGACAAAATTGTTGCTGAGAACAGCACCGACGGGTGCGGCATTGACCGCGCTGGCGGCGGCGAGGCTGATGGCCGCGACCAGCAACTTGAGACGAAAATGACTTGGCATTTGTAACTCCCAAAGTTTTTTGAGGCAAACGAAGCCACTGAGACCACGTGGACCTCATGAAATAAATGCCGCGAACAGGTACGGCACCATTGGTTTTATGTAGTGAACTGCGATCCCGTGCCCGTTTTGGTCGACCCTCCCCCAGTGGATCCATGAGGGCCGACGTGCAGGTGTGTAGCCTTTGTCATCGCGTCAGGTCGGTCGGAATAATCGCGCCTGATAACGGGATCATTCGCCAAGCTCCCGATTGGCGAACCTCACGAACTTATGGCCGGACGAGCGATAGCGTCTATAGGATTTTTTCCTGCACAAGGTGATTCGCATCACATCGGGATCTGCCTGAACGGGATGACCGAAAACGCAAGTAAATACGATTTGACGATGTGCGGTGGCTTCCTTTTTACGCACCATCGCCGCGGTGCCAGTGGCATTCCTGTGCCTTCAGCGACACGGCGGCGAGTGATGGGAACTGCCTGTGAGTCGCATTTTTCGGGCGTCATGCACGCATTTTCTTGTGCGCTGCCTGAATGATTTGCGCCGATTCGGGAAGCGTGGCACGGCGATCGGTCTGCAACGCAAATAATTGCGTTTCACGCCGGTGATTGGCATCGAAGCGTGCCATTTTGCGAAGACGGAGCCTGGATGAGCCCAGCAGATTTTCCGTCTGCTGCTCATGCATTTCGGCGATCAGTCAGCATCAATTCAGTCTCCGAGGCTGTTCCCGCATCGGGCAGGATGGTTCGGACATCGGGGGCGTGATTCATGACGCTGGTGTCGGCTGTCCTGCGGCCATCACCCACCACCGTTCGGATCCAGTGCCGGCGCGCGCGACGAGGATGGCTTGCGGCACAGGCGGTCGTGCGACCATGCACAAATGATGCAGACAACTTCTTCCCGGGTGGCAATCATCGGTGGTGGTCCGGCTGGCCTGATGGCGGCGGAGGCAGCTTGTGCCGCCGGCCTGGCGGTGGATCTTTACGAGGGCAAGGGCTCGGTCGGACGAAAGTTTCTGCTCGCTGGCAAGGGTGGCCTCAATCTGACCCACGCCGAGCCCCTGGGTGGTTTTGTCGGGCGCTACGGTGCACGTCGGCACGAGGTCGGGCGCTGGCTCGAAGCCTTTGACGCGCAAGCCCTTCGTGGATGGGCGCGAGAGCTTGGCGTGGAGACTTTTGTCGGCAGTTCAGGGCGGGTATTTCCTTCAGACATGAAGGCCGCGCCGCTGCTGCGCGGCTGGGTGCGGCGCTTGCGTGATGCCGGAGTGGCCTTTCATGTGCACCACCGCTGGCTGGGCTGGCAGGCACGCGGAGCCTTGCATTTCGCCACACCACAGGGCGAACGGGCCGTGTTGCACGCGGCCACGGTGCTGGCGCTGGGTGGTGCCAGTTGGCCGCAGCTTGGTTCGGACGGCGCCTGGGTGGCGCCGTTGTCGCGCGCCGGTATCGGTATCGCGCCGCTGCAGCCGGCGAATTGCGGCTTCGAGCTGGCCTGGAGCGAGCACCTGCGGAGCCGTTTCGCTGGTGCGCCAGTGAAGCCGGTGGTGGCGCACTGGATCGATCGGAACGGTGCCGCGCATGCACGCCAGGGCGAGTTCGTGCTCAGCGAATACGGCATCGAGGGAAGCCTTGTCTATGCGATCGGCGCCGAGTTGCGCGAGCAGATTGCGGCGTACGGTTCGACCGTGTTGAAACTGGATCTGGTGCCGGGTCATGGCGAGCTGGATCTGGCCGAACGACTGGCAGCGCCGCGCGGCAAGCACAGCATCGGTGACTGGCTGCGCCGCCGTGCCGGCCTGGATGCCGCGAAATGTGCGCTCGTTTTCGAACTCGTCGGCAAGCAAACATTGTCCGATCCGTTCGCACTGGCGGCACAACTCAAGGCATTGCCGCTGCAACTGGGTGCGCCGCGACCGGTCGCCGAGGCGATCAGTACCGCCGGGGGCGTGCGACTGGAGACGCTGGATGAACACCTGATGTTGCGCCAGATGCCCGGCGTCTTTTGCGCAGGCGAGATGCTCGATTGGGAGGCGCCGACCGGTGGCTACCTATTGACCGCCTGCCTTGCCAGCGGGTTGATTGCCGGTCGCGGTGCAGCGAGCTGGCTGGGTGCCTGATCGATCTGCTCATCTGACGGCAGGGCAGGTTCGGCTCAGCCTTCGCGCTGTGCAGGTTGGCATGAGTGCACATACCCGCCCCACTTGGACGCGCCTGTGAGCTGCATGGCGCGATGAGCGAGCGCCATGCCACCGCTGGCACGAATCATCGGATGTCGATGCTTGCCGCCTCGCCTGACCAGCGCATGGCTGCTGCTGCGAGAACCCCGCTTGGATGGCGGGACGCTTGTCGCATGTCGTGAGGCAGGTATGGCCATGAGTGGCGGATCCGCCCAGGCTTTGGTTGCGGTCAAGGGCGTGGCACGGGAAATCCCTGCGCACCATCCGCTACGAAGTCAGGCTTTTCCTGCCGGGCAGGCGCAGCGATGCCATCAGGATGCCGGCGACGACAAGCCCCAGGCCCAGCAGTCGCAGCATGTCCAGCTTCTCGCCAAACACAAGCATCGACAGCAGTACCGCACTTACCGGTGCCAGGCTGGTCATCAGTGATGCCTCGGCAGGCGTCGCCCTGGCACTGCCGGCATACCAAAGCCAGAAGCCGCACACGGTCGGGACCAAGCCGTAGTAGATGGCACCGGCCAGCGCGATCGGCTGCGTCGCCAGGCCGCCGCGAGCGATCTCGCCAAACGCCATGGGCAGGCTCAGCACCAAGCCCAGCCCGCACATCGAGGCCGCCAGCGCCAGGGGTGCCAACGCCACATGCAGGCGCCGGTTGAGCAGGATGAAAAGGCCTTCGCAGACGACTGCCGCAAGAACCAGTGCATTGCCTTGGAACGAACCGCCCTCGCCGCGCGGACCCATGGCGGTGATCGCGACGCCGGCGGTGGCCAGTGCGATGGCGAAGACCATGGAGCGCGAGATCCGGTCGCGCAGCAGGGCGAAGGAGATGATGGCGGCAATCGCCGGCAGCGTGCCCAGGATGATGCCGGCGTCGGTGCCGGAAGTGCGCCCGGTCCCGTAGATCAGCAGGGCGGTGTAGCCCGTGCTACCCGCCAGCGCCTGAACCAGCAACAACGCGGCATCGTGTCGGTCTGGGCGGTTCATCCGCGTTCCGGTGACGCGCATCAGCAGGAGCAGGATGGGCAGGGCGACGGCGAACCGCAGCACTGCCGCCGTGAAGGGCGGCATCGATGTGCCAATCAACTTGCTGGCGATGACGGTGCTGCCAACCGTGAGCATGGCGAGGGCCATCATCAAATAGGCGAGGGGCTTTCCGGACATGTCCGCATCTTGCCGACCCGCGCTGGCCCCGGATTGTACGCATGTGCGCTAGGCGATCTAGCGCTGGCGCTGATAGCGCCCGGGTGGCACGCCGAAGACCTTGGTGAAATGCCGGTGCAGATGGCTTTGGTCAAAGAAGCCCGCGGCGGCAGCGGCATCCGCAATCGAGCTGCCGCCGCGAATCAGCCGTCTGGCGATCGCCAGACGCTGCTGCGTCATGTATGCCTGCGGCGAAAGACCCGTCCTGCCGAGGAACGCCCGGTACAGCGCGAACCGGCTGCAACCCGATTCACTGGCCAATGCCTGCAGCGACATGTCGTGGACGGGATCGTCGTTGATCCGATCGAGCACCTTCCGGACCAGAGGTGCATCGGGAAGCGATCGGCTGGTTCTCGCAAACCCGAACGCGTCGAGCAGGTCCAGCAGTGCCAGGTCGACGCGGTCGGTGCCAGCGCCCGCAGTGTCGGTGGCGGCATCAAAAGCCGCCGCGAAGCGGGAAGCGGCCTTTGCGTCGGAAAGCACGGGCCGATGCAGGGCAAACTCGCTACCCGCACCTTCGCGCAACTCGCGGGCGAGGGCCTGCAGTCGTGCGGGGTCGATGTACAGCATCTGCCAACTGCGACTGCCTGCATCGACGACCATGCCATCGTGCACTTCGCCCGGGTTCACCAGGATGAGGTCGTTTGCGCCGCCCTCGACCAGGCCGGCGTCGCTGTGCGAGCGATGAATTCCCGCCACGACGACGCCGATCCCGAACTGATCGTGGGCATGCCGCGGGAAGTCTTCGTTGCTGCAGGCACGCATGGCGTCGAACGCGGGGTCGACAGTGGCCAGATATTCGACCTTGTGAGGCACCGGATCTCTCCTCGATGACATGAGCGAACAAGCTGGCGCATGGGCTGCACCTCGAACTTGTCCGGGCAAACCCCGGGTCTACCGCGTGGGCCGCTTGACCAGCTTGATCTCGAACAGCTTCGGCCAGCGCTTGCCGGTGACGAACAGGCGGTCGTGCGCGGCATCGTAGGCAATGCCGTTGAGCACGTCGTCGGGATCGCCGAGCCGGCTGCTGTCGAGCAGCCCGTCGAGGTCGATCCAGCCGACCACGTGACCACTGGCCGGATCGATGCGTGCGATGCGGTTGGTCAGCCAGATGTTGGCGTAGATCTGGCCGTCGACCCATTCCAGTTCGTTGAGACGGGTCACCGGAATATCGCCGGCCATCACCATGATGCTGCCGGTCGCCTTCAGCGTGTCCGGATCCAGGATGCGCAGCACGGAGGAGCCGTCGCTCATGTACAGGTGCCTGTTGTCGCGGGTCAGTGCCCAACCTTCGCCGGGGTAGCTGAAGGTGTGCTGCAACTTGAAGCTGTCGAGGCCGTAGACGAAGCCGGTTTCACTCTTCCACGTCAGCTGCACCAGCTGCTCTTTCCAGTCGACGATGCCTTCGCCGAAATAGCGCGCTGGCAGCTTGTGCTGCTGCAGCACCTTGCCGGTTTCCAGTTGCACCTTGCGCACGCTCGATGCGCCCTTCTCGCCGGTGCTCTCGTACAAAAAACCATCCTTGTAGAACAGGCCTTCGGTATAGGCCGACGTATCGTGCGGATAGACGTGCACGATCCGGTAACCATAGACCGGAATGGCTGCCGTGCAGGTGCCGGCGACCAGGAGCAGCGCGAAAGTGATGATCAGGCGACGCATGGTTGCACCATATGGCGGGTTTCGGGGAAGAATGCGTGTCGGCAGCTCAGCCAAGCGGTCGTACGCGGAAATTGCGGCCCTTGATCTTGCCGGCACGCAATCGTTCCAGCGCCTTGTTGGCCAGCGCGCGGCTGATCGCCACATAGGCGCGGGTGGCGAACACGTCGATCTTGCCGATGTCCTTCGCCGCCAGCCCGGCGTCGCCGGTGAGTGCGCCGAGGATGTCGCCGGGGCGCAGCTTGTCCTGCCGGCCGGCATCGATCACCAGGGTCTTCATCGGCGCCAGGTGCAGGGTCTTGCCGCGCGGTGGCGAAATCTTCAGCGGCCGCCACGGCAACGGCGTGCCGTTCAGTTCCTCGATGTTCGCCGCCTTCGGCCGCTCGCGCGGCGTGCACAGGGTGATCGCCAGGCCGGCCTGGCCGGCGCGGCCGGTGCGGCCGATGCGATGGGTGTGGGTTTCCGGGTCGTGCGCGATGTCGTAGCTGACCACCAGCGGCAGCGCCACGATGTCCAGCCCGCGCGCGGCCACGTCGGTGGCCACCAGCACGGCGCAGCTGTGGTTGGCGAAGCGCACCAGCACTTCGTCGCGGTCGCGCTGCTCCATGTCGCCGTGCAGGGCCAGCGCGGAAAAGCCGCGGCGATCGAGTTCCTGCGCCACCGCGTCCACTTCGCGCCGCATGTTGCAGAACACCAGCGCCTGATCGACGACCGCGCCGCTCAGCAATTGCGCCAGCGCATCGGGTTTCTCTGTCGGTTCCACTTCATGGAAGCGCTGCTCGATCGCCGGCTTCTCGTCGGCCGGCGCATCCACCGTCACCGCGACCGGATCGTTCTGCACGCGCTCGCTCACCGCGCGGATCTCGTCCGGATACGTCGCCGAGAACAGCAGGGTCTGATGGTGCTTCGCGATGCGCCCGATGATGTCGTCGATGGCGTCGGAGAAACCCATGTCGAGCATGCGGTCGGCCTCGTCCAGCACCAGCACCTTGATCCCGCCGCCGTGCAGGCTTTGCCGTTTCAGGTGCTCCTGCACGCGGCCGGGCGTGCCGACCACGATATGCGGATCGTGCGTCAGCGAGGCCAGCTGCGGGCCCAGCGGCATGCCGCCGCACAGGGTCAGCAGCTTCACGTTGGGGATGTTGGCGGCCAGCTTGCGGATCGCCTTGCTGACCTGGTCGGCCAGTTCGCGCGTCGGGCACAGCACCAGCGCCTGCAGCCGGATCGTGTCCACGTCGATCGACTGCAGCAGGCTCAGCCCGAACGCCGCGGTCTTGCCGCTGCCGGTCTGCGCCTGCGCGATCACGTCGCGGCCGTCCAGCATCGGCGGCAGGCTCTGCGCCTGCACCGGGGTCATCTCGGTGTAGCCAAGCGTCCCGACGCTGGCGAGCAGGGCGGGTTTGAGCGGGAGCGTGCTGAAGGCGGTCATGCGCCTATGATCGCACGGGCGACCCATCGCGACTTGCATCCGCGCGCATCCTCGCCGACCCTGTACGACTTGCCTCTTGC
>DATMTH010000114.1:0-8490 GCA_035564915.1 Rhodanobacter sp.
TTGAGGTCGAGCAGGTCTTCCGGCGGCTTGCCCGGATCCACCAGCACGCGCTCGTAGCTGACGCCCTTGGCGGCCAGCACCAGACGGGCACGGTGACACTGGATGTCGTCGGCCGTGGTGTAGAGGGTGAGTGCGGTACGCGAGCGGGCGCTTGGAACCATGCGCGGTATTCCCTGTTGCGGTTGCACGAACGCGGCAGCCGGGGGCTACCGCATTCGATGGGTGTTTCCCCGGAAATCAGTGCACGTCTTTCCAGTATTCCTTCTTGAGAAAGTAAGCCAGCAGGGTGAACAACGCCAGGAACAGCACCACCCAGACGCCGTAGTCATGCCGCTGCAGGGCCGCCGGCTCCGAAACGTACTCCAGGAAATTCACCAGGTCACGCGATGCCTGCTGGTACTGCGCCGGGGTCAGCTTGCCCGGATGGGCCAGTTCGAGCTTCTCCACCTCGCCGCTGCCGGGCTTGGTCACCGCGGTCTGCTGGCCTTGCAGCTCCCACAGCGGGAACGGCATCGCCGCGTTCGGCAGCGTGGTGTTGTTCCAGCCGATCGGGCTCTTCGGGTCGAGGTAGAAGGTGTTGAGATAGGTGTAGACCCAGTCGGCGCCCTTCGCGCTCACTTCCAGCGACAGGTCCGGCGGATCCTTGCCGAACCACTTCGTCGCATCCTCCGCCGGCATGTGCGAGATCACCGGATCGTCGAACTTCGCGCCGGTGAAGTTGAGGTTCTGCATCACCTGCTGCTCGGTGAGCCCGAGGTCGTCGGCAATGCGCGAATAGCGCATGTACTTCAGCGAGTGGCAGCCCACGCAGTAGTTGAAGAACAGCTTGGCGCCGCGCTGCAGCGAAGCCTGGTCGCGCACGTTGGAGCCCGACGCCATCAGCTGCTCGCCGCCCTCGGCCCGCGCCGCCGGCTGACCGGCGAACAGCAGGCCCAGGGCCAGCGCAACCGCGGGAAGGATCCGTTTCATCAAGAGCGTCGGCTTAGTCATGCGTCGTCACCCGATCCGGAACCGGCTTGGTCTTCTCCCAGCCGAAATATGTGTAGGCCCACAGGAATGCGAAGAAGCCGAAGTAGATCAGCGTCATCGTGCGGCCGAACGCGTTCTCCCAGACGGTAACGTCGACGTTGCCGAACCAGGCCGGGATCACTTCCGCGGTGATGCCTGCGCCCACCGCGCCGAGGCCGAAGAACGCAATCACGAACAGCGTCAGCGCCACCTTGTAGCCGGTGCCGCGGTAGCGGATCGACTTGACCTGGCCGCGGTCGAACCACGGCAGCAGGAACAGCACCGCAATCGCGCCGAACATCGCCAGCACGCCCCACACGGCGGTGCCCGCGAACGACGGGATCATGCGCACGATCGCGTAGAACGGGGTGAAGTACCACACCGGCTTGATCTCCGCCGGGGTCAGCAGGTTGTTCGCCGCGATCGAGTTGTCGTGCTCGAGGAACCAGCCGCCGAACGTCGGCGCGAAGAAGATGATGAAGGCGGCGATGATGAGGAAGAAGCCCACGCCGACCAGGTCCTTCACTGTGTAGTACGGGTGGAACGGTATGCCGTCCGTCGGCGCGCTCGGGCTCCAGCGGTTGCCCCTGGGGCCGTGCTTGACGTCGACGCCGTCGGGATTGTTCGAACCCACCTCGTGCAGCGCGGCCAGGTGCAGCACCACCAGCAGCAGCAGCACGATCGGCAGCGCGATCACGTGCAGCGCGAAGAAGCGGTTCAGCGTGGAGTCCGCAGGCAGGAAGTCGCCCATGATCCACTCGACCAGGTGGCTGCCGATCACCGGGATGGTGCCGAACAGCGACACGATCACCTTCGCGCCCCAGAACGACATGTTGCCCCACGGCAGCACGTAGCCCATGAAGGCCTCGGCCATCAGCACCAGGAAGATCAGCATGCCGAGCAGCCAGACCAGCTCGCGCGGTTTCTTGTACGAGCCGTACATGATGCCGCGGAACATGTGCAGGAACACCACCACGAAGAACAGCGATGCGCCGGTGGAATGCATGTAGCGGATCAGCCAGCCCCACTCCACGTCGCGCATGATGTACTGCACCGAGTCGAAGGCTCCCGCCGCGCTCGGGTTGTAGTTCATGGTGAGGAAGATGCCGGTGACGATCTGGTTGACCAGCACCAGAATGGCCAGCGAGCCGAAGTAATACCAGAGGTTGAAGTTCTTCGGCGCGTAATACTCGGTCATGTGCGCGCGATACATCGGCATCATGCCCGGCGCGCGTTCGGTGACCCAGTCGCCCATGCGGGTGAATACGTTGCTCATGCCGCAGCCCCCTTCGGGTCCACACCGATCTGGACCGTCATGTCGTCAACGTAATGGTACGGTGGAATCTGCATGTTTTTCGGCGCGGGCACGCCCTGATACACGCGACCTGCCATGTCATAGCGCGAGTGGTGACAGGGGCAGTAGTAACCGCCCTGCCAATTCGGATCGAACGGCTCGGGCTTGATCTCACCCTTGTAGTCCGGCACGCAACCGAGATGGGTGCAGATGCCGATCATCACCAGCCACTCGGGCTTGATCGAACGGGTGCCGTTCTGCGCGTACTTGGGCTGCTGATCGACCTCGGATTTCGGATCGACCAGGCGCGTGTCCTGCGCCGGCAGCACGTCGAGTTGGGCCTTGGTACGGTTCACGATGAACACCGGCAGGCTTCGCCATGGAACGATCAGCTGCTGACCGGACTCGACCTTTTTCAGTGACTGGGTGACCGGAGCACCAGCCGCCTTGGCCCGCGCACTGGGTTCCCACGACTTGATGAAGGGCACAGCTGCCGACACGATTCCAATTCCACCAACCACGGCCGTGGTTGCTGTAAGGAAACGGCGGCGGCCGTGATCGACGACTTCGTTCGCCATCAGGCTCTCCGGTTCTTGCAATGTCATGCTGGGAAGGGGTTTCAGGCCCCGCAAAAATCGCGTTAGTGTAACGTCAGGGACTGCCCCGTACAATAAACCGCACCGCGGCGGACTGCGCCCGCCACAACATCCGTCACGATCAGCCGGAGCGCTCTTCCCCGACATGAAACATGCCGCCGGCACGCTTTTGTTCATTGCCCGCTTCGTCGTCCTCGGACTGGCGCTGGCCTTCGTCATCGGTTTGTTCTGGCCCGGCAGCGGCGCACGCCTGCGCTCACGCTTCGGCCTGGTGCCGGCTCCGACGACACAAACCACCCCGGCGCGGCCCACTGCCGGCAACACCGGCCCGGTTTCGTATGCCGACGCCGTCGCTGCCGCGGCACCTTCGGTGGTGAATATATACGCCAACAAGATCGTCACCGAACAAGCCCTGCGCATGTACGACAACCCGGTGCTGCAGCAATTGTTCGGTGGCCAGCCCACGACTTACCAGCATCGCGAGCAGACGCTCGGCTCCGGGGTCATCGTAAGCGCCCATGGTCAGGACTATGTGCTGACCAACAACCACGTGATCGCCAACGCCGCCGATATCCAGGTGCTGCTGTACGACGGTCGCATTGCCAAGGCCAGCCTGGTCGGTTCGGATCAGGAAACCGACCTGGCGGCGCTGAAGATCGATGCCAGCAACCTGCCCGTCATCCACATGGCCGACCAGCAGCAGTTGCGCCCCGGCGACGTGGTGCTGGCGATAGGCAACCCGTTCGGTCTCAACCAGACCGTGACCATGGGTATCGTCAGTGCGATCGGACGGCAGTTGAACAGCTCCAGCGCCGAGGATTTCATCCAGACGGATGCCGCCATCAACCTGGGCAATTCCGGTGGGGCGCTGATCGATACCCGCGGCGAACTGATCGGCATCAACACCATGCTGATCGGCAAGGGCCAGGCCGCCAACGCCGAGGGCATCGGCTTCGCGATCCCGGTAGCCACCGCCAGAAAGGTACTGGACCAGCTGATCACCACCGGGCATGTGGTTCGCGGCTGGATGGGGGCCAACTACACCTTCGTGCCGATCGCCGCCAACAGCGGCCTGCCGGCGGCGGCGCGTGGCGTGCAGGTCACCGCTGTCTATCCCGGCGGGCCGGCGGCACAAGCCGGTATCCGTCCACACGACATCCTGCTGCGCATCGGCGACAGCGACATCCTCGATCCGGCCGATCTGCGCCGCCGCGAGGCCGCACTCAAACCCGGCAGCCAGGTGCAGCTCTCCGGCCTGCGCAACGGCAGCCCGTTCCACGTCGAACTCACCCTGGTGCAGCGGCCACCCATGGCTGACAGCAGCACAGCAGGTGGATGAATCGACCGGGCACACGCAGCATGCCGGCCCGGGGAGTCAATCCGCTCCGCGTGACGCCAGCGGTGGATGGATCGCCGCGCCGTAGCGCTTGCGCAAGGTGTCGACCCGCTTCACGTACACCATGGTTTCGGCATACGGCGGCACGCCGTTGTAGCGTTGCACCGCACCGGGGCCGGCGTTGTAGGCGGCGGCGGCGAGCCGTTCGCTGCCATTGAAGTCATGCAGCAACAGGCTCAGGTAACGCGCACCACCACGGATGTTCTGCGCGGTATTGAACGCATCGAGCACACCCATGTCGCTGGCGGTGGCCGGCATCAGCTGCATCAGCCCCTGGGCACCCTTGAGCGAAAGCGCGCGCGGGTTGAATGCACTTTCGGCATGGATGATGGCACGCAGGAATGCCTCGTCGACGCCGTATTCGATGCTGGCCGAACGGATCGCATCCGCATATGCCGTGAGGTTCAGCGGCACGCTGTTCCAGCGGATCGTCGAGTTCACGTTGCAAGCCACGCAGGTGGCGATGTAACTGAACAGCATGGTCACCGCCCGACCTTTGCCGCTGGCCGGCCGCATGTTGGTGTATTCCACGCTGCCGTCGGCACGCACGACGCGGTATACCGCGCCACGCAGCACCCGACTCGCCGGTGTCTCGATGGGCGCCGACGCCACCACGCCGTCGCGCGATTCGCGATAGTTCCATTGCCCCGGCGTCCCTGCGGCGGCGGCAGCCAGCGGCAGTCTGGCGCTGGTTTCGACTGAGCCCTGCACCGCTGCCAGCGACTCGCGTTGCTGGCGCAACGCGCCGACTCGCTGCGCACTGGTATCCACGCCAGCACTGACACTGTCCAGCGAGGTGGGATTGGCACCATCCGAACGCAGGCTGCGCGCACTGGTGGTTACCCTGGCGGTCGCACCGGCCAGTGACGACCGCTCGGCCGGTGGCGGCCGATGGCGCGCCGCGGGCTCGGCATAGACACGGATCGCCCGGCAATCGCGATAGCCGGCCCGACTGCTGCTGAACACGGCTTCGCCACTGGCACCGGTGCACTGATAGAGCGTACCGGCATGGGCCGGCAGCAGATACAGACAGACAGCCGCCAGCACGACCCAGGCGAGGATCGTACGTGATGGGAAGCCCCGGCTGGGCCGGTTGACGCCTCCCCCGTGGCTTGCGGTACCGGACATGGGTGCAGTGTGCCGCCATGCACCGCCAGCGCCAAGTCCGCGCTGTCGAATTCGTGCGCCATGCAGCGTTCGACCGGTCAACGAGGCCGTTCCGGACATGCCGATTCCGCGCAAGTACTTGATCCGTCAAACCGGATCAGCTGGCGAGCCGATTGCCGCCGGGGTAAACTAATCGGTTCAGCGGATGGCACGTTCTGCTTCACGAACCACGGTATCGAACACCATGAGCGGCAAGCTTTTCATCAAGACCCACGGCTGCCAGATGAACGAGTACGACTCGGCCAAGATGGCCGACGTGCTGAAGGCATCGCACGGCATGGAACTGACCCTGGACGAGTCGGAAGCCGATGTGATCCTGATCAACACCTGCTCGATCCGCGAGAAGGCGCAGGAAAAGGTCTTCAGCCAGCTCGGCCGCTGGAAGCAGCACAAGAAGGATGGCAAGCCGGTACTGATCGGGGTCGGCGGTTGCGTGGCATCGCAGGAGGGCGAGGCGATCGTCAAGCGCGCGCCGTATGTCGACCTGGTATTCGGCCCGCAGACCCTGCACCGCCTGCCCGAGTTGATCGAGAAGCAGCGCCGCAGCGGCCTGCCGCAAGTCGACATCAGCTTCCCCGAGATCGAGAAGTTCGACCGCCTGCCCGAGCCGCGCGCCGAAGGCCCGACCGCATTCGTCTCGATCATGGAAGGCTGCTCGAAGTACTGCAGCTACTGTGTGGTGCCGTATACCCGCGGCGAGGAACTCAGCCGTCCGTTCGACGATGTGCTGGTCGAAGTGGCCAAGCTTGCCGCCCAGGGCGTGCGCGAAGTGAATCTGCTCGGCCAGAACGTCAACGCCTATCGCGGGCCTACTTTCGACGGCGGTATCGCCGATCTCGCCGTGTTGATCCATGCCATCGCGCAGATCGACGGCATCGGCCGCATCCGTTTCACCACCTCGCATCCGCTGGAGTTCTCCGATTCGCTGATCGAGGCCTATGCCAATGTGCCGCAACTGGCCAACTACCTTCACCTGCCGGTGCAGGCGGGCTCGGACCGCATCCTCAGCGCGATGAAACGCGGTTACACGGCGCTGGAATTCAAGCAGAAGATCCGCAAGCTGCGCGTGGTGCGGCCGGACATCTGTGTCTCGTCCGACTTCATCGTCGGCTTCCCCGGCGAGACCGAAGAGGACTTCGGCAAGACCATGAAACTGATCGAGGACATCGGCTTCGACCAGAGTTTCTCCTTCATCTTCTCCTCGCGCCCCGGCACGCCGGCGGCCAGCCTCGCCGACGACACGCCGGCCAGCGAAAAGCATGAGCGTCTGATGCGGCTGCAGGCGGCGATCAATGCCAACGCGAAAAGAATCAGCCAGGCGATGATCGGCACCGTGCAACGTGTCCTGGTCGAGAAACACAGCACCCGCGATGCCAGCGAACTGACCGGCCGCACCGAGAACATGCGGTTCGTCAACTTCCCCGGCAATCCGCGCCTGATCGGCCAGTTCGTCGACGTGGAAATCACCGAGGCGATGGCCAACTCGCTGCGCGGACACATCATGCTCACCGACGATGTCGCCGCCTGATCATTGGCAGAGACAACGGATGGAGCGACTGCAATGATTGAGACACATTCACGAGATCTACCGGCTCCCCATGACCAACGGCATCAACCAGCGCGACTTCGTTCTCGACCCGGAAGACAATGCCCGGCTCGCCAATCTGTGCGGCCCGTTTGACGAGCATCTGCGTCAGATCGAGCTGCGCCTCGGGGTGGAGATCAACCACCGCGGCAACATCTTTCAGGTGATAGGCGAGGAGCGGATCACGCGCGCCACCGAGAAAGTGATGCGTGCGTTGTACGACATCACCGGCGACGAGTCGCTGAGCGGCGCCAAGGTGAATCTGCATCTGGCCGAATCGGGTATCGACGCGATGACCGAAGCGTCGACCGAGGAGACGCAGGAGGTCGCGATCAAGGTCAAGCGGGGCGTGATCAAGGGCCGCGGCGCGAACCAGGCCCGCTATCTGCACGCGATTGCCACCAACGACATCAATTTCGGCGTCGGCCCGGCCGGCACCGGCAAGACCTACCTGGCCGTGGCCAGTGCGGTCGAGGCGCTGGAGGCCAATCGAGTGCAACGCCTGTTGCTGGTACGCCCCGCCGTGGAGGCCGGCGAGAAGCTCGGCTTCCTGCCGGGCGACCTGTCGCAGAAAGTCGATCCCTACCTGCGCCCGCTGTATGACGCGCTGTATGAAATGCTCGGCTTCGAGAAAGTGGCGCGGCTGATCGAACGCAACGTGATCGAGATCGCGCCGCTGGCCTACATGCGCGGACGCACGCTCAATGACTCCTACGTGATCCTCGACGAGGCGCAGAACACCACGGTCGAGCAGATGAAGATGTTCCTGACCCGGATCGGTTTTGGCACGGTGGCGGTGATCACCGGCGACGTCACCCAGGTCGACCTGCCGCGCCAGACTCGCTCCGGCCTGCGCCAGGCGATCGAGGTGCTGCGTGGCGTCAGCGGCATCAGCTTCACCTTCTTCACCTCACGCGACGTGGTGCGCCATCCGCTGGTGGCGAAGATCGTGCGGGCGTACGAGTCGTTCGAGCAGAAGGACGAAGGCAGCGAATGAGCGCGCCGGTGATCCTCGCCGTCGGCTACGCCGTGCCGCGCGCCGGCTTGCCCGCGTCGGCCAGTTTCCGCCGCTGGGTGGAGGCGGCGCTGCGCGGCGCCAGACGCCGGAAGAGCGTCGAGCTGGCGATCCGCATCGTCGACGCCGACGAAGGCCGCACGCTCAATCGCGATTACCGCGGCAAGGATTACGCCACCAACGTGCTGTCGTTCCCCGCCGAACTGCCGCCCGGCATGAACCTGCCGCTGATCGGCGACCTGGCGATATGCGCCCCGGTGGTGCTGCGCGAGGCCGCCGAACAGGGCAAGGCACCGCGCGACCACTGGGCCCATCTCACCGTCCACGGCGTGCTGCATCTGCTCGGCTACGACCATCTCGTGGACGCCGAAGCCGAGGCGATGGAAGCGCTGGAAACCCGCATCCTGGCCGGCCTCGGCATTGCCGACC
>DATMTH010000115.1:0-1742 GCA_035564915.1 Rhodanobacter sp.
CGTTCGGAGCCGGGAATGCCGGTGTCGACGAGGATGCAGCCGTCGTCGGTTTTGATCAGGTGAGCGTTGACCATGTTGAACGGCAAGATGGGGATCTGGATGATTTCTTGGCTATCCATGGACGTGTCCTCGTTGAATGAAGGGTGTTGAGATGAGCCGCTTCGGCGGCAGTTTCTTTGTGCGATGTGCGGCGCGATTACCGATGCCGGGGTGCGGTCGTACTGGCCGTCAGGCGCGCCATGCCGCAATCACCGCAGCGGGTCAAAGCAACCTCTTGCCGGGCCTCTGGCAGTGCGAAGAACCCGCCCCTGGTCTGTGCCAGCACAAAGGCCTTGATCACGTTGGCCAGATCGGCCGGCGCCTCCAGCGGCAACAGGTGCCCGACACCCGGGAGCACGACTAGCCTGGCCTGGGGAATGCGCGGCAGCACTTCGCGACGCAGTACCTCGGGCGGGTCGACCCGATCGTGCTCACCGGAAATCACGATCACCGGCACATCGATCAACGGAACCACCGCTGTAATGTCTTCCTGGCTGGTCGCCAGTGGCCACGCCGCTTTGGCTGAGCTGGCACCGGCCAGACTGTCCGCGATGACCGTGTCCAGATCACCGTCAGACAAGCCGTCGGGTGCAAGCACTTGCTGCAAGGTGGCGACGATGCTCTCGCGCGAGTCGTAGGCATGCACCATGCCCTGGCGAGCGTCGAGCGGAAGCGCCAACGGCGTCGGCGGTGCGGGCGCCACTAGCACCAGCCCTCGTAGCCCGCGCGGACGCCGCGATGCCGCAAGCTGTGCGGCCTTACCGCCCATCGAATGGCCGACCAGGATGTAGCTCTCCAGCGCCAGGGAATCGACCACGGCGAGCACGTCGCCGGCCAGATCGCTCAACGCGTAGCCTGCGTCCGGTGCAGCGGACTTGCCCCAGCCGCGCTGGTCGATGGCGACGGTGCGGTAGTCGGGCGAAAGCGCGTCGACCACGTGTTGCCAGGTACGCGAAGAACCACCCCAGTAGTGCAGGAACACCAGCGCCGGTCCCCCCGCGCCACGTTGTTCGACATGCAACTCAATGCCGTTTGCTTCGATCATCATGAGATATCACTCCTGCGAAGAATCACGGCGTGGCGCCGATCTGGCATCGAGCGCCACGCGATAGCTCTGACGCAGCCAGCAGGCCGCGCCGGGGGCGACCTCAAGCGGCGGCCGAGACGATGAAGTCAGCCACAGCCTGCGGCTGCGACAGCATCGGCACGTGGCTGCTGTCGACGTGTGCCACAGTGGCGTTCATGCGAGCGGCCATGCGCTCCTGCTCCACGCGAGGAATCGCATGATCCTGGTTTCCGATGAAGTAGTACGTCGGCCGGCTGCGCCATGCCGCTTCGGTCAGCGTGCCGCCGAGTGCGGAGGCATGCAGCGGACCTTGCGTGGCGTAGACCAACGCTTTCTCGGTGTCGTCCAGGTCCTGCGCGAACAGCTTGAAAATGCCGTCCCGGGTGAGCTTCAGATAGCCCTGTGCATCCGGGCGGATTTCGTCATTGAGCGGCGCGGTCTCGAACTTCGCGAACAACGTACCCGCCGACTCGCCCGCGTCCGGTGCGAACGCGTCGATGTAGACCATGCGGGCCACCTTCGGGTCGTTGCCCGCTTCGCCGATCACCGCGCCGGCATAGCTGTGGCCGACCAGGACCACGTCGCCTTCCGCCAGGGCGATGGCGCGCTGCACGGCGGCCACGTCGGCCTCGAAGCC
>DATMTH010000116.1:0-6817 GCA_035564915.1 Rhodanobacter sp.
TGTGCCGGTGATCCGCTGGCCCGGCGGCTGCTTCGCCGACACTTACGACTGGCGCGACGGCATTGGCCCCGCCGCCAAGCGACCCAAGGGAATCAACACCAACTGGGGCGGCGTCACCGACGACAACAGCTTCGGCACCAACGAGTTCATGGACTACACCGAAGATCTGGGCGCCGCGGCCTATGTCTCGCTTAATCTGGGTTCGCTACCAGCCTACGATGCGCGGCAATGGGTGCAGTACATGACTGATAGCAGCGATTCCGCGCTCGCGCAGGAGCGGCGCGCCAACGGCCGAGACAAGCCATGGACCAACCTGAAGTACGTCGGCTACGGCAACGAACTGTGGGGCTGCGGCGGCAACATGACCGCGGGCTATGCCGCCGACCTGTTCAAACGCTATGCCACTTTCGTGAATCCGGCACCGGGCGCGCCCGCCTTCGTCAAAGTCGCCTCAGGACCCAACGAGGCGGACTACGCCTGGACCGGCACGATGATGCGCGATGCCGCCAGAGAGATGGGCGCCATCAGCCTGCACTACTACACCATCCCGGGTCCTTCCTGGGAGCACAAGGGATCCGCGACCAACTTCAGCGAGAACGCGTGGGCAGCGACGCTCAGCAAGGCGCGCTACATGAACACGCTGATCGCCAAACATTCGGCGATCATGGACAAATACGACCCCGACAAGAAAGTCGCGCTCTACGTCGACGAATGGGGCACATGGTACGACCAGCAACCCGGCAGCCATCCCGGTTTCCTCTACCAACAGAACACGCTGCGCGATGCCGAAGTGGCGGCACTGACCCTCGATATCTTCTTCCGTCATACCGACCGGGTGAAACTCGCGGCGATCGCGCAGATGGTCAACGTACTGCAAGCCATGGTCCTGACCGATGGCAACAAGATGCTACTGACCCCCACCTATCACGTCTTCCACATGTACGTGCCGTTCCAGGGCGCAACGCCTTACCCGGCATCGATCAGCGGCCCCCATTACGTGCAGGGCAAATACGATTTGCCGATGATTGATGCCTCGGCCGCGCGCGGCACCGACGGCAAGCTCTACCTCGCACTGGTCAATCTTGATCCCGATCGCCCCGCGCATGTCGTGACCGGGTTGACTGGCGCGGCCAGCGGCCAGATCCTGACCGGGCCGAAGATGGACAGCCACAACACGTTCGCTGCGCCGGACACGATCCACCCGACCGCCTATTCAGGACTGATGGAACACGACGGCTTGGCTTTTGACCTGCCAGCCAAATCGATCGCAGTCGTCGCTGTAGATCAGAAGTAACCATTGCAATACAGCGCAATCGGCCCGGAAATGCTACCTCGATTGAAAGGCGGTGTAGCCCGCCAACGGTACGGTGATACCGAACGCGCGGAGCGACTCATCGATGTCGCGACGCTCGCGGTGGGCGCTCACGGTGCGGAGGAGCGCACTTCGGCGCGATTCATCCCCAATCGGAACTGGCTGCTGCTCAGAAGCTCAAGCCAACCCAACGCAGCGAGCGTAGTGTCGACGATCAGTCGCCGGGGCCTGCAAAGCAGACGTCACATGGGCAGCGCGCTCCCACGCGCCACGCCAGACGGCACGAAGGGAGCTCGAGCTCCGCGCCCAGGAGTTGCGGTTACTGCAACCTCGCCTGCTCGCTCTGACATACGGCTCCAGCGAAGCTTCGTGCGTGTCGTCATGCAGGACGCCTCACATTTCTCGCAAACACATGACTCGCAGGTTTGGAGCTCCTCAGGGGCGCTCACCCAGTCTGCCAGCAAGCGAAGCCTGCCAACCCGGTAGTACTTACCGATCGCGGATCAGATTGCGGACCCGTCGCATTGAGTGTTGCCAGGAAATCGCGCGCAGCGTTCTTGACACTTTCTAAATTGAGGTATAAACATAACATACTACAAATTATAAATGCGTGAACGACAACAGCGCCCTTGGCGTCATGGCGATGCGTTGGCCTGTCGTGTTTGGCATATGGATGATCTTTGATGGCGCTATCCGTGGGGACGAATAGTGCATGGCTCAGGCGAATCTGGCGCGACTGGCTTCTTGTCATCCGCGCGAAAAGGGGACGTCTTCAGCAGCGGTAACGCACCCCTACAAGAAACAACAACTTTCAAATGGGAGGGAGAAAATGCAGCAGAAGATCCTGGCGCACTCCGTGCGCAAAGCGTTACTGGCCATTGTCGGAACGACACTGGGACTAGCCACTGGCGCGGTCTGCGCAGGTACGCCGACCGCAACCGGCGGCGGTACACCTGCATCAATCGCGGCTAGCGGCCCGGCGGTCGTGGTGCAAGCACCGCAGAGCAGCACTCAAACCCATAAAAACGCAAAGAATCAAGCGAACAAAAAGGACGCGGTTCAACTGCAGGCCGTCACGGTGTCGGCCGGCATCCAGGCCTCGCAACAACGTTCCATCGATATCAAGCGCAACGCCCCGAACATCGAGGACAGCATCACCGCCGTCAATATCGGCGAGCTCCCGGACGTGTCGATCACCGATTCGCTACAGCGCCTGACCGGTGTACAAATCGACCGATCGGCGGGCGAAGGCACCAGCATCAGCGTACGCGGCCTGCCGGAGGTAGGCACGACACTCAATGGCATGCCGTTCATCACCGCCGACAACATCGACTCGATCCAGCCAAACTACGGAACGCTTCCCGCCGCCCTGTTCAGCGGCGTCGACGTCTTCAAGTCACCGACCGCCAGCATGCTGGACTCCGGCATCTCGGGAACCGTCAATCTGAGAACCTACCAGCCATTCGATTTCGACCCCGGATGGTCCATCACCGGGTCGGCCGAGGGCGGGCGCGGGAGTGTCATAAAGAAGAATGGCCCGAACCTGAATACCACCATCAATTACAACGATGGCGGCAAGTGGGGCGCCCTGTTGTCTGCGTCGTATTCCGATTCCGAGCGCAACAACAGCTCCAACGGGTTCTACAACGGCGGCCGTATCGGCGGGGAAAACGCTTCCGACGCCAACAGCACGTCGAACGACGGGTTCATCTCCGGCTGGGGCTCGGTCCCGGTGCCTCCGTCCATCGTCCAGTTGCCTGACGGCAGTGTCGAAGTGGGCGGCATCAAGAACGCGGCCTTCCTGATCCCCGGCGACGGGGCCATGACCGCCAACTACGCCAGCATCCGTCGCAAGCGTCTCGGCCTGCACGCAGCGTTTTCCGCCAGCCTGGGCGACAGCTTCCTTCTCGACCTGAACGGGTTCTACACCAAACAGAAGCAAGGTGCCTACGACGTCAATGCCGTGCCGGACGGCCTGAACCATAACGTGGCCACGCTCATTCCCACCGCTGCACGCGGTACCGGGGTCACCTTCATCAACCCGACCGGACCCACCGGAGCGCAGGACGGCGACTGGAATCAGCAGTTCTATACGACCCAGGGCTTCAACTACTACCTGGGCAGTTTCCGCAGCGCCACCACGGCGACACAGACGGATTCCGCCGCTCGCAATTTCACCGCGAAACTGACGTTCGACAACGGCGGACCGTTCACGGCACACCTGGCGCTCGCCGACAATACTGCGACCAGCCGAAATGCCTATGCAGACATCCAGTTTGTCCAGGCCGACGGAACGGCGTGGGGCAACCATCTGATGCCTGGCATGTCGCTGCCACCCGGTTACTTCCCCGGCCCATCGGGGAGCTATCAGTTCAACCCAGGCGGCATGGCGGCAGGGTCTGAAATCGCTGGTATCAATCTGCGGAGCGATAACCCCATATCCATCTCCCCGGCACTGGCAGCGAAGATCGCCGACCCCAACACCTACGTCAACAAAGGCTTCGACTCGAGTGGTGGCAACCAGTCCGCAAGCAACCATTACGCGCACCTGGATGGCGCGTTCGAATTCAACCCGGATCTGACCGTCAAAGCGGGCATTTCCAACAGCATCCGCAGCGCAAGCAACAACTCCTGGGTCGGCTTGTCGCCGCTTTACGCGGGTAATGGCGCAAGCGACCCGAATGGCTGCCTAGTGCGCTGGGTGTATGCGGACCAGATCCTGGATGGTGGCGGCGTGCCCGGCGCCTGCACCGCCAGCAATGCCATCGGCTACTTCCATGGCAACCCGTTGGGCAATACCCGGCTTCCCGACTACCCGGCATCGGTGAGTGACCACCTTCGCACCTACAACGTGGGCGGCGTAACGATCGTGGGTCTGGATCCACACGCCATTTCGGACCCGATGGCGTTCATCAACTCGCTGGCCCCCGGCACTCAGCACGGAGCGGACCCAACATCAAACTGGAATGTATCCGTCCACACCGTCAAGGCCTTTGGTGAAGCGGTGTTCAGCGGCACGCTCGGCGACGCTCCGTTCGATGGCAATTTCGGCATGCGCTACGTCCACATGAATCTCGGTGTGACTCAGTTCCTGTCGGGCCCTCCGGCGGCCTATGGCGCCATGTCACCGGCCAGCGGCTCGGTCCAGACGACGAATAGCCACGATTACTGGCTACCTGCTCTTAACTTTGCCGTTCACATGACACCATCCCTGACCTGGCGTTTCGCCATGTCGAAGAACATGATGCCACTGACCCTGGACCAATGGGGCGGCGGCATTTCGGAAAGCTTCCAGGCAGTCGCGATCACGTTGCCGAACGGGCAGCACGTGCTCCCCGTCAGCGGGGCATCGTCCAACGGCAACCCGAACCTGAAGCCGTGGCAATCCACCAACTACGACACGTCACTGGAGTATTACTTCGGCAAGGGCAGCATGGTGAGCCTCGCCCTCTTCGACATGAAAATTGCCAGTTTCGTGCAAAGCAGCGGCTCCGTGCGATGCGATTTGCCGGATGCCGACGGCGTTGTTCGCGATCGTTGCGTGCCCGTCAACACTCTGGTCCAAGGTGAAGGTGCCCAGCTCAAGGGCGCCGAGGTCGACTACAAGCAGGCATTCACATTCCTGCCGGGTTGGTTATCGCACACCGGCGCGGAAATCAACGGCACCTACAGCCCCAGCACGACAGGCAAAAAGGATCTCGCGAACAACACGGTGCCCTTCCCTGGAAACTCCGAAAAATCGGGCAATTTCATACTCTGGTATCAGGACAACTGCTGGCAGGCACGCCTGGCATTGAATTATCGCAGCAAGGAACTTATCAGTACCAACTGGTCCGGGGTGACAGGCCTTGACGAATACGTCAAACCCCAAACGTATCTGGCGGCCAGCGTGACATACAAAGTCAACCCGAATCTGCAGTTTTACATCCAGGGCCAGAACCTGACCAACGAAAAGCAGAAGTATTACCTCACCTGGCCCGACCAGGCGATTTCGACGGGATTCTCTGAACGATACGTCATGCTTGGTGCGCGTGTGCATTTCTGAGATGTGGTGAATCCATCCCGGGTGAACCACGCCGCGAGGCGAAACAAGTGTCCCAGCTTGCTTCGTCTCGCGGTCATGGGACCCGACTTCGGTTGAATCCACCAGAGCCGGGGAAAATGTCATCGAATACGCCGCTTTCATCTGACAGGGGTGCTGCGCTGCCTGATCGGCCGACATCGCGTCGACCATGCATCAGCCACCTTCCGGGAAAACGATTCACGCACTGATATCACGGACCTGGGGCACTGCATGCCAAGAATCGATCGCCGGGAATTCTGTCTTGCCCTGGGAGCACTGTCGAGCGTCGCCATGCTCCCTTCGGTACTGCGCGCCAATACGAGCCCAATGACCCAGGACCAACCTCCCGCTGATGCCCCTGGCATTGACCAAGCCAGCGCAGGCCAGAAGGTTGCGGCCATTGACCGAGGGAACATGCAGTGGTGGCGCGGGGCGCGCTTCGGCATGTTCATCCATTTCGGGCTCTATGCCCTTCCCGCACGCGGCGAATGGGTGCAGTGGCGCGAGCAGATTCCCGTTCACGAATACGCAAAGCTTGCCGGGCAGTTCAATCCGGACAAGGCCCATGTGGAGCAATGGGCCGACATCGCCAAAGAAGCGGGCATGAAATATACCGTGCTTACCGCCAGGCACCATGACGGGTTCGCGCTCTTCGATGATCCGGGCAATCCTTTCACGAGCGCGAGCACGGCGGCTCGCCAGGACATCGTCGCGGTGTATGCCGCCGCCGTGCGCAAAGCCGGACTCCGCGTCGGCCTGTACTACTCGC
The DNA here is from genome assembly GCA_035564915.1 of Rhodanobacter sp. Classification (GTDB taxonomy): domain Bacteria; phylum Pseudomonadota; class Gammaproteobacteria; order Xanthomonadales; family Rhodanobacteraceae; genus Rhodanobacter. The sequence goes on from DATMTH010000116.1 coordinate 6,145, forward strand.
CGCTGGACTGGAGGTTTCCCGGATTCTTCTTCCCCAACTTGCAGTTGGAGAATGCCGAGCAAATGCGCACGCAGTACCACCGCCAGATCAAGCAGTTGATGTCTGACTACGGCGAGATAGATGCGCTCTGGTTCGACGGCGGCGAAAGCGATTGGCTGAGTTTCAGCCATGACATGAGCGATCCCTCGTTCCCCAAGCTCAAGCCTGGCCAGCACTACCACGGCAAGTTCAGCTGGCAGGGGGCGGAAGTCAATCGGATCATCCGCGACCTGCAGCCACAGGTCGTCGTCAACAACCGTGCTGCCGATGTCCCTCCGGATTATCAGGTTCGCGAATGGGCCGTAGGCGATTTCGACAACACCACACCATGGGAAACGGCTTTCCCCCTGGCCGGATACTGGGGGTACTCCGGCGATAGGGACCCCATGTCACTGAAAGACGCCATTCACCTGTTGGCGAACGTCGTCGGCCGGGACGGCAATCTCCTGATGAATGTAGGCCCGCGTGCCGACGGCACGATCCAGCCCAGCCATGTGCAGCGACTGAAGGAAATCGGCGCCTGGCTTGGGAAATACGGCGAGAGCATCTACGAAACACGGGGCGGCCCCTTCATGCCCGGAAAGTATGGCGTGTCCACGCATCGCGACCAACGCATTTATGTCCACGTGCTCGA
>DATMTH010000117.1:0-11925 GCA_035564915.1 Rhodanobacter sp.
GGGCCGGGACGAGCCGAAGCGTTTCATCGGGGTCGGAAAGTCAGCGCAGGCCGGTTTCGTTGCGGGCGATGACCAGGCGCTGGATCTCGCTGGTGCCCTCGTAGATCTCGGTGATCTTGGCGTCGCGGAAGTAGCGCTCCAGCGGCATCTCCTTCGAGTAGCCCATGCCGCCATGGATCTGCACCGCCTGGTGGCTGATCCACATCGCCGCTTCCGACGCGGTGCGCTTGGCCACCGCGGCCTCGGTGCCGAAACGGCCGCCGTGCTTCTCGGTTTCGCCCTTCATCCATGCCGCGCGCAAAGTGAGCAGCGTGGCCGCGTCGAGCTTGCACTTCATGTCGGCGATCTTCGACTGGGTCATCTGGAACGTGCCGATCGGCGCACCGAAGGCCTTGCGGTCGCGCGCCCACTGCAACGTCGCCTCGTACGCTGCGCGGGCAATGCCGACGGCCTGCGAGGCGATGCCGATGCGGCCGGCGTCGAGCACGCCCATCGCGATCGAGAAGCCCTTGCCCTCGTCACCGAGCAGGTTTTCCTTCGGCAGCACGTAGTCGGTGAATTCGATTTCGCAGGTGGCCGAGGCGCGGATGCCGAGCTTGGGCTCGGTCTTGCCCGCATGAAAACCCGGCAACTGCGTATCGATGATGAAAGCGGACACTCCCTTGGCACCGATGCCCGGCGTGCTGATCGCGAACAGCACGATGTAACGCGCCACCGGACCGGAGGTGATCCAGCTCTTCTTGCCGTTGATCACCCAGTCGCCGTCGGCATTTTTGGTGGCACGGGTATGCATCGCCGAGGCATCGGAACCCGATTGCGGCTCGGTCAGCGCATACGCGCCGATCGCCTCGCCGGTGGCGATGGCGCGCACGTATGTCTGCTTCTGCTCCTCGTTGCCGTGCTTGAGGATGCCGTTGCAGAACAGCGAGTTGTTCACCGACATGATGGTCGAGGTGGCCGCATCGGCGGCGGCGATCTCCATCACCGCCAGCGCATAGGCGATCGAATCCATGCCGGCACCGCCGTATGCCTCGGGTACTTCGATGCCCATCAGGCCGAGCTTGCCCATCTCGCGGATGTTGTCGAGCGGAAACTCGCCCTTCGCATCCAGTTCGGCCGCTACCGGCGCAATGCGCTTCTGCGCGAAATCACGGGCGATCGACTGGATCGACAGCTGGTCGTCGGTAAAGCTGAAATCCATGAGGGGATCTCCGGCAAAGGGGAAAGCCGGCTATTTTACCCCCAGATCCGGTCCCGCACTAAATCCGGGTGCGACCCGAAACAGCGGCCACGACCCGGATTTGCCGCAACTATTTCGCGTAGTGCGCATCGATGAAGCCTGCCGCGGCGGCATGCAACCCCTCATGCGACTGCGGATCCAGGTACACCATGTGTCCCGACGGGAAGAACTTGTAGCTGATGTTCTGCTGCAGCTTGTCCGGGATCGGCAACTGGTGCATCTCGTACTCGGCGGAGTAGAACGGCGTGCCGAGGTCGAAATAGCCTCCCATCAGCAGCACGTTCAAGCCCGGGTCGTGCTTCATCGCCGAAGCCAGGTCCGGCATCACGTTGGGGGTGAACGGCAATGCGAACGGCGCGCCGGGCGGCTTGTGCCTGAAGTTCCAGTCCTTGAACACGTCGATCTGCGGCTTGTAGGTCATGTCCTTGCCGAAATTCAGCGTGTTGCGCACGTAGGTGTTGAACTCGGCCACGGTGGGCGCATCGATCGAGGAATCCATCGGGTCGTAATCCGCTGCCTCGGCCATAGGATCCATCGCCGGGCCGCTGTAGCGCGAATCCAGGCGACCGGTCACATCGTCATCGGCACCCAGCAACTCGTGCGCGAACTGGCCGCCGCTGACGCGCAAGTCGGCTTTGAGGATGTAGGCCGTGGGCAGGCCGGTGTATTGGTGCATCTGTTCGGCAATCTTCTGCTTCGTGGTTGGATCGAGCTGCGAGCCCTGCATCAATGCCTGCAGGTAATCGGTGGTGGCGAAGTGCTCGACCTGCTGCAGGAAAGCCTGCAGGTCGCCGGATTGCTGCGGCAGCTTGTGGTGATACCACGCCGTCGCCGCGTAACTGGGCAGGCCCATCGCATAGGAAATATTGTTGGCGCCCGGGTTGACCTGCGGGAAGTCCACCGAGATGTCGTAGCTGAGGATCGCCGACAGCAGCATCACCCCGTTCAGGCCCACGTTGTCATCGTTTTCGAGGATGTTTGCCAGCATCGCCGAACGGGTGGTGCCATAGCTTTCGCCGAACAGGAACTTGGGTGAATTCCAGCGACTGTTGACCGTGAGATAGCGCGTGATGAATTGCGCGAAGGCATGCGCGTCCTCGTCGAAGCCATAGACGTCCTTGCCCTTGCCCTCGCCGCCTTGATCCTTGCCCAGCACGCGGCCGAAACCGGTGCCCGGAGCATCGATGAAGACCAGGTCGCTGGCATCCAGCAAGCTGTTGCCGTTGTTGACCAGCCGGTACGGTGCCGGCGGTGTCGAGGTGCCACTGCCCACCACCACGCGCTGCGGACCGAATGCCAGCATGTGCAGCCAGATCGTCGACGAGCCCGGCCCGCCGTTGTAGAGGAAGGTGACCGGACGATGGTCGGCATTCTTCACGCCGCTCTTGACGTAGGCGACGTAGGACATGCTGGCGATCGGCTTCTCGTCCTTGTTCTTCAATACCAGCGTGCCGGTGGTGGCGGTGTAATTGATGGTCTGCCCACCTATGCTGACGCTGCCATGGGACACCGCGCTCTGATCCTGCGGCGCCGCGACCTTGATGGCCGGCGGAGACTTGTTGTCGCCCTTGTCGTGGGCGTCGCCGGCATATGCAGCGGTAGCAGCCGTCACAGCCAGAAACAGGCAGGACAGAACGAGACTGTTCTTCACGGAATTCCCCTTGGTTTCATTCCCACGCAGCGAGTCCGACGGCACATCGGGCGATGAAGCAACCGCTCCAATCTACTCCCGCATGCGACAATTTCAAACACCGCACATCGTTCAACGACGCATCGACCGAACAACCATTCCGGGTGATTGATCGTGAACCGACCGGCTCATTGCCGCCTCCCGGAACGGGCTCCATGCCTTGGCCTGGTGGGCTCGGCGCCGTGACGATGACGATGCCCACTGGGCGACAAAACTATCGCAAGTCGATTCACCCCGGCCCGAAGCATCAGATCCGGCCCCGCTTTTTCGACCGCCCGCCACGATCGGTTCGGGCAGCGCATCTCCGCCACACCCTGCACGCCAACGCTTGACGCCCCGGCCAGCCACGCCTAGCCTATACATCTTTATATCGCGATACAGGGATAAAAGTGGATCTGGCTACCGCCTCCAACGTGCTTCGCCTGCTCGCCGACCCGACCCGCGTGCGCCTGCTGGCCTTGCTTGAACACGAAGAGCTGACGGTCGCCGAACTCGCCGCCGTGCTGCATCTTGCGCAACCGCGGGTCTCCACCCACCTGGCCAAGCTCAAGGAAGCGGGGCTGGTGCGCGACCGTCGCGCCGGCGTCTCGGCATACTACCGGGCCAACAACGAGGGGGACGAAGCACAGCACAACCTGCTGCTTTCGCTGCGTGCCAGCATCGACGACGCACTGCTGCGCGAAGATGCCGCGCGCCTGCCCGGCGTGCTGGCCAATCGCGCCCGCGAAGAAGGCTGGGCTGACACGGTCGCCGGCGACATGGAACGTCATTACTCGCCGGGCCGAACCTGGGAGACGCTGGCGCGTTCGCTGCTGCAACTGCTCGGTACAGGCGACGTGCTGGATATCGCCTCCGGCGATGGCATCACCGCCGAGCTGCTGGCACCGCACGCCCATTCGATCGTCTGCGTCGACAGCAGCCAGCGCGTGGTCGACGCGGCCGCCAAGCGGCTCAAGTCATTCGCCAACGTGCGTGTCCGGCAAGGTGACATGCATGCACTGGACCTGGGTGAACAACGCTTCGACCTGGTACTGATGCTGCATGCGCTGACCTATGCCGAGAATCCGGCTCGCGCCGTGGCCGAAGCGGCACGCCTGCTGCGCCCCGGCGGCAGGCTGCTGGCGGTCACCCTGGGCCAGCACGACCACCGCGCCGCGGTCGAACCGTTCGACCATCGCAACCTGGGTTTCGGCAGCGATCAACTCGCAGGCTACGCACGAGCCGCAAAGCTGGACGTGCTCAGTTGCACCCAGCTCAGTCGCGAGCGCAAGGCGCCGCATTTCGAAGTCATCAGCCTGCTGGCAGGCAAACCCGGCTGAAGCATTCGGCCGCGCGCCAACCACGTTTCGACAAGATCACGTTTCAACCCGAGGAAGTTCAATGAGTACCCTGCCCTGGCTTCATCCCGACCGCGCCACCTTGCTGGAACAGGCGCTGCGCCAGCGCATCCTGATCCTCGATGGCGGCATGGGCACCATGTTGCAGGCACACGAACTGGACGAGGATGGATTTCGTGGTGAACGCTTCGAACACGGCCATGACGGTCACGCGCACGAGCACGCGGGCAGCTGCGACCTGAAGGGCAACAACGACCTGCTCAGCCTGACCCGGCCCGAAATCATCCGCGGCGTGCATGACGCGTACCTGGAGGCCGGCGCCGACCTGGTCGAAACCAACACCTTCAATTCCACCCGCATCAGCCAGGCCGATTACCAACTGCAGCATCTCGCCCACGAACTGAATCTCGAAGGCGCCAGGCTGGCCCGCGCTGCCTGCGACGCGATGACGGCGAAGACACCGGAGCAGCCGCGTTTCGTGATCGGCGTGCTCGGCCCGACCAGTCGCACCGCCTCGCTGTCGCCCGACGTCAACGACCCCGGCTTCCGCAACGTCACCTTCGAGCAACTGGCCGAGAACTACACCGAATCCGCCAACGGACTCATCGAAGGCGGCGCCGACGTGCTCATGGTGGAAACCATTTTCGATACCCTGAATGCCAAGGCCGCGCTGTATGCATTGAGCGAGCTGTTCCATCGGCGTGGCGCGCGCATGCCGGTGATGATCTCCGGCACCATCACTGATCGTTCCGGCCGCACGCTGTCCGGACAAACTGCCGAGGCGTTCTACTACTCGGTACGTCACGCGCGGCCGTTGTCGGTCGGTTTCAATTGCGCACTCGGCGCGGACGATCTGCGCCCGCACATCCAGACCCTGTCAGGCGTGGCCGAAAGCTACGTCAGCACGCATCCGAACGCCGGCCTGCCGAATGCGTTCGGCGAGTACGACGAAACGCCAGAGCACATGGCCGGCATCATCGGCAGCTTCGCCCGCGAGGGCCTGCTCAACCTGGTCGGTGGCTGTTGCGGCACCACGCCGGCACACATCAAGGCGATCGCGGAAGCCGTACGCGGCTGCCCGCCGCGTGCGCTGCCACTGACCGTCGCGGAGGCTGCGTGATGCCCCGTCAGACCCGCCTGTCCGGCCTCGAACCGCTGGTCATCACCCCCGACCTGCTGTTCATCAACGTCGGCGAACGCACCAACGTCACCGGCTCGGCGCAATTCAAGAAGCTGATCAAGGAAGATCGCTACGACGAGGCAGTGGAAGTGGCCCGCCAGCAGGTCGCCAACGGCGCGCAGATCATCGACATCAACATGGACGAGGGCCTGATCGATTCCGAGGCGGCGATGACCCGCTTCGTCAACCTGATTTCCTCCGAACCCGATATCGCCCGCGTCCCGTTCATGATCGACTCGTCCAAGTGGACGGTGATCGAGGCCGGCCTGCGCTGCCTGCAGGGCAAGGGCATCGTCAACTCGATCTCGATGAAGGAAGGCGAGGCGCCGTTCCTCGAACAGGCACGCAAGGTGCGTCAATACGGTGCCGCCGCGGTAGTGATGGCCTTCGACGAGCAGGGCCAGGCCGATACCTGCCAGCGCAAGGTGGAAATCTGCGCGCGCGCGTACGAATTGCTGACCCGGGAGCTCGACTTCCCGCCGGAAGACATCATCTTCGATCCGAACATCTTCGCCATCGCCACCGGCATCGAGGAACACAACAACTACGCCGTGGATTTCATCGACGCCACCCGCGAGTTGAAGAAGCGCTTCCCGGATTGCCACATCTCCGGCGGTGTCTCCAACGTGTCGTTCTCGTTCCGCGGCAACAACATCGTGCGCGAGGCGATCCACTCGGTATTCCTGTACCACGCGATCCGCGCCGGCATGGACATGGGCATCGTCAACGCCGGCGCGCTGACCATCATGGACGACATCGACCCGCCGCTGCGCGAGCGCGTCGAGGACGTGGTGCTGAACCGCCGCGAGGACGCCACCGAACGCCTGCTGGAGATCGCCGACAACTACAAGGGCAAGCGTGGCGCAGCCGAAATCGAGACCCTGGCCTGGCGCGAGCAAGGCGTGCGCGAACGGCTCAGCCACGCACTGGTGCATGGCATCGACCAGTACGTCACCGAAGACACCGAAGAAGCTCGCCAATTGTCGTCCCGCCCGCTCGACGTCATCGAAGGCCCGCTGATGGACGGCATGAACGTGGTCGGCGACCTGTTCGGTGCGGGCAAGATGTTCCTGCCGCAAGTGGTGAAGTCCGCCCGCGTGATGAAGAAGGCGGTCGCCTACCTGCTGCCGTACATCGAAGCGGAAAAACTGCGCACCGGCGACACCGGCAAGAACAACGGCAAGATCGTGATGGCCACGGTCAAGGGCGACGTGCACGACATCGGCAAGAACATCGTTGCCGTCGTGCTCCGCTGCAACAACTTCGAAGTGATCGATCTGGGCGTGATGGTGCCGGCGCAGAAGATCCTGGAAACCGCCATCGCCGAGAACGCCGACATGATCGGCCTGTCGGGGCTGATCACCCCGTCGCTGGAGGAAATGGCCAACGTCGCCAAGGAAATGCAGCGGCAGAATTTCCATGTGCCGCTGCTGATCGGCGGCGCCACCACCTCGCGCGCGCACACGGCGCTGAAGATCGAACCGCACTACAAGGCCGGCACGGTATGGGTCAAGGATGCCTCGCGCGCGGTGGGCGTGGCGCAATCGCTGGTCAGCAAGGATCTGGTCAACGACTTCCTCGACAAGATCCGGCTCGAATACGCCGACGTGCGCGAACGCCACCGCAACCGCGGCCCGGGCAAGAAGCTGGTGTCGCTGGAACATGCCCGCGCGCACCGCTACAGCTGCGACTGGGCGGCCTACGATCCGCCGCAGCCGAAGCAGCCCGGCGTTACCGTGTTCGACGACTACGACCTCGACGTGATCCGCCGCTACATCGACTGGACACCGTTCTTCCAGGCATGGGAACTGGCTGGCCACTATCCGGCCATCCTCACCGACGAGATCGTCGGCACACAGGCCAGCGAACTGTTCAAGGACGCGCAGGCGATGCTGGATCGGATCATTGCCGAGAAATGGCTGACGGCACGCGCCGTGATCGGTCTGTGGCCAGCGGCCAACCTGATGGACGATGTCGAGCTCTACACCGACGAAAGCCGCAGCGAGCGCCTCGCCACACTGTGCAATCTGCGCCAGCAGGCGGACAAACCGCCCGAGCGCCCCAATCTTTGCCTGGCCGACTACATCGCGCCGAAGGAATTCGGCAAGCCCGACTGGATCGGCGGTTTTGCGGTCACCGCCGGCCTGGGCATCGAGGAACACCTCAACCGCTTCCTTGCCGATTACGACGACTATTCCTCGATCATCCTGAAGGCCCTGGCCGACCGTCTGGCCGAGGCATTTGCCGAACACATGCACGAACGCACGCGCAAGGAGTTCTGGGGCTTCGTACCTGACGAAGCACTGGACAACGAGGCGCTGATCGCCGAGAAATACCGCGGCATTCGTCCCGCACCAGGCTATCCGGCCTGCCCGGAGCATACCGAGAAAGCCACCCTGTTCAAGCTGCTCGACGTCACCGCCAACACCGGCATCGAGTTGACCGAAGGCTTCTCGATGTATCCCGCCGCGGCCGTATCAGGCTGGTATTACTCGCACCCGGACAGCCAGTATTTCGTGGTCGGCCGGCTCGGCAAGGACCAAGTCACCGACTACGCACGGCGCAAAGGCTGGACGCTGGCCGAAGCCGAACGCTGGCTCGCGTCGAACCTCGACTACGAACCCGAATAAAAGCCGTGCTCCTGCAGGCGACCCACCATCACCTCGCACCTCCACACCTGTAGGAGCGGCTTCAGCCGCGATGCTTTCGAAGGCTGTGCGAAAGAGCGTTCGCGACTGAAGTCGCTCCTACGAATCCCGCCTCGTGTTGGAGCGGCTTCAGCCGCGATGCTTTCGGCGGCCGTGCGAAAGAGCGTTCGCGACTGAAGTCGCTCCTGCGAATCACGCCCCCTGTTGGAGCGGCTTCAGCCGCGATGCTTTCGGCGGCCGTGCGGGAGAGCGTTCGCGACTGAAGTCGCTCCTGCGAATCCCGCCTCGTGTTGGAGCGGCTTCAGCCGCGATGCTTTCGGCCGCCGTGCGAAAGAGCATTCGCGACTGAAGTCGCTCCTGCGAATCCCGCCCCGTGTTGGAGCGGCTTCAGCCGCGATGCTTTCGGCCGCCGTGCGGGAGAGCGTTCGCTACTGAAGACGCTCCCGCAGGCAATCAACCGTTACCTGGCAGCGCCTACCGTTGCGGGCGCGCTGCCGGCTTCGTCATCGATGCATGACCAGGCGTCATCATCTTTTCCCGCGCCGCCCGGAACGGGCTGTCGGCATACCATGACGGCCACACTCCGGCATGACTCAGGTATCGGCCCAATTCATACAGCGCCTGGGTATCTTCCAGAATGCCGGAGTAATCCCAGTCCGGATTGAACACGTCGTTCGGCGTGTGATAACGGTGCGCCGTGTAATCCTCGGCAGCTTTCTCGCCAGCGGCCTTGCCGCCATCGAGCAGATCCAGGCCCGAGCTGGCCAGCATCGCCGGGACACCCGCGCGAGCGAAATTGAAGTGATCGGAACGGAAATAGAAGCCGTTCTCCGGCGTGGTTTCCGGCGAGATCACCCGGCCCTGGCTTTTCAGCACGTCGGCCAGCATGTCCTCCAGTTGCGACTGGCCCTTGCCGATCACCGTCATGTCGTGGGCGCGGCCGATGATCGGCAACGCATCCACCGCGATGTCGGCCACGGTCCTGTTCAACGCATACACCGGTTGCGCCGCGTAATACTGCGAGCCGAGCAGGCCCGATTCTTCCAGCGTAGGCATGAAGAACAACATGCTGCGCTCCGGCGGCGTCCGTTGGTGGGCGAACGCATCGGCGATCTCCAGCAGCATGCTCAGGCCGGTGCCGTTGTCGATCGCCCCGCTGAACACCTTGTGCCCCTTGCGCGAGGGGTCGGTGCCCAGGTGATCCCAGTGTGCGGTATACACCACCACCTCGTCCGGCTTGTCGCTGCCCGGCACCATCGCCAGCACGTTCTTCGACTCGAAGTGGCCGATCCTGTTTTTCAGGCTGATCGAGGCGTTCGCCTTCAGCGGCACCGGCTTGAATCCCGGCTTCGCGGCGGCGGCGGCAAGCTGGTCGAAGTCCATGCCGGCCTCGGCGAACAGCCGCGTGGCCGCAGCGTGGGTGAGCCAGCCGGCCACCGGCAGGCGCGGCGCCGGATCGACGCTGGGCGGCAGGCTCAGTTGCGGACCACGATTGCCGTTTTGCAGCACGCTGAACGGATAACCCGCCGCCGCATCGCTGGTATGCACGATGAAACAGGCGGCGGCGCCCTGTCGCGCGGCTTCGGCATACTTGTAGGTCCAGCGTCCGTAATAGGTCATCGCGCGACCGTTGAACAGGTCCGGATCACTGCTGGCAAAACCGGGGTCGTTGACCAGCACGATCACCGTCTTGCCCTTGACGTCGACACCCCGGTAATCGTTCCAGTGCCAGTTCGGTGCATCGACGCCATAGCCGACGAAGACGATCGGCGAATGTTTCAGGTCGACCTGCGCCTTCGACTGCAAGGTCTGCACCACCATGTCGATCTGGTTGGCGAAGCTGGCATGCTTGCCGCCTGCAGCCACATCGAGCTTGACCTTGTTGTTCAGCAGCAGGGTGCTGTCGGCTGGCACCGTCTGGAACCACGAGCCATGGTTGCCCGGTTGCAGGCCCATGCGCTTGAACTCGCCGACGAGGAAGTCGAGGGTACGCTGCGCGCCGATCGTACCGGGCTTGCGCCCCCCAAAGGCGTCGGAGCTGAGCGTCTTGTCGAAGCGCGCAAAGTCGGTGGCATTGATCGATGGCGCAAGGTTCACCGTGACCGCTTCAGTGGCAGGCGGCGTGGCAGCCTGCAACGGTAGCGCCATCACGCCCAGGGCGAACAGCAGAACAGGGCTTGTCACACGCATCGCAGCGCTCCTCGGCAACGGAATCAACCACTGTTGTAACGCGTGGCAGACCTGCTGTCCATGCGGCTCGGCCTTTGCCGATCATGCGTGATGCCGGGTGTATCCCGCTTTTGTACACCTGCCAGCGGGCAGCAGACCGGCAAGACCCGTCGTGGTGATGCGCTCAGACCACGCTCAGTTGAACATGCCGGCTCTCGGACAAGCTGACCCGGTTGCGACCTTCCCGCTTGGCCCGATACAGCGCAGCGTCGGCATCGATCATCAACTGGCGCAGCTCGTACCCGGAATTGGCCACCGTCGCCACACCAAAGCTGGCCGAGACCGGAACACCCACCCCGTCCTCGCCGCCGGATACCGCAACCACCGCCTGGCGCATCTGCTCGACACGCACCAGCACCTGATCCAGCGCGCACTCTGGCAGCACGATACCGAACTCCTCACCGCCAAGACGGCCAAACAGATCGGTGGAACGCAGATGCGCCTGGCAGGCCGCCACGGCGCGTTTCAGCACGCGATCGCCCACCGCATGGCCGTGGGTATCGTTGACGATCTTGAAGTGGTCCAGATCGACCAGCACCAGGCAGACATCACGCCCCGATTTCTGGCAATACTGCAGCTGCCGCTCGGCCTCGTTGACGAAATGCTGTCGGTTGAAGATGCCGGTGAGCCCGTCGCGTCGCGCCAGCTTCATGAAACGCAACTGGGAGCGCTTGATGCGATAAGCAATGAACCCGATGGAGGCCAGCAGCAACAGCAGCAGGATGATCCACAGCCGACCGGCCTCCAGCGCTTTCTTGCTCAACGCCTGCTGCAATTGCAGGATCTTGTTCTGCTTGGCCAGCGTGTCGACCTGCAGCTTCTTGGCCAGCACCTGCTGCTTGACCGTCTGATAGGCGATGGCCTTGGCACTGATGTTGTTCAGATAGCCCTTGTCGGCAGCCATGTATTTTTCATGATATGCGAGCGCCTGCGCCATATCGCCCTGCTTCTGTTCGATGAGGAACAGCACCCGGTAAGCATCGGTCAACGGCTCGGTGTACTCATTCTTGACGCCACCGCTGATGGTGTCGAGCGCATATTGCCTTGCCAGCTCAATGTCCCCCGTTTTCCAGTACGCCTGCGCAAGCAAGGCGTCAAATATCGAAATCATGGCTGGATAGTGGGTGGCCTTGATCTCGGCATAGTGCGTCTTCAATAACTTGATTGCTTCTCCCGGATGACCTTGCTCCAGGTAGAAGCCCGCCATGTAGGAACGAATGGCGCTTGCAAAAATGGGCTCACCAGCACTGGTGCATGTGTCGATACCGGATTGAAACTCGCTACCAAGCGACTGCAGTTTATGGCTCTTGTAAAGCACCTGCAGTTTCAACGTCTCGGCCTTGCAGGCACTTGCGCCGACTGGGCTCTCGTTGATCAACTGAGTGGCATATTCCGAGGCCAGATCGTATTGCCCGGCCTCGATGTAAAGCTGCGAAGCAATACTCATGACCTGCAGTCGAGCCTCCAGATCGGTCACTTGAGGCAAGTCAGCAAGCACCAGATTCAAGCGTGAGAAGGCTTCCTGGTAATGGGCAGCTATCGCCAGCAGGTTGATTGCAGTGGCTCCTGCACGAATTCGCAAAGTCGGATCCGAGGAGCTT
>DATMTH010000118.1:0-67927 GCA_035564915.1 Rhodanobacter sp.
GCTTCAGCCGCGACGCTCTCTATGGTCGCATCAGAGCAGGAGCATCGCGGCTGAAGCCGCTCCAACAACCGCCCTTGACCTCAGCGGGCCTTGAGCAGGGTGGTCAGGGTATCGGGCCTGCTGTTGTCACGTACCAGATGCGGGTACTTCAGGCCGCCGTGGTAGTCGATGCGCACGGTCTTGTACTCGTTGAAGTTCTTCACCAGCAGCTCGACGGCCTGGCTATTGTCTTTCGCCGCCGCCGTGACGGCATCCTTGAGCTCGTCGGCGTCGTAGTCATGGCCGTTCACGGCGATCACGCTCATTCCGGGCGAGATGCCGGCCTTGAACGCGGGACTGTCCCACAGCACGTCGCCGATGTTGCCGCTCTTGCTGATCGACAGCCCCAGCGAATAGGTGAAATTGCCGTAGCCGCGATGTTTCTCGCTGGCCTTCACCGCGTCGGAGGGCTGGTCGGTGTAGACCAGTTTCCAGCCGTGCGAGGCAAGGCCGCCGATCAGCGGGCCGTGGCCGTCGAGGCGGGTGCGCAGGTAGCTGGCCCAGTCGAACGGGTTGATGGCGTTGAGGGTCTTCACCACATCCTCGAAGGTATAGGTGTCGACATTCCACTGGCCGGGGTTGACGCCGAAAAAGGCCTTGCCGAAGTCATCGATGGAATGCTTGCCGTGGCTGAGTTCGCGCAGCTTGCCGTCGACGTCGAGCCAGATCAGCTGGCCCGCGGAGTAGTAGTCCTCGCTGGCCTGGTAATTGCGGTACGGCAGCGGTGCACGCTGGGCAATCGTCGGATCGTTGGTGGTGTCCTGCACGTTGCGCCAGCTGGCCAGCCCGGGGCGGCCCTTGTCGTAGGTGGCGGCCACGTTGGCCAGCTGGTCACGGGTCTGCTGATCGGTCCACAGGCCTGAGCGGGCGGCCATGACCTGACCCCAGAACTGGGTCTGGCCCTCGTATACCCACAGCAGGGTATCGCCCATCGGCACGTTGTAGTTCGGCGTGTAGAGGTCGGCGCCGCGACGATATTTGCCGTCCCAGGAATGGTTGAACTCGTGCGAGAACAGGTCGCGCGCGAAGGTGTTGCCCTTCCAGTCGGTGAAGAAGTCGGCCGAGGTGCCGTCTTCACTCGAACGGTGGTGCTCCAGGCCATTGCCGCTCATCTTGTCGCTGAGCGAGACCAGGAAGTCATAATGGTTGTAATGGTGCGTGCCATACATCTTGTACATCTGCTGCACCAGGTTGCGGAACAGCTTCAGTTGCTCCGGCTTCACTTCCAGATACTTCGGGGCGTCGGCGACGATGTCCATGTGCACCGGCGCAGCCGCGCCCGGATCCAGATCCAGCCGCTTGAAATACTTGCCGGCGTAGATCGGCGAGTCGACCAGGTTTTCAAAGTCGATCGGCTTGAAGTGGATGGTGTTGCCGTCGCGCGAGGCCACCTCCAGCGCGGTACCGGCCTGCCAGCCGGCGGGCAGCTCCACGCTGGGCTCGGTGTTGATCTGGCGGGCGAAATAGCCCGCCGGATACAGGCTGACCGTGTTCCACTGCAGGTTGAGCATCTCGGGCGTCATCACCACCCGACCCTGATTGCGCCCCTGCGCCGACAGGTACTGGAACTGCACCTCCACCTGGGTCGCGCCTTGCGGCACGTCGACCTGGAAGGCATACACATTCAGCGGGTCGCGCTTCCAGACCAGCGTCTTGCCGTAGGCGGTGACCACCAGGCCGGCCAGCTTGTCGATCGGACCGGTCGGCGAGTGGTTGCCGGGAATCCATTGCGGATACAACAGGGTCAGCGGGCCGGGCTGGGCCGGAATCACCTCGTGCACGCGAAAGATGCGATGGGCCACGTCGGTGGCGTCCACCGTGATCTTCAAACTGCCCTGATACGGCACATTCTGCGGCGCCGGGACATCGGCGAGCGCGCTGAAGCTGGCCAGACCGAACGTGGCAGCCAGCATGGCGGAACTGAGACGGGCGAATTTCAAGCAATACTCCAGGCGCAATGGCGGCGCAAAGTGGGGGGTTGAGTGGCGAGATCAAGCCAGCCGAAACACGCAACCAGGCCGGCAAAGCCGCCCGGATCACGCCATGGGCACCGGCCCGCGCAAGAATCCCGCCCCCGATCGTAGATCGCGGACACGTCGCCTCACGCATGCCGAAGGTCATGCCCGCCGCCACTGGCACCGATCGTGCTTTGTATCAGGCGACACCAGGCAACCCCGCCACGAACGACCGCCAGATCACCTTCGATGCAAGCCTCTCCCGCCATGCGCCAGCACGCCAACCCGACCGGATCGGGCGCTGACGACTATGCCGCCTATCTGGCGCAGCGGATGGGGCCGATGATCCATGCCCTGATGATGGTGGCTGCATGCGCCCAGTTGCTGGGCGTGGCCATCCGCGGCCTGGTCGACACGCCACCGACTCAACTGGTCTGGCAGCTGCTGCCGATGCCGCCGCTGCTGCTGGTGACCCTGGCCACCCGACATGCCCGCAAGCCGTTGCCGCTGAAGTTGCTGACGCTGCTGTTCGTGGCCCTGCTGGAAATCGGCATCAACCTCAACGGCCTCGGCGACCATGCTGGAGCGCATCGCCCGCTGCCCGGCCTGTTGCTGCCGGTGGCGTCGTCGGTCATCTGGCTCGGGCGCTGGGATTTCCTCGCCGCGATGGCATTGTGCGCGCTCGGTCCGCTGCCGCTGCTGCTGCGCATCGCCGATGGCATGCAATTGCTGCAGTACGCCGTGTACATGGCGATTTCCGTGTCGCTGGCGACTGTATTGCGCGCCTTCATGGCGCGCACCCTGCTCGATCATTTCAAGCTGGAACGCCAATTGCGCGAGCGTGCCAACACCGACGGGCTGACCGGCCTGCTGTTGCGCAACCGCTTCCTGGAACTGGGGCGAACCGCATTGCGCGAAGCCCATCGCCTGGGTCAGCCGGTGTCGATGCTGTTCCTGGATGCCGATCACTTCAAGCAGATCAACGACGAGCACGGTCATGCCGCCGGTGACACCGCCCTGATCACGCTGGCCGGGCATCTGCGTGCCCAGGTACGCGATGGCGATCTGATCGGACGGATCGGCGGCGAGGAGTTCGGCATGCTGTTACCCGGTGTCGACCGCGAGCACGCGCTGGCTCGCGCCGAACAACTGCGCCTGGCCGTACGCAACAACCGGCACCCGGGCGGCCAGTTCACCGTCAGCATCGGCGTTGCCGAATGCCCGGCGAACTGTCGCGACACCATCGAAAGCCTGTTGGCGCGCGCCGACCAGGCCCTGCGTCAGGCCAAGCTCGGCGGCCGCGACCGGGCACTCGCCTCGGTCATCTGAGGCCGGGTCGGCTCAGGAACTCTCGCTCCCGGCCAGCTTGCTGTGACGGATGCCGTAAGCGAAGTAGATCGCCAGGCCGATCGCCATCCAGATCACGAAGCGCCATACGGTGACCATGTCCAGTCCACCGATCATGTGGAAGTGGCCATCGCTGAACCACGGCCAGCCGATGATCAGGAACAACGAGAACACGATGCCCAATGGTGCCAGCAGCCACAGCATCGGTGTGCGGAAACGCCGTTCGATCTGCGGCTGGCGGATGCGCAGGATCAGCACCGAGGCACAGATCACGATGAAAGCCGACAAGGTGCCGATATTGACCAGTTCGGCCAACTCGCGGATCGGCAGCAGCCCGGCGGCCAGGGCGGTGAAGATGCCCAGCAGCATGGTCGGACGATACGGCGTGCCATAGGTCGGATGCGGCTTGGCGAACCACTTCGGCAGCAGGCCGTCGCGCGCCAGCGCAAACCAGATGCGCGCCGCGCCCAGCATGAAGGCAAACACCACGCTGGCGATGCCGCACACCGCGGCAATATCGATGATGGAGCTGATCCAGTGCAGGTGGCGCGCGGCGAACACCGCACTCACCGGTGCGTCGCTGGCCAGGATCATCTGCGTGCATTGACCGGCCGCCTGGGACGGATCCATGCAGCCGTTGTACGGCACCATGCCGGTGAGTACCAGCGAAATGGCCAGATACATCGCCATCGCCACGCCCAGCGACGCCATCACGGCCAGCGGCAGGTCGCGTTGCGGGTTCTTCGATTCCTCCGCGGCGGTGGTCAGCGTGTCGTAGCCGAACACGGCGAAGAACACGATGCTGGCTGCGGCGAGCATGCCGTCCACCCCATAGCGCGTGCCGCCGGTGGCGGCCGCGTCATGCACCAAGGGTGGAATGATCGGCGACCAGTTGGCCGGATTCACGTAGAACGCACCCACCACGATCACGATGCCGACGCCGATCACCTTCATCGCCACCACCACGGTGTTGAAGCGTGCACCCACCTCGGTACGTGCGATCTGCAGGGCGGCAATCGCCAGCGCCACGACCATCGCGATCAGGTTGATGCCGCGGCCGCTGTCCGGGTGTGCCGGATCGTACGCGCCTTGCAGGAACACCGGCATATGCAAGCCGGTCAACTGGGTGATCAGCGATTGCAGGTAGTTCGACGTGCCGGCCGCCACCACGCCCACGATCAGCGCGTATTCGACCAGAAGATCCCAGCCGATGACCCAGGCCGGCAACTCGCCCAGCACCGCATAACCGTAGGTGTAGGCACTGCCGGTCACCGGGATCATGCCGGCAAATTCTGCGTAGGACAGTGCTGCGCAGGCGCTGCCGATACCGGCGACCAGGAAGCTGAGGATGATCGCCGGGCCCGCGTTGAGCGCCGCCTCGTTGGGCGCCAGCACGAACACGCCAACCCCGACGATGGCGCCCACACCGATCGCGGTGAGTTGCCACACCCCCATCGTGCGGCGGAAATCCTTGCTGGCACCCGCCTCCGATTGCAGCTGCTCGACCGACTTGTGACGAATCAATTTGCTGAAGAAACCCATGTGGAGCTCCCCTTGGAATCAGCCCCGATCATAACAAGTCAGCCGAAGATAGCCAGAACAACCCTTTCATATCAGTCATTTATGGACGTCCATACGGCCATTTCACCCACGCTGGGAATCTCCTGTCGCGGGTACGGCACATGGTCGCAGCGAAGCCCGGGCCGGCGCCGCGGCAGCTTGCCGAGTGCACTGCCGTGCCCCGGCAAGGCACCCTGCCGAGCGAGCCGGATCTTGCGCCGGGGCCGAATCAGGCTGCCGGCAGGGTCTGCAGATCCCAGCGCGGGTACACCTGCACCGATGCGTCCTGGCACTGCCCGCTGGCCAGCCGGATCGCCCCGGCCAGCGCAATCATGGCGCCGTTGTCGGTGCAGAAATCCAGCCGCGGGAAATACACCCGAAAACCATCCTTCTCGCCGGCGCTGGCCAGTTCGCTGCGCAGGTGCCGGTTGGCGCCGACCCCGCCGGCAATCACCAGCCGCTGAGCGCCACAGGCCTCCAGCGCCCGGCGACACTTGATGATCAGGGTGTCGACAATGGCTTCCTGGAAGGCGCGGGCAATGTCGGCGCGGGTCTGCCCGGTCTGGTCCGACTGCTGCCAGGCCAGCAGCACTTGGGTTTTCAGGCCGGAAAAGCTGAAATCCAGCCCGGGCCGGCTGGTCATCGGCCGCGAGAAGCGGAAGACGTCGGCACGGCCCTGTTCGGCCAGCTTCGCCAGCGCGGGGCCGCCCGGATAGGGCAACCCCATCAGCTTGGCGGTCTTGTCGAATGCTTCGCCGGCGGCATCGTCCAGGGTGTCGCCGAGAATCGTGTACTGGCCGATCGCCTTGACCTCGACCAGCATCGAATGCCCGCCGGAGACCAGCAACGCCACGAACGGCGGCTCGGGCGGATCTTGCTCCAGCAGCGGCGCCAGCAGGTGCCCTTCCATGTGATGCACGCCGATCGCCGGCACGCCCAGCGCCCAGGCCAGTGCGCGCCCGGCCGAGGCACCGACCAGCAAGGCGCCGACCAGGCCCGGTCCGGCGGTATACGCCACCCCGCCCAGATCCTGCACGGTCAACCCGGCCTGGGCCAGCGCCTCGCGGATCAGCGGCAGCAGCTTGCGCACATGGTCGCGACTGGCCAGCTCGGGGACGACCCCGCCGTAGTCGGCGTGCAGCTTGATCTGGCTGTACAAGGTGTGGGCCAGCAGGCCACGCCCCGGCGCTTCCGGCTCCCAGCGCAATACCGCCACCCCGGTCTCGTCGCAGGAGGATTCGATGCCCAGGATCGGCTTGCCCACGGGGGGCTTTGAAAATTCTTTGTTATCCACGGTATAATTCGCGGCTCACCATATTCAACAGTCCCGTTCAGGCGGGCAGATTACCACCCGGAGTTTCCATGCCCAACGTAAAAGTTCGCGAGAACGAGCCGTTCGAGATCGCTCTGCGTCGTTTCAAGCGTACCTGCGAAAAGGCCGGCGTGCTTGCCGAAACGCGCAAGCGCGAGTTCTACGAGAAGCCGACCCAGGAGCGCAAGCGCAAGCGCGCTGCCGCCGTCAAGCGTCACCTGCGCCGCCTGTCGCGTGACGTCTCGCGCAAAGTTCGTCTGTACTGAGTTCCCGCCAGATCCGTCGCACGGCGGCGTGGTCTGTGGTGCCATGGCACCATCCAGCAGGGAAACGCGGTTGGCGCGGGTTCTCGCAGCCACCGCAAGCACAGCAAGTCGACCCGGCCGGTGTTGTCCCCGAGACAACGCCGGCTTTGTCGTTTCCGCCGTATCGTTTTGACCCCCACGAAGGCTTTCGACATGACCCTCAAGCAGCAGCTCACCGAAGACATGAAGACCGCCATGCGTGGCGGCGACAAGCACCGCCTGGGCGTGATCCGGCTGATGCTGGCCGCGATCAAGCAGCGTGAGGTGGACGAGCGGATCGAGCTGGACGATGCACAGCTGCTGGCCACGCTGGAAAAGATGATGAAACAGCGCAAGGACTCGGTCAGCCAGTTCGACGCCGCCGGTCGCGAGGACCTGTCGGCGATCGAGCGCGCGGAAATGACGGTGATCGAAACCTATCTGCCGAGCAAGCTGGATGACGCCGAGATCGACGCCCTGGTCGCCGCCGCCATCGCCGAGACCGGCGCCAGCTCGCCGCGCGACATGGGCAAGGTGGTCGCCGCGGTGAAGGAAAAGGCCGCCGGTCGCGCCGACATGGCCGTGGTGTCGGGCAAGATCAAGTCGCGCCTCGCCGGCTGAGAGATCAACGGGCGCGCGTGGCCAGCAGCACCAGTACCAGGCCGATCAGCAGGGCTCCCGTGACGATCAGGGCCAGCTGACGACGACGGCGACGCAGACGTTGCCAGTTCGCCACGTCCAGAAAGTAGCGACCCTCGCCCGGACAGCGCAAAACGGCATGACCCACCAGGTGGTGCCAGGCCATGCCGGGCTTCAATCCCATCTGCCCGGCGGTGCGGGCAGTCGCCACGCTGGTCACGGCGGCCTGCTCGAACGCACGCACGATGGCGCGCTGCCTGTGCATCATCACCGCGCTGATCACCATCGCCGCCACTCCTGCATGCCTGCCTGATCGCACAGGTTGCCCCCGCTCACGCACCCAGGCAAGCGGCACCATGCATCGGTTTCACATTCTCCCCGCTACAAGAAAAGCTTGTGGCACGGGTTCGTCTGCGGATCCACGCCGTTCATTGCTGCAGGAGGACGCCATGCTGAAGTGGGCCATCATCTTCGCCATCGTCTCGCTGATTTCGGGCTGGCTTGGCTTTGGCGGCGTTTCCGGCGCCACCGCGACGATCGCCAAGTTCCTGTTCGCATGCTTCGTGATCCTGTTCCTGCTGGCCCTGCTGGTTCTGTTCGGCGTTTTCCACCTGGTGCTCTGATCCGTCAGCCCGCACTCAGCGGCCAGCCATCCACTGCATGCGCCGATGATCGGGCACCCGGCCCTGGCCGTTGACCAGGGTCGAACGGCGCTCACCGGTGACCGTGAAGCCCAGCCGCTGGTACAGCCGTTGCGCATTCGGGTTGGTCGCGGCCACATCGAGCAGCACCGGCCCGTTTCCAGCCACCGGCCGCGCCGCAAGCAGATGCCGGATCAGCGCCGCGCCGATGCCGTTGCCGCGCAGGGACGGGCTTACGCCCAGATGGGCCAGGTAATACATGCGACCCGCAGGTGGCGGTATCACCGACTCTACCCGCAGCCCGCGCGCGATCACACCGGCCGCATGACGCCAGCCGTAATGGCTGATGATCTGTCGCGCCGCGGCCAGGGTGAATGGCCACTTGGTGGCGCCGCTGAAACCTGCACCCGCCGCCACCACTGCGCCATCCAGCTCACCGACCACGTGGTTGCGCCAGCCGAACTCACCGGCGCCGTCGATGAAAGCCCGGCGCAGGAAAACCTGCGCATCGCCGATGCCCGGCACCGAAAACACATACTCGAACGCCGCCGGCCCGGAGCTGTGGATGAGCGGCACGGCGGCGTCCACGTCGGACGCCGTCGCCTGGCGGAAGCTCAATCGCGGTGCCTCTGCGACAACCGTCACGGGGTGGCGCCCGCAGCGACTGGCGCCTGCTGACGCAAGGCCTCCATCGCTCGCGCCAGCACCGGATCGCGACCTGCCCGAATGTCGGCCACGTCGGGTGCCACCGCGAGGTCCGGCGCGATGCCCGTGCCGACAAATTCATGGCCATCCGGGTAGCTGTCACGCTTGACACAGATGCGCGCGCTGCCGCCGCCCGGCAGATCGATCATCAACGGCTGACCGGTACTGCCGCCGGTCGTTGTGCCAACCAGCAGGCCTCGCTTCATGGCGTCATATGACACCACGAAATCTTCCGCCGCGGAGAACGTCTGTGGTCCGATCAGCACGGCCACGGGGCCATGAAAGACCGACTTGCGCTGTTTGACATAGGGCTGGCCACTATCCGGCAGCAGTCGCCATTCGAGCCGCAGATCGCCTTGTCCCCGCGATACCGGATCCACCCGCAATTCACGGCTGGTCTCGGTGGGAATCGGCCGATCGGTCAGATAGCTGAGGATCTCCCCACCGTAGAGGCTGGAACCGCCGCCATTGCGCCGCACGTCAAGAATGAGCCCCCTGGCCCGCAGGATCTGCGGCAGGTGCCGCTCGAATACCTTGACCCCCGCCTCGCTCTCGAAATGATCGAGCGACAGGTAGGCAATGTGTCCGGGCAACATCCGAAAGGTGAATGACGCTGGCGATTTCGCATCGGGATAGGCACCACGCGACACCGTCACATCACGGGTCGCACCGGTCGCATCGCGCAGGGAAAGATGCAGCGGTCGCGCCTTGTCGCCGGCCAGCAACCCGTAGCCATAGGCGCGCACGTCCGCATCCTGCGGAGTCGAACTGCTCTCGTAGGGCGCCACCCGCTCGCTGGCATAACGATGCACCTCGATCCCGTCGATCTGGCGGATTTCATCGCCCGGATGGATACCCTGCTTCGCCAGAGTGGGACTGAACACGCCAGTGACGAGCACCTTGCCATCGACCAGCGCGGTGCGCATCGGCGGCCGCGCATAGAACTTGTCCTGCAAGGCTTTCGGCGGATAGATATTGGTGTGGCCGTCATGCAGCAGCGGTGCGAGGCGCATCAGCACCTCGTAATAGGCTTGCGTGTCCCTGGCCGCGATCACCTGCGGCAGGAAGTCCAGATAGGCCTGATCCCAGTCCAGCCGGGGCACATGGTCGAAATGGACGAAGTTGTATTTGACCTCGGACCAGAACAGCGACAGCCCGGCGATGCGTTGCGCCTCGCTGAGCATGGGCTGATAGGGCGTGGCGATCGAGCGTGCATGCCAGCGCCGGTCGGCCGAATCCTGTGCGGCCAGCATGGTCTGGTAGCGGGGTTCATGGCCCAGCGGCCCGCTGATCGACGGATCGCGCATCCATGCTGCCGGCGAGCCGTCCATCGCCTCCACCGCATCCAGGTCGTCCAGCGCGCGCGCCTTGTCTCCCTGCAACAGATGCAGGTGAACGAGATCCATGAGTATGTTGTAGCGCCGATAACGCAAGTAGACGTTGCCCCGGGCGAGCCCTTGCGTCAGCGGTTCATCCAGGGCCCGCAGCGCTTGCTGCAGCACCGCATCGGCCTGCTTCAACCGGGCCGGATCGGGGTGGCCGGGGTCGACCAGGGCATTCGCCCGATCGCGCAATGCCGTGATCTGGTCGTACGCCTGCATGGCCGGTGTGACCGGCACGGCGCCCGCCAGCGCCGAACCGCAGCATAGCGCCGCCAGCAGCGCCCCTATCCCTGATATCCGAGCCATGACACCCCCTGCGTGATCGAGTGCGAAGGTTAGCCGGTAACGACAACCCCTCGCACGCACGTCCTGGCGTGAACCTCTAAACTAAGCCACTTATGCGTGGCCTGATCCCAGACAGCTTCATTGACGAACTGCTTGCCCGCGTCGACATCGTCGACGTGATCGAGCGGCGGGTGCCGTTGAAGAAAGCCGGGCGCGAGTGGACGGCGTGCTGCCCGTTCCACAACGAGCGCTCGCCGTCGTTCTACGTCAGCCCGGCCAAGCAGTTCTTCCATTGCTTCGGCTGCGGCGTGCACGGCAGCGCGATCAAGTTCCTGATGGATTACGACCGGCTGGAGTTTCCCGATGCGGTCGAGGAGCTGGCGCAGACGGTCGGCCTCACCGTGCCACGGGAAGGCGGCCGTGATGCCGCCCCGCGCGAAGACAAGACCGACCTGTACGCATTGCTGGATGCCGCTGCGGGCTGGTACGAGAGCGAACTGCCTCGCAACAGCGATGCACAGGCCTACTGCAAGCAACGCGGGCTGGATGCGGAGACGATCAAGCGCTTCCGGCTGGGCTGGGCACCTGCCGGCTATGACGGGGTGATGAAGTCGCTGGGCAACACGCCGCGACGATTGGAGCTGCTGAACGAAGCGGGCATGGTTGCCAGCAACGAAAAGGGCAGCAAGTACGACCGCTTCCGCGAACGGCTGATGTTTCCGATCCTCGACCGCCGCGGGCGGGTGATCGCGTTCGGTGGCCGGGTATTGAGTTCGGAGCAATCGCCCAAGTACCTCAACTCGCCCGAGACACCACTGTTCCACAAGGGTCGCGAGCTGTTCGCGCTGTGGCAGGTGAAGCAGGCCAACCAGAATCTCACCCGGATCATGGTGGTCGAGGGCTACATGGATGTGATTGCCTTGCACCAGGCCGGGCTGCCGATCGCGGTGGCCACGCTGGGCACGGCGACCACACCGGAACATACCGAGGTGCTGTTTCGCGCGGCGCCCGACGTGGTGTTCTGTTTCGACGGCGATCGCGCCGGCCGTGCCGCCGCGTGGAAGGCGCTGGAGTCGGCGCTGCCGCGGCTGCGCGACGGCCGCCAGGCGTACTTCCTGTTCCTGCCCGATGGCGAGGATCCGGACTCGCTGGTGCGCAAGGAAGGCAAGGACGGCTTCGAGAAACGCATCAGGGAAGCGATGCCGCTGTCGGACTATTTCTACAACGAGCTCTCGCAGGATGTGGACATGGGCAGCCTGGATGGCCGTGCCCGGCTGGCCGAGCGCGCCCGCCCGCTGCTGGCGAAACTGCCCGACGGCGCGTTCCGCGACCTGATGGCGCAGGAGCTGGAAAAGCGCAGCGGCGCCCGCGCCCTGCTGCAGGCCGACCCGGCTGCGCATCGGGCCGTGCAGCGACCGGTGGCCGTGCAACGCAGCCTGGTGCGCAGTGCCATTTCGCTGCTGCTGGCGCAACCGGGGCTGGCCGAGCAGGTCGAACCACCCTATCGCTTTCTGGGCCTGGACAAGCCCGGCGTGGGTCTGCTGGCCGAATTGCTGGATCTTGCCCGGGCACGCCCCGGCATCAATCCGGCGATGCTGGTGGAGCACTTCGCCGAACGCCCGGAATATCCCGCGTTGCAGAAGCTGATGGCCGCCACCGTGGTCGGCGAGCAGGAAACCCAGGGCACCGAATTTCTCGACGCCCTGCAGCGAATGGAGGATCAGGCGATCACCCAGCGTCGCGATGCGCTGACCGCCAAGAGCCGCAGCGGCACGCTGGACAGCGCCGAAAAAGCCGAGCTGCGCGCCTTGCTGGCAGCGCGCGTGCGACCGCCAGCCGTTTCGACTTGAACATCCATCGGCCGGCCCCTTGGGCACATGCCCTGCGGCATGCTGTCCTGTCATCCTGCGATGCACGCGCAGCTGTGGGATCATGTCACGTCGCAAGCAGGTCGCGACGATGCAACCCGCGAGGACTCTGATGGATCTATTGCAACAACTGGTCAGGATCTTCGCTGAAAACGGCTATGTCGCCGTATTCATCGCACTGATGATCTGCGGTGCCGGCCTGCCATTGCCCGAGGACATCACCCTGGTCGCCGGTGGCGTGATCGCCGGGCTCGGCTATGCCAACGTGCACGCGATGTTCGCGCTGGCCATGTTCGGCGTGCTGCTGGGCGATTGCGCCATCTTCATGCTCGGGCATCATTACGGCGCACGGATCATGCAATGGCGCTTCGTGGCGCGCGTGCTGACCCCGTCGCGATACGAAAAAGTGCAGGAAAAATTTCACCGCTACGGCAATCGCGTGCTGTTTTTTGCCCGCTTCCTGCCCGGCATGCGCACCACCATTTACCTCACCGCCGGCATGACCCACCGGGTGTCCGCCCTGCGCTTCCTCTTGATCGACCTGCTCGCCGCCCTGATCAGCGTGCCGTTCTGGGTCTATCTGGGCTATCTCGGTGCCGACAATCATCAGTGGCTGATGACCTGGATGCACCGCGGCCAGACCAGCCTTTGGGTCCTGGTGGGAATCCTGTTGCTGATCCTGCTGTTCTCCTGGTGGCGGCATCATCGCCGGGCGCGCTGCCATCAGGATTGACAGCAGCATGCTACGCCGTCACGTCCCGGACAACTTCACCCTTGCCTTGCTGACGACCGTGGGGCTGGCCTCGTTGCTTCCCTGTCGAGGTGAGGTCGCGCATGGCTTCAACGTGATCACCGACGCAGCGATCGCCCTGCTGTTTTTCCTGCATGGAGCCAAGCTGCCGCGCGCCGCCATCGTGCAGGGCATGACGCACTGGCGCCTGCACCTGACCGTGCTCGCCAGCACCTTCATGCTGTTTCCGCTACTGGGTCTGTTGCTGCGACCACTCGAACATATAGTGCTGACGCCGGAGCTGGCGATGGGCGTGTTGTTCGTCTGCCTGCTGCCCTCCACGGTTCAGTCGTCCATCGCGTTCACCTCGATCGCCGGCGGCAATGTACCTGCCGCCGTGGTCAGCGCTTCGATGTCGAACCTGATCGGCATCGTGCTGACACCACTGCTGGTGGGAATCTTGCTTGAAAGTCATGGCGGCGTCTCCTGGCACAGCGTGCTGGATATCGTGTTGCTGCTGTTGTTGCCGTTCAGCCTGGGGCACTTCGCGCGGCGCTGGATCGGCGGCTTCGTCGACCGGCACAAGCCGCTACTCGGGCGCACCGACCAGGGCACGATTCTGCTGGTGGTCTACACCGCGTTCAGTGCAGCCGTGGTCGAAGGGCTCTGGCGTGACACGCCACTGTCCGCGCTGCTTGCCACGCTGGCTGTATGTGCGTTGCTGCTGGCACTGGTGATGTCGATCGTGACGTGGGCCGCACGCCGGCTCGGCTTTTCGCGCAAGGACGAAATAACGATCGTGTTCTGCGGCTCCAAGAAAAGCATGGCCAGTGGCATCCCTATGGCGAAGATCCTGTTCGCCGGCCAGCTCGGCGGCCTCGGCGCACTGGTGCTGCCGCTGATGATTTTCCATCAGTTGCAATTGATGGTGTGCGCGGTGGTGGCCCGGCGCTATGCGGACCGGAGCATGTCGCTCGCGGCCGAGGCCGAGGATGGCCACGAGGCGGATTGAGGCGCTGCCGCACAGCCAGGGAGCACTTGCGCCGATCGGCGGGGAAGCGCGAGCATGAATTACATTGCCACCCTACGACAGAGGCAGATGCTCATGTCGGGCACGTCCGATATCCGCAACCATCAGGTCTACCTCACGCCAGGCATCAGCCGCCGATATTAACAGCAGACGTTGACCCGGGTTGAAGCGTTGGTGCTGCTGAAATATCACGATGCCTTTGCCGGACATGACGTGCTCGATGTGGGCGTAGGTGCCGGGCGTACTTCGCCTTATCTGGCTCTGCTTGCGCGGCAATACGAAGCTATCGATTACTCGCCCGAAATGATCGCGGCGATGCACGATACAATGCCCGCGATCTCGGCTCACCTCGGTGACATGCGCGACATGTCGGCATTCGAAGATGCATCCTTTGACTTCGTGTTCGCGCCCAACAACGTCATCGACGCGGTGGGATACGAAGGCCGACAACGCACACTTGCAGAAGTAGCGCGAATCCTCCGGCATGGTGGAATCTTCGTGTTCTCATCGCATAATCTCGATTGCGAAGATGCACTCTCTGCTCCCCGTCTGGCTTGGTCCGCCAACCCTGCCACACTGCTGCTGCACACTGCCCACTGCCGAATGGCTCCGGCAGCTGGGCAATCACTGGCGCATGACGCCGCAGCGGAAGGTGTATGAGGATTACGCACTGCAGGATGACTACGGCCACGACTTTACCCTGCTGCATTTCTACGCCAGCCAGAGTTTCCAGCGCAAACAACTGGATTCCCGCGGGTTCGGGAACATAGAAGTGTTCGACCGTGCCGGACATGTCGTCACGGTTACCGACAATACGCAGACAAGCCCTGACTTGATGTACATGGCACACCGGTGTTGAGCCGGAGCCATCAAAATCTGCGGAGAAACTGTCGCAAGCCTCGCCAGACGACCAATGGGATTTCGTGGCCGCCCTCGAAAGCCAGCCAGTTCACATCGGCGCCACCGGCCTGCGCCGCATCACGCAGCGCCTGACCAGCGGCAAAGGCCAGCTCGTCGTCGGCGCGACCATGGGTGATCAGTACCGGCAGGCCGGCGAGGCCCGATAACAGCGGCTTCTGCTGGGTGAAGGCGATCCGCGTCGATGAAAGCAGTACCAATGCGGCCAGCGGCCGGGGGGCGTGCAATTGTGTGTCCAAAACCAGCATGCCACCCGACGAAAAGCCGCCGACGATGACAGGCCGGCGTCGCGCCAACCGCAAAACTTCATCGAGCCATGCGCTGAATCGCGCGCGCGCCTGCGGCAGATCTGCAGGCTGCAAGTTGGCAAAATCACGCGGTCCGGATGCCCGTGCGCTGACACGCTTTACCGGATCTGTCTTCCACCAGCTTCGTCCGCGCAACACGCCAGGCTCGGGCTCCGCATCGACCACACCCTCCGGAAAGAACCATTGTGCCGAGACACCCAGCGTATGCGCAAACGGTGAGAGCTCCTCGGGCAGCATGCTGTAACCGTGACACATGACTATCACGATCGGCGCATCGACCTCGCCGACAACAATCGTGCGCAAGCCAGCAAGGATGGTTTGCGTTTCCGGCAGCGTCATGCCGAATCCGGCAGTGCGTCGAGATAGATTCGCATGCTTGCCACCACCTCACCGCGACGCCACCCGCGATACATCTGATGATCGATATCGGGTATCTGGACCAGTTCAATCGTGCCCGCACGCAGCACCCGGTCGAGCCGTCGGCGCAGGCGATTGTGCAGATAGACCAGACCCTCGTCACCTTCGGCAAACAGCAACAGAACATGCGTGCGATCACGCACCAGCCGGGCCAACCAGCGGCCGGCGTAATTGGTCATGCCCATCGCATCCAACAGCGACCACAAGCCCCAGCGCCCGAGCCTCGCCTCTCGACGTCGAATCGGCGTGCGGCGCACCGCCGTATCGGTAATGCGGATATCCAGCGGCTCGCCGGGCTTCCAGTAGAGCTGAGGGTTGATGGCGATCACTGCGTCCACCGATGCCTGCAACGCCGCGCGCATGCCAACCCACGCACCGGCGCACAAGCCAGCCAACACCACCCTGCGGTGGCCGGCGCGGCGCAACGCGGCAACAACGGCCAGCGTTTCCGCAATGCAATGCTCGTCATAGGGTCGGCCCGGCGCATGGTCCAGATCGGGGCTTTCGCCCCAGCCACTGAAATCCAGACGCACCGTCGCATAACCATGCAAGTTCAGCTCGCGCGTGTACTCGACCCAGCAGCGCCCGGGACCGACGTGTGGTTCAGAACCGGAGTTGAGGAACACCACCACGGTGCCATTTTCCGCGGCCGACGCAGGCCTTCCACACACACCGATCAGCTCCAGTTCGCCCAACGGGAGGACTTCCTCGATGATTTCGCCGCCATTCCAGCGGAGCTTCGCCAACGTGGGTGGTACCGGAACAGTCGGTGCCACCGCCGATGCTGACGCATCACCAATCCAGCCAGTGATGACATCGAGTATCTCCGTGGGCACGGTGGCGCCCTCCGTCGGCGTATCGAGTGCGGTTTCTGCGCCAGCGAGTTCCTCCAACTGGACATCTCCCCCGCCAGCAACCAGATGTGTGGCCAATTTGTCGCAGGCATGATCCGTGCGCGCCACCAGCAACAGGCGAGCCGAGGGAATCGGCTCCATCTGCTCCAGATTGATCTGGGCAAGGTCGGCGGCTGTGTCAGGCGACACCACGGTGCCGGCATAGATAACCGTCCCTTCGGCCACCGGACGGGCAACACTATCGGGAACGCTCAATCCCAACATGCGCATTTCCTTCATGTAACGCTTGCCCGAGGTGATCGGAGCCCACGCGACAACCCGGTCTGCCCCCACGGCCTGGGCCTCGGTCAGGGCGAGCGTTGCCCCCATGCGCAGGCCAACCAGGGTAATGTCCCGCACTCCCGTGGCGCGCGCCACACTGACCGCATGCACAATGCTCTGCCGCCAGGACGTGACCCGATCACTATCCCAGCTCTCGCCGGCCGAGTCGCCATGACCGTCATAGTCGAAGCGCAGCACGCCATGACCACGGGTAGCCAGCATCTCGGCAAGCACGCGCAATGTTCGGTGTGCTGTCCAGTATTCGTAACCGATCGCCGGAGCAATCACGATGCCCGATGCCGGGACGCCGTCGACTGGCGCTGTCCACCACCCCAGCAGCGGGCGTTCGACTGGTCCGAACCAACATGCGTGCGTATGAATGAAAGACGATTTCCCCATGTTTTTCAGCGTAGTGGAGTTCAGGAGGGGCATCAACCGGGGACCGTGCGCTGCTTGAATCGAAGAATCGGGCGCTCAATGACGATAAACGTGAGCGCGGCAATCACGAACGAGATGACTCCCACGAGAGCGATAAAGGCCATGTCCCGCATGATCGATTGTGCCGCACCGATGCGAATCGCATGGGCGGCGGCATAGTGCACGAGTACGTACTTCACCGGCACGTGCACGATGTAGATGGCATAGCTGTACTTTCCGATCAGACGAAGCCATGGAAGCGCCAGCCAACGCCGCCAACCTCCGGGCGTGGCGGTGGCACATTCGGCGACCAGCCAGGCGAAGACCACGGCGAGCAACGAGTAACCCAGGGTCTGTACCAGCCACTCGAATCGGCTCAGGCCATGAGCGAAAACCATGATGCAGGCCAAACCTACACACGCGCCCACCATGATCGTCTTCCGCGCACGCCTGAACCATTCCTGGCCACGCGCATCGTGGAACGCAATCGCCACCAATGCTCCCATCGCAAGCGCATCGGCACGGGTGATGGTTGACTCATACATCCATTGACCGGGCAGGCTGCCAAGATGCATTGCTATCCGAAAACCGAGCGCGGTCAGGACGATGCCCCCGCAAATCCAGGCGAATCGGCGCAAAGGAACAATCAGAGCAAGCGCAGGCCAGACGAGATAGAACTGTTCCTCCACTGCCAGCGACCAGAAATGGCCCATCGGCACCACCGGATGGCTGGTGAGCAAATCACCCCAGTTCGACAGGTAAAGCCAGAACGGCAGTTGCTTGCCGAACGACACCGCAGCCAACGGCAGAAAGAGTGGCACCAGCAGGAACCGACCCAGCAAGAACAGGTAGTACAGCGGAAAAATACGCAATGCCCTTCTCGTGTAAAACGTACGCAGGGCATGCGGCTTGTCGCGACTGCGCAGAAGAATACCGGTAATGAGAAAGCCGGACAACACAAAGAAAAGTTGCACACCGACCCAACCAGCATCGACTACAAAGGTCCACAATTTGTCGGCAAGGCTGGCATCGACCTGGATGCCCGTCGTGTTGTGCAGAAGCACGGCAATGATCGCCAACCCGCGCAACCCATCCAGGGCGGGCCAGTAGACCTGAGCGGGCGCGGTGATCCGTCCCCTCGTCTGAATCCCCTCCGTCATACGCAGGTGCGGCGCAATGCTGTCAGGAGTTCGGCAGTCAATACCGGATGGGACCACAAGGGGGTGAAGGTGTGATCGATACCATCAAGAACACGCAGTGAAATGGCGTCGTCGCGTTGCATTTTGAGGAGAACGCTCCCGGCGCGTTCACGCAGGACGACAAGGCCGGGCTCATCAGCGCAGAACACAAAAGTGATGGCTACGCCCCGGCCGCACAATGCCGCAAGCCGGGTACCGGAGTCAGACTTGAGTGATACCCCGACCCGCCGCAACACGCTGCCGACAATCACCGAGGCACTACTGCAAGTGCGCTTGATCACGGTCGTGATAAGACGGCGCAGGGCATTGGGGTCGACCATCTTTGCGAAAACCTGGCTCCAGCCGCGCGGGCTGCGCATCATCTTCCGGTAGCGCGCTGCATCCGCCACGGCCTGATAGGGCGAAAGGTCATCCGGAACACCAGGGGCGCCCGGATTGATCACAATCACGCCACGCAGTGGCCGACCGACATGCGCAGCTTCCAGGGCGTAATAGCCACCCGAACACAGCCCGGCAAGATATACGTCGGCGATACCTTGTTGGTGGATCCAAGCGACGATGGTTTGAATGTCGTCGATGGCATGCTCGTGATAGACCATGTTTTCGGGGGTTCCGTCGCGTGACGGACTGTCACCCAGGCCACTCAGATCCACACGCAGGACCATCATGGCGAACTCGTCGGCGATCCGACGCGCCAACGGAACGTGCAGCCGATTGGGCCCGATACGCCTGACCCCGCCCGCATTCAGGAAGACCAGCGCGGAACGAGGCCGCGCTTCTGCAGGCTGGGTGACAATCGCGCGCAAATCGTTGTTCATGACAACAACCTGCTCCAATACCGAGCCCATTTGCACACGTGAGTAGGCTGCGCTGTCTGGTGCTGAATGCACCACATCCAGCGCGGGCCGCATGGCGGCAAACGCGATCGTGGCGTTGATGATCTCGACCGGGACCTCGGTACGATGCGGATCGAGCATCATCTCGGTGTAGCCGGGAAGCTTTTCATATTCGACAGTCACGCCAAGCTCGCGCAGATGTGCTGCCCACCTGGTCGCCGCAGGAAGATCGTGCCGGTCGATGATCAATACGCTCGGAGCCGGTAGCTGCGCCAGCTTTTCGAGATCGATCCGGGTCACCGCGTCGCGTGTTTGTGCGGTCAATGCGAATCCGATGACTTCCTGCACCTCGTCGACAAGTACTCGCTCCGACGGTGTCGGAGCAAGGTCCAGCGCGAGCTGCAACACACGCATCTCACGTAACCAGCGTCGACCGGACACGACCGGAGCGATTGCCACGACCCCAGCAACATCCCGCCGTCCGGTGGCACACAGGATGGCCAGCAAGGCGCCCAGTCGCACCCCGGCCAGAACCACACGAGTCGCCCCGTTGGCGCGCAGAAAATCTGCTGCCGCATCGATGCTCGCAATCCAATGCGCCAACCGCTCGGGCTCAAGATCATCCCCGCTACTGTCGCCGGTGCCATCCAGATCGATCCGCACCGCACTGACTCCGGCGATGGCTGCGTCTTCCGCCATGTGGCGCAACGCACGATGCGCGCATACCGCCTCGAAACCAAACGGAGGCACGATCACCAGGCCGATACCGGTGTCTGCTGCGGGCGAAGCGCGGTGCAACGATACGAACCAGAACCGTCCCTCCGAGCCCAGATACAGCGACTCGACGGCGGCGTGCGCGCTTGCTGCTGGAGAGCTCATGGGGTCAATGGGGTCAATGGGGTCAAATCGAATCGTGCCCGCGCTTCGGCATTGAGTGCGACAATCGTGCCGCGTTTGGCAGCCGCACGACCTTCGTCACGCCGCAGGGACACGACACGCGGCTGGCCAGGAAGCAAATGAAACCAACCGTCATCGGCGGTGAAGCCTGGCGCGTCAATGGCAACGGATTGCGCAAAGCGCGAGCACTCCACCGTCAGCCGGTAATCGTCGCTGCCTTCATCGGGAACCGCGACCGCCCGTAATCCGACATCCCGCTCGCGCGTACCGGGCTGGCCCTGCGCGAACCAGTGCGCCTCGGCCCGGACGGAGTCACCAACAATCAGCACCGCGTGCAGGACATTCGAGCCCGCTGGTCCGAAGCGATAGGCGAACGAGAGATCAAGGAAGCCGTCGAACAGATCCGTCGCAGCGACATCGATGGCCGCATGCGCTGGAACGACGACATCGCATGTACCGCGGCCAACCACGACTTCACCGTCGTGATACAGCACTACGTTGATGACCCCTGACAGCGGCATGGCCTGATCGTTGATGAGGTGGATCAGCAGACCATTGACGCCTTCATCGCTGACCGACATGGCCACCGGCGCAAGCGCGCGACCCAGCGCGTAATAGCTCGGCTTGGGTATGCCATGCGCATCAAGCACACCCCAGCCCGCACCAGGCCAGAGATCGCGCAGGAACCAGATCAGCGCTCCCCGCGCAGGCGAGCGCGCGCGGCGCCACTCGGCAAACGCCTGCGCCATGACCTCACCGGTAACTGCGCGGCCAAGCTCCACATATCGCTCATGGTCGATGGTGCGCAACATCACCGGATCGACCCCGTACAAACGCCCCACGTAATGATCGCGCACATCATCGAAATCCCAACCGGCACCCAGATCCCGCGGCGAACGCGCCTTCCATGCCGCATGATGGACGCGCAGTGCCGAACCGGCAGGCAATCCGCTGTCATGAGGAATATTGGCGAAAGCCAGGCACTCCGAAGCGAACACCAAGCCGCTGCGGCGCGCATCCTCGAGAGGGCGCAGATAGGCACCCACACCATAGTAGGACGAGGTGCCCGCGTTGGCTGCGTGGGGAAAGGCGCCACCTTGTGCACTGGAAGTCACATACGGGATGCCGAGCGCCTCAACCTGCGCGGCAAGCGTCTGGTGGAAAATCGGCGGAGCCCACAACTCGCGCCCGGCAGCACTCATCGCCGCCTGCTGTTCGACTTCACTGTTGCCACAGATCAACGCCAGACTCGGGCGTGCCTGCAATCGCTCCAGTTGCTGGTCGACTTCGTGCAGCACGCCGGCGACGAATGCCTCGTCTTCGGGATAATCCATGTTGGCAAACATCAGATCCTGCCACAGCAGCACCCCGCGCTCATCCAGCGCGTCGAGGAAGGCGTCATCCTCGTAGACCATGGCTCCGCTGACACGCAGCATGTTCATGCCGGCGGTACAGACCTGGTCCATTGCTTCGCGCAAGGCTTGCGGTGTGCCGGCCAGCTTGACCACATCCAGCGGCGTCCAGCAGGCTCCGCGGCAAAACACATCGACGCCATTGACGCGCAAGGCGAAGTCGCCATGCTCGCGCTCGATCTCGATGGTGCGGAAACCGGTATGGCCAAAGTCGATGTTTGCACTCTCGCCGTCTTGAAGTGCCTCGACCGAGACTCGATAGCGAACGGGTTCGCCGTGCGTATGCGGCCACCACAGCCTGACGGCGGCTATCTCGGCACGACCACACCAGCGGCCATCGCGCAGGCTCAGTTCACCACTCGCAGACTGGCTCTCGCCTTCGATGATCAGCCGCGCGGCAGTCACGCCTTCGCCGAGTTCGAGCGACACGTCGACGACGCCCTTGTCGCCTTCGACATGATTCCGCAGGTCAGTCTTGCCGATGGTTAACGCGGACTGCTCGACCCATACCGGTCGCCACGGCCCGACCGCAGGGCACGGTGGTGACCAACCTGGCATGCGGCCCAGCAGGCTGGTGCGGAACCAGCGCAATTGTGCATGCACGAGCATCGGCACGCGCCAGCGCGGTCGTGGGCGTTTCTTCGCCAGTTCCGGCGCGAGCGCGGCGCAGCGGATCAGCAGATCATGCGAGCCATGGAGTTCGACGGGTATCTGGTGTGCAACGAACATGTTGTCGCTGGACAGCAGGTGCTCGCCATCGAGCCAGACATCGGCCAGCGTGGCGAGGCCGTCGAAACCAAGCACGGCGCTACCGGAGGGTGCATTCGCGCCTTCCAGCCGCACCCGCCACCACCAGTCGCTGGCGTCGAAATCGACCTTGCTGTCCCAGTCCCATGCCTTCAGATCACGCAACGCACCGGCGGCAGTATTCGGCGCCACCGCCGGCTTCCAATCCAGCTGGTCGAGTTGATCGGGAGCCAGGCCCGCCGTGGCGGGAGAAAATTCCCAGCCGCTGTCGATCTGACAACGGCGGGTTCCCGAGACGCTGCGCGGCCGGGTCATTAAGTGCTCTCGGTCAACTCGTCGATGGCAGCAGCAATCGCGCTGACGCTTTCGAACACGCTGCGCTTGAGCATGTGGTCGGGAAACTCGATGTCGAACTCCCCTTCCAGCGCGAGCATCACGTTGACGCTGGCATGCGATGTCATGCCGGCCTGATAGAGGTCGGCATCGTCCCCCAAAGTCTCGATATCGTTGTTCAGACGCGCGTGGTTCTTCAGCACGGTTCTGATCTTTGCGGTGTTTTCACTCATGGATCTTCCTTTCTACGATGACCACGGCGGTCGCGTGGTCGCCTTCATGACTCATGGACAAGGCCAACAGATCGGTGCCGCCGATGGCGCGCGCCGCTCCGTGCAGTTGAATGTCGCAGGCACCGTCCGGCTGGCGCACCACTTCGATGTCGCACCAGCCGATGCCGTCCAGGCGCAATGCCTTGCGGGTCGCCTCCTTGGCCGCGAAGCGCGCGGCCAGACGGGACGCGGAAAGTGCCGGCACGCTCATCGCGTAGGCGACTTCTGCCGCGGTAAACACCCGCTGCAGGAAGCGCTCGCCAAACTGCTGCAGCGACTCGGCGATCGCGCTGACGCTGACCAGGTCGATGCCGACACGCATGGGGGTTGCCGTGGCCATGCTAGTCGATCGCCTCCAGCGTGTTCATCGCCCGCTCCCAGGCGCGAGCCCAACCCTCGAAAATGTCGCCACTTTCCAATGGCCGGCCATTGTTGACGGCGCGTGCCGCCTTCAGGATGAACGACTTGGCACCGGTCGAAATCGTCTCGTAGGCCGTCACCGCCGGCATCAGGCTGCCCGCATCTTCGGCTAGCCCGCGGCCACCCGCGGCTTGCCAGCGCAGATGCAAAGCCATCAACTCCGCCGCCGCACCAAGCTGGCGCAGGGTGGCAAACGCCCAGGCGTGATAATGCTCCAGCCCACGCGCCTGCAAATCCGGCAGCTCGCGCTGGAACCGCATGGCGAAGCGTTCGACCGGATTGTCGCGTGGCCGCCGGGCGAGATGGCGTTTGAGCAACTGGCGCGACATCGCTGCCAGTTCTTCCGGTGCACGTCGCACCAGTCGATCCACGCGCACCAGTTCGGCAAAGAACGGCAGGAAGGCGGGGTCGACCTCGGTCAACTGGAAGGTGCGGTCGAAATCCTCGCCATCGAGCGAGTAATACGAGGCATTGTGGAAATAGCCGAGCCGGCGCGCTTCGGGGTCGACATCGACCAGCACGATGGTCGACTTCACGTGATTGCGCCGATAGTCGGTACCGGCCACGTCGGGCAGCCACCACGCATCGGCTTCGACCGAGATCAGCTTGCCGGCGCCGAGATGTTCCAGCGCATGCTCGAGCATCGGCCGCCACGCCGTCATCTCGTTGACATCGATGCCGTACAACTCGTGCAGCTCGTTCAATGGCGGCTTGAAGAACGTCCAC
This sequence comes from Rhodanobacter sp., assembly GCA_035564915.1. GTDB lineage: Bacteria > Pseudomonadota > Gammaproteobacteria > Xanthomonadales > Rhodanobacteraceae > Rhodanobacter. Next base: position 23,855 of record DATMTH010000118.1, read on the forward strand.
TGGTCGCCTTCGAAATCGAGTGCCGACACCACCGGGATGACTGCATGCGGATCACAGCCCAGCGCATGAATCAGCTCGATCCAGACATCGAAGTAGCAGTTTTTTTCGACCCACTGTCGTTCTTCGGCATGCAGCGCATGCCGCTGGTAGGTCAACGGATCCAGTGCGAGTGCTTGGGTTCGCATCTCACGACCACAGGATCTGTCGGACTGCCGAGGGCCACGCCGCGGGGTCGAAACCATGCGTCTGGAACAACGCCATGGTCACCCGCTCCAGTCCAAAGCCGAGGCAGGCGGTATGGGCCGTGTTGCCATTCGGCGTCTTGATGTCGAAGGCTTCGCCGAACTTGTCCTGGTGGTAATTGAACGAGCAGGTCGCGGTGGGGTTCTGTTCGGAAATCACCGGTACCAGCACTTCGAATTTCAGCTCCTGCTCCAGCTGGCTGGTCGCCAGCATCTTGCCGCCCTTGCCGAAGAACGGATCGGCGGCCACATCCGAGCGGGCGGGCAAACCCAGCGACTGCAGCAGGTCGACGCCGCGTTGCAGCCACATGTTGCGCCACTCGACCACCTGATCGGGTGTGCCGCAACGGACGTACTCGCGAATGCGGAAGGCCTGCATCCGGGTCGGTTCGATCGACGGCTCGTGACGGAACACCCACGCGAACAAGGTCACCAACCGTCCCTGTGCCGGTACCGTGCCGGTGAACGTGGGATAGACCGGATAACACGCCGCCGGGTTGAGGCACACATGGGTCATCGCCAGATGCTCGCCCCAGGCCTCGCCTGCGTTGATCTGCTCGCTCAACTGGCGCGCCGCCAGCTCCTTGCCGAAAAAGCTGTAGACCGCGCCGACCAGGTGGGGAAAGCTGTCCATGTAATGGGTTTTCTCGATGATCGAGCGGTCGATCGTCGGTGGAAACAGCAGCACCTGCGCGTCGTCCTGCCGGGCGATGTCGAGGATCAGCTTGTCGAAACGCGCCAGCACATCCTCGAACACCGGGCCGCGACCGAAGATGCCGTCCACGCCGGAAGGAACGATCAGGCCGTGCTTGACCAGTCCCTCATGGAATGCGATCGGGTCGTACGCTGTAGCCGTCATCTCATGCGTCCTTGAAAACCAGCAGCATCGACGCGCTCTTCGCCGCGATGCGGCCGTTGGAAACCATCAATGCTGCCGACAGCGAGTCGCGGTAGTGGCGACCGACGCTGAAGGGGGAATCGTTCTTGTAACCCATGATGCCGATGATCTGCAGCGCCTCGTGGCAAAGCTTCGGCGCCATCTCGGAACAAGCCATCTTGAGCTGATTCATTTTCAATGCCCAACCCATGGTACCGAGCACTTCGCGCGCAGATGCATCGTCACTGGCGGTCATCTCGTCGAACTCGATCGCGCAGGCCTCCCAGTTGTTCCGCATGGTCTGCAATTCGACATGCGCCCGCGCCAGCAGCACCGCGTTGGGCGGTACGCTGCCGGGATTCTTGCGTGCACCGGCGCGCACGAAGGCCGCGGCCCGCGCGATCGCATCGGCGGCAATGCCGGTCCACACCGCCGACCACAAGATATGCGAGTACGGCACCATCGTCTGTGCCGATGAATCGGCAAATGTTCCCGGCAGGATCTGCTCCGCTGCGCCGTGCCCGGAAAATTTCGCGCCCGGGCTGCAGGTGCCACGCATGCCCAGCGTATCCCAGCCACCTTGCTGCTCCAGTGAATAGCTGCCTTTCTCGAACAGCACCAGCACCTGATCACTGGGTGCCGCGTCGATGGCCCGGCGGCAAGTGACCAGCTGCGCATCGGCATGGGCACCATAGGAAACTGTCGTGGCATCTTTCTCCAGCGACATCTGGTCACCATCGACAGCGACGGCGCAAACGCTGGAACGCGTGTCACCGAAGGTGCCGTTCTCGGAGGTGATCGAGGCGACCAGATCCTGCCGCTCGACCAGGTTTTCGCGCAGGTAACGCTCGAAATACGCCGAACCGCGTGCATGCCGTGCGATGCAGGCCACCTGGATGTGGTGCATGGCCAGCACCATGCCGGACGAACCGCAGCCCTGCGCGAGCGCCGCGCACTGCGCGCCGAGCTCCAGCATGCCGGCACCGGCACCGCCAAACGCCTTCGGCACGGCCGCCGACAGCAGTCGCGCTTGCCGCAAGGCATCGATGCTCTCCTGCGGGAAACGGCTGTTCTTGTCGACATCGGCCGCGTGCAGCGCGGCAACTTCGCTGGCAATGGCTGCTGTCCTGGACAACAAGGCACTGGACTTGATGGTTGAACGACTGGTCATGGAAACAGGCCCGGCAAGGACGACAGTGACATTTCAGGCGTAGTGGCAGCTTTCCCCTGCGACCGAGCAGCACGCTCGTGCGGCCCGCAAAGCTTGTTCGATTTCGACTGGCATTGCAATCGGCGCACGCCTTGCACGCGCCACGCATGCGGCCACGAGGCGTGTCAGTCGAACGGCCTCAAAGCCACCTGCCGTACCTGCGCATGTAGATCACTTTCATCAACTGGGTCAGCACGCAGTAGCTGACCAGGGTCAATGCCAGCCAGGCGAAATACACCAGCGGCAGCGGCTGCATGCCGATCTTGGCACCGAGTGCGCTGAACGGAATCAGCATGCCGGCCACGATGACCGCGATGGTCAGCCCCAGCACCGGTGCGGCCGCGATGCTTTGCACGAAGGGGATCTTGCGAGTGCGGATCATGTGCACGATCAGGGTCTGCGAAAGCAGCCCCTCGATGAACCAGCCGGACTGGAACAACGACTGGTGGGCCGGCGAGTTGGCGCCGAAGTAGTGCCACATCAGCCAGAACGTGGTGATGTCGAAGATCGAGCTGACCGGTCCGATCCACACCATGAAGCGGCCGATGTCGCCGGCGTCCCAGCGCCGCGGCTTGCTCAGGTATTCCTCGTCCATGCGGTCGAACGGGATCGACAGCTGCGAGATGTCGTAGAGCAGGTTCTGCACCAGGATCTGCAACGGCAGCATCGGCAGGAACGGCAGGAACGCACTGGCCACCAGCACGCTGAACACGTTGCCGAAATTGGAGCTGGCAGTCATCTTGATGTACTTCATGATGTTGCCGAAGGTGACGCGCCCTTCCAGCACGCCCTCCTCCAGCACCATCAGGTTCTTTTCCAGCAGGATGATGTCGGCCGACTCCTTGGCGATGTCGGTGGCGGTATCCACCGAGATGCCCACATCGGCATCGTGCAGCGCCGGCGCGTCGTTGATGCCGTCGCCGAGAAAACCCACGGTATGGCCGAGACGCTGCAGTGCACGCACCACCCGCGCCTTCTGCAGCGGTGACATCTTGGCGAACACGGTGACGCGCGCGACCAGCGAATCCAGCGCGTCGTCATCCAGCGCCTCGATTTCCCGGCCCTCCACCGAATGGGTGACGTCGAGACCTACCTCGCGGCAGATCTTGCGCGTCACTGCCTCGTTGTCGCCGGTGATCACTTTCACCTCGACACCGTGCTGATGGAGTGCGCGGATCGCGGTGGCGGCGGAGTCCTTCGGCGGATCGAGGAAGGCCAGCAGGCCAACCGCGACCAGGCCGCTTTCGTCGGCGACGCCATAGGCATTTTCGCGCGACGGCTCACGCCGCACCGCCACCACCAGCACGCGCAACCCGTCCTCGTTGAGGCGGTGGGTAATCGCCTTGATGCCATCGCGGCGTGCGGCGGTCATCGGCTCGGTGACATGGCCGACTCGCGCGTGGGCGCAGATCGACAGCATCTCCTCGACCGCCCCCTTGCACACCAGCAGATGCTCGCCGCTGCCGTCGGTGACCACCACCGACATGCGCCGGCGCTGGAAGTCGAACGGAATCTCGTCGACCACCCGATAGCGCCGGGCGGCCGCTTCCAGGTCCCGATGTTCCAGCACCGCCTTGTCCAGCAGGTTTTTCAGGCCGGTCTGAAAGCGGCTGTTGAGATAGCCGAACTCCAGCGCCTCATCCGACTCCTCGCCATCCAGATCCAGATGACGCTCCAGCACGATCTTGTCCAGCGTCAGCGTGCCGGTCTTGTCGGTGCACAGCACATCCATCGCACCGAAATTCTGGATCGCGTTGAGCCGCTTCACCACCACCTTGCGCCGCGACATCGCCAGCGCGCCCTTGGACAGGTTGGCGGTGACGATCAGCGGCAGCATCTCCGGCGTCAGCCCCACCGCGATCGACAGCGCGAACAGGAACGCCTCGGTCCAGTTGTGCTTGTCCAGCCCGTTGAGCAGGAACACGATCGGCACCATCACCGCCATGAACCGGATCAGCAACCAGCTGACCGAACGGATGCCGCGATCGAAGCTGGTCTGCACGCGCTGGCCGCTCATGCTGTGCGCCAGCGAACCGAGATAGCTGCGCGCACCGGTGGCCAGCACCACGGCAGTCGCGGTGCCACTGACCACGTTGGTCCCCATGTAGCAGATGCCGGCCAGATCCAGCGGGTCGCCCGCAGCCGCGTCGGGCGGCGGCACCGAGGCCGGCACGGACTTCTCCACCGGCAGGGATTCGCCGGTGAGGATCGCCTGGCTGATGAACAGATCCTTGGCGCCGAGCAGACGCAGATCCGCCGGCACCATGTCGCCGGCACCCAGCAACACGATATCGCCGCTGACCAGCTCGGCCACCGGCACCTCGATCCGTTCGCTGTGCCCGTCCGAGGCGCGTCGCAGCACCGTGGCGGTGTTGCGCACCATCGCCTTGAGTTGCTCGGCCGCGCGCGACGAACGGTATTCCTGGGTAAAACTCAGGATCACGCTGATCCCCACCATCACCGCGATGATGGCAGGCCCGGTCAGGTCGCCACGGTCGCTGAACAGCTGCACGCCAGCCAGCACCAGCAGCACCACGATGAACGGATTCTTGAAGGCACGCAGCCATTGCAGCGACCAATGCGGCGGCTTCTCGCGCGACACCTCGTTCGCACCGTCGCGATGCAGACGCTCGCTGATCTGCCCTTCATCGAGACCGTGGAGCGTACTTTCCAGCGCCTCCAGCAATGCATCAGCGGCATCGAAGGCATGCTGTTCCACGCCCGGTGGCACGGATCGCGCCACACCGTCACCCGCCACCTTGCCGATCGATGGAATGGAAATCTTGCGCATGCGTTGTTTCTACTTTGCAGGAATGCCGATGCCGTGCCGCGCCGACGACGGCTGACCGTCCTGGCGCGGCGATGTCAGGTCGCCAAAGCGACCACACCTCGATGTGGCGGAGGCCGATTCCTGTATTTGAAAGCCGGCGCGATCAATGCCCGGCACCCAGTCGCCGGTGACGGGCGGCCTTGAGGAAAGAGGCTGGCTCAGGCCGGCTGGCCGGCGTGTGCGGCGGCGGCAGATCGAGTACCTCGGCGACATCGCTCGCCGGCTTGGCCAGCGGCGCAGGCACGGTCACGTTGAATGCCGGTGGCACACCTTGCCGGCGCCCGGAAACGGCACGCGCACCCGCCATGCGGTGGCGGAAAAAATCGCGAAGGAGCTTCATCGGCCCATCTCCTCGTAACGACGCCGCTGGCGTCGTCAGGGGTGGGCCGGACTTTCCCTAGTGGAAAGCACCAGCCGACCGCAGGCGGTCGCCGCAGGCGTTCAGCTTGTTGTTTTGCGGCGCCGGCACCCGAAGCGAGCGGATGTCGACGTTGCGACTAGGGTAAACGTCCATATGCCTTGGTATGTAAGGACTGGGAGCCGCCCGGCGCAACACGCCGGAGAGCCCGGACATTGTCGTGCTGCGCTGCGCCACTGTCAACGATCACGCGAACAGGAATGCACGCATCGACATGGCCGCAGGATCATGCGACCTGCTTCAGCAACAGGCTGTGCTGCACCAGTGGCGCCACCAGCCAGTGATCGAGCAGCAGGAAGGCGAACAAGGCCATCAGGTAGGTGATCGAATACTTGAACACTTTCATCGGGAACAGCTCGTCCGGCGGATTCAGCAGGCGGATCGCGTAGTACAGGAAACCGATGTCGAGCACCGCCGCGCCACCCAGATAGAGCAGCCCGCTCATTCCGGTGATGGCCGGCAGCAGGGTCACCAGCACCAGCAGGATGGTGTAGAAAAACACCTGCCAGCGGGTGTACGCCACACCATGGGTTACCGGCAGCATCGGCACGCCGGCGCGCGCATAGTCATCGCGACGGAAGATTGCCAACGCCCAGAAATGCGGCGGTGTCCACACGAAGATGATCAGGCACAACTGCAGGGCGAACGCGTGCAGCTCACCGGTCACCGCGGTCCAGCCCAACACCGGCGGAATCGCGCCAGCCAGCCCGCCGATCACGATGTTCTGCGGCGTCGCCCGCTTCAGGTAGCGGGTATAGACCAGCGCATAGCCGATCAGCCCGCCGAACGTCAGCGCGGCGGTCAGCACATTGACCAGCAACGCCAGCACCAGCATCGAGGCAACCCCCAGCAGGACTGCAAACAACAAAGCCTGATGCGCGGTGAGCTTGCCGGTGGCCAGTGGGCGCCGTGCGGTACGCGCCATCATCTTGTCGATGCGTTCGTCAATCAGGTGATTGAACGCCGCGGCCGAACCCGAGGCCATCCAGATGCCGAGCGTGCCAAACACCAGCGCGCGCCACGGCGGAATGCCCGGCACCGCCAGGAACATGCCGATCACCGCACAAAACACCAGCAGCGCCACCACGCGTGGCTTGGTCAATTGCAGATATTCGCGAATCAGCTCCATCTCAACGAGACTCCGGCGACGGAAAACATGGCACGTCGCGTATTGCCTGCGTACGCGCCAGCGCAGCAAGCAGGGTGAACAACAGCAACGCAGCCATGCCATTGTGCGCCGTGGCCACGGCCAGCGGCAGGCCGAAGTGCACATTGCTGATGCCCAGCAGCACCTGGCTCAGCAAGGCCGCCGCCATCGCGATGCCGAACCGGCGCAGACCGCGTCGAGCCAGCTTGTGCGCAAGAAAACCAAGATAGCAAAACACCACCAGCGCGCCGATCCGGTGCGCAATCTGGATCGCGCTGCGCGCGGCCATGTCGAGCACCCCCCCCTCATAGTTGACACCGATGCCGCGCCACAGCACGAAGCCCTGATGGAAGTCGGTCGGCGGCGCCCATTGGCCCAGGCACTTCGGAAACGACCCGGGCCCGTAGCCGCAAGCCAGCGCCGCATAGTTGGACGAGGTCCAGCCACCCAGCGCGATCTGGCACAGCAACAGCACCAGGCCGATCACCACCAGCCGACGCAAGTCGGCCATGCGCTCATCCGGCGCCGCCACGCCGGCAAAGCGCAGCGCGGCCCAGGACAACAGGGCGAAGGTGATCATGCCGCCCAGCAGATGACTGGTCACCACGATCGGCTTGAGCAGCAAGGTCACCGTCCACATGCCGAGCATCGCCTGGAAGATGATCACGGCCAGCGCCAGCACGCAGATTTTCCAGGCGCCGGGACGTGGCAGGCGAACGGCCGCAAACAGCGGCAAGGCGATCGCGCAAGCTGCCAGCAGCGACGACCATCGATGCTCGCCGCCGATATACAAACCGACCCCGGCTGCCGCGAACGCCGCACCGATGAGGATCGCCAGCAGCACGCCACGCTTGCGCCAACCGGCCAGCAGCGCCAGTGCCAGCACCATCACGCCCAGCGTGCCGGCAAGGAAGCGATGCACCTGTTCGCGCCAGGCCTTGTGCGCCTCGTACGGGCGCCCGGGAAACTCGGCGTCGGCATGAGCCACCGCCTGGGCATGCTGTGGCCAGGTCACCTGGCCGTAGCAGGTCGGCCAGTCCGGGCACGACAGGCCGGCATTGGACAGCCGCACGAAGGCGCCGAACATGACCAGCCCGAAGGCGAACACCGCCGCCAATAGCGACAGCCAGCGCAAGACCTTCAGCCAGCGTGCCGAACTCACTTGATCACCTTGCGCATGTCGCGCAACAGGCCGGCCGCATCGAACCCGGCCGGATAGAACGCCAGCGCCGTGCCATTGGATTCCACCAGCAGCGCACTGACCGAGTCCGGTGTACCGGGCCGGAAACTGGCGAGCTTGCCATCGACGTCCTTGCCGGTCAGCCAGTAGCTGTCCATGGCCTGGCGAGCCGCAGCCTGCTCCGGCGGCGTTCCCAGATAGAGCAGCCGCAAACGTGACTGGTTTCGGTTGAGCATCACGCGCGCCTTGGCCATCCCGGTCAGCGCGGCAAGGCACCCGGTGGCGCAATCCGGGCCGGCCAGCGCCACCAGCGTCATGCGTGGCTCGCTGTCGCGCCAGGGGTAGGTGCTGCCATCAGACAGCTGTATGCGCAGTTGCTCGCTGACGAAATTGCGCTGTGGTGAAATCGGCTGACCGGTGCCCTTGGCATCCGGTTGCCAGCCGCCGATGGTAAGCAGGCCGGCGACAATCATCGGCGCGGCAAACACCAGGCCGATCAACAAAAGAAAACGGCGACTCTTGCGCTGGGATATCGGGGCAGCAGTATTCATCGGGGCAATCATCAAGGGGGGGCGGGGGAAGAATCAGCGCTGACGCGGCCTGGGCTTGCGGTGCAGCACCAGCAGGATCGCCACCGCAGCGAGCGCGAAAGAGAACCACTGGAATGCATAGGCGCGGTGCCGCGCCGGTGGCATGGTCAGCTCGAGCGTGTGCTTGCGCACATAGATCGACGCCGGGTCGGCATCCAGCGCCAGCACGCGCGGGTACAGCGGTCGACCGAGATCGCCGGCAACTTCCTTCGGCGCCAGGAAGATGCTGCTTTTCGGCCAGTGCGTCTGTCGCGCCAGCGCATCGCCACCCATCTCGAAGCCGGTGGGGGGTGGCGGCACGTACAAGCCATGCAACTCGACGTCGGCGGTCGACAACGGCGGCACGGACGGAGTCTTGCCATTGCCGTTGCCCGGCAGAAAACCCAGGTCGACCAGCAGCAGGGATGCCTGATCACCGATCTGGAACGGGGCAAAGACCTCGATCCCGCCGCGTTCGTCATGCCGCGGATTGTCCAGCAGATACAGCCGGTCGACCAGAAAACGACCATGCACCTGCACCCGCGGGAAGCTGTCTGCCGGTGGCTTGGCAGCCACCTTGGCAAAGTCCTGCAGCGGCGCCGATACCGATGCGGCATAGCGACGCAGCAGCGACTCCTTGAAGTCGGCGCGATGCAGCTGCCAGAAGCCCAAACGCATGAACAGCAAGACCCCGACCGCCGTCAGCAGCAGCGCCCACCATGACGGACGACGAAATCCGCTCACGCCGGACACCCGCCATCGGTCGCTATACTGCCGCTGTCGAAATGGATCGGATCAATCACGTGGAAACCATATACAAGACTGCGCTGGTGGTGGTGCTGCTGGTGGTGATCTTCAGCCTCGGCCAGGCGCTGTACTTCATGATGACCGACAAGGACGACGACAAACGCACGGTATGGGCGCTGACCCGCCGCATCGGCCTGTCACTGCTGCTGATCGCGATGGTCGTGCTCGGCATCTGGATGGGCTGGCTGCACCCGCACGGCATCAACCACTGATTGTAACTGCTGTGCCGCCCCGGCGCCGCGGCCGCGACAAATCGTGCCGGCACCGGGGATCTCGTCCCGGTGTGGGAACCGGGAGCGCAGATCGCCGTTTATTGCACCTTGTAGTATTCCCGATACCAGCGCACGAAATTGGCCACACCCTCTTCCACCGGCACGGTCGGGTTGTAGCCGACGGCTGCCGCCAGTGACGACATGTCTGCCTCGGTATCGGGCACGTCACCGGCCTGCAAAGGCAGCAGTTCCATCTGCGCCTTGCGTCCCAGGCAATGCTCCAGCACCTCGATGTAGCGCAGCAACTCCACCGGCTGCTCGTTGCCGATGTTGAAGATGCGGTATGGCGCCGTGCTCGAGGCAGGGTCCGGCGCCATGCCATCCCAGCCCGGATTGGCGGCAGGTACATGGTCGAGGGCACGGATCACGCCCTCGACGATGTCATCGATGTAGGTGAAGCTGCGCTTGTGATGACCGCGGTTGAAGACCTTGATCGGCTCGCCGGCCAGGATCGCCCTGGTGAACAGGAACAGCGCCATGTCGGGCCGTCCCCACGGGCCGTAGACGGTAAAGAAGCGCAGGCCGGTGCACGGCAACCCGTAAAGATGGGCATAGCTGTGCGCCATCATCTCGTTGGCTTTCTTGGACGCCGCGTACAGGGTCAGCGGGTGCTCGGTGGACTGGTGCTCGGAGAACGGCATCTTGGTATCCGCGCCGTACACCGAACTGGTCGAGGCATATACCAGATGCTCGACATCGTGGTGGCGGCAACCCTCGATGATGTGCAGAAAGCCGGTGACATTGGTCGACACATAGATATGCGGGTTGGTCGCGGCATAACGCACCCCGGCCTGCGCGGCCAGGTTGATCACACGCTGCGGCTTGTGTCGGGCGAACACCGCCTCGATCGCGCCGCGATCAGCCAGGTCGACCGGCTCGTGCCGGTAATTCGGATGTTCGCTGAAACGCGCCAGCCGCGCTTTCTTGAGCTCGACGTCGTAGTAGTCGCTGAGATTGTCGATACCCACGACTTCGTCGCCGCGCTCGAGCAGACGCATGGCGACGTGGGAGCCAATGAAGCCGGCAGTGCCGGTGACGAGGATCTTCATTCCAGGGCGACCTGTTAGCAGTGAAACCCGCCCATGATACTCAGTTGCGCCTGATGGGTGACCGCCGTTGCACACCGACGGCCCCGACACCCATGCTGACGTGCCTAAAGCCGACCATCCACCGCATCCCGGGGCAGCACATATTTGACGTCGTACAGGACGCTCTGCGGCTTGCCGAACGCACGCATGCCGGCACTGCCGAGCTTGGCAAACTGTTGATGCCCCACCGCCACGATGACGGCGTCGTAAGTCGCCTGCACAGGCTCGTCGATCAGCTTGATGCCGTATTCGTGCGAGGCTGCCGCCGAATCGACCCACGGATCGAAGATATCAACCTCGGCGCTGTAGCCGTGCAAGGCCTGCACGATGTCGACGACGCGGGTGTTGCGCAGATCCGGGCAGTTCTCCTTGAACGCCAGGCCAAGCACCAGGATGCGCGCACGCACCGGGTTGATGCCCCTGCGCACCATCAGCCGGATCACTTCGCCGGCGATGTACTCGCCCATGCTGTCGTTGGTACGCCGCCCGGCCAGGATCACGTCCGGGTGATGCCCTACTTCCTGCGCCTTGTGGGTCAGGTAATACGGGTCGACACTGATGCAGTGGCCACCGACCAGGCCAGGCCGAAACGGCAGGAAATTCCACTTGGTACCGGCGGCCTCCAGCACTTCCAGCGTATCAATGCCAAGCTTGTTGAACAGCTTGGCCAGGTCGTTCACCAGCGCAATGTTGAGGTCACGCTGGGTGTTCTCGATCACCTTGGCCGCCTCGGCCACCTTCAGCGAGCTGGCCTTGTGGGTGCCGGCGGTGATGATCGAGCCATACAGGGCATCGACGAAGTCGGCAACCTCCGGGGTGGAGCCGGAAGTGACCTTCAGGATAGAAGTCACGCGGTGCAACTTGTCGCCGGGGTTGATCCGCTCGGGACTGTAGCCGGCGAAAAAGTCGCGGTTGTAGGCCAGGCCGGAGACGCGCTCCAGGATCGGCACGCAGACTTCCTCGGTACAACCGGGATAGACGGTGGATTCGTACACCACGATGTCACCGCGCTTGAGCACCTTGCCCAGTGCCTCGCTGGCCTTGACCAGTGGTGTCAGATCGGGGCGCTTGGCCGCGTCGATCGGTGTCGGCACGGTGACGATATAGACATGACAATCGCGAATATCGTCGAGCGACGCGCTGAAGCTCAGCCGCGACGACTCAGCCAGCTCCGCGGCGTCGACCTCAAGCGTGTGATCGACCCCGCCGCGCAGCTCCTCGACTCGGGCGGCATTGATGTCAAAGCCGACCGTGTCGTAATGCTTGCCGAACTCGACCGCCAGCGGCAATCCCACATAGCCCAGTCCAACGACGCCAATCCTGGTGTTTTTCAGCTCTTGCATGCTTGCTATCCGTATGATTTTCAAAGTCGGGAATACAGCAACCGCGGCTCTCGCCAGCTATGGCCCGGGAAACCCTGCCATACGCACATTCTGGCTGCCCCAGATCAGTCTGTCAGTTTGCGCTTTACGCATTCTCTCGCACTGATGCCGTGATATTCTTCTCATTCTGAAAGGGAACCGGGGGGATTGCCATGAAGTTTTCGTATTGCCTGCTGCTTTTGTGCGTGATGCTGGGGTTGACCGCCTGCGCAACGGCGCCCGGCTCGACCCAGGCACCAACGATAAACCCTGACGCTCATGCCGTCTCCACCTACCATATCGGCGTGGACGACCAACTGCAGATATCGGTCTGGCACAATCCCGACCTGAGCGTCAGTGTGCCGGTTCGGCCCGATGGAAGAATCACCGTTCCACTGATCGGCGATGTCGAGGCCGGTGGCAAGACACCTGAACAGGTTTCCAGCGAAATCCAGAACAAGCTCAAGGCCTTCGTGCGCGATCCGCAGGTAGCCGTGATACTCACCGAACTGCGCAGCCACGAATACCTCTCGCGTGTCCGCGTCACCGGTGCGGTGCGCGCACCCGTTTCGATCCCTTATCGCCAAGGCATGACCGTACTGGACGCCGTGCTTGCCGCTGGCGGCACCACAGAGTTCGCCGCGCCGGATCGCACCGAGCTCTATCGCAAGAACGGCACGGGAACCCAGTCCTACGCCATCCGGCTGGACAACATCCTGCAGAAGGGTGAACTGAAAACCAATTATCCGGTCCAGCCCGGCGACGTCATCACCGTTCCACAGCGCGCATTCTGAAGTCACCCCAGGCAGCCCCGAGAGCCCGATCTGTCCATGAATGAAGAGACCAACCCGCTGCTGGCCATGCTTCCGCTACTGCTGACCGAGGCCAAGCGGCGGCGTCTCGCGTTGGTCGTCATCTTCGCCTCGATCGCCTTGCTAGCGCTCATCGTCGGGGTGAACTGGCCGCGCCGTTACGATGCATCGGTAACCATCCTTGCGCAGAAGAGCAGCATCATCACCCCGCTGATGGAGGGTGCCGCCTCGACCACGGGCAACGCCAATCGGGCCGGCATTGCCAAGGCCGTGATCTTCAGTCGCAAGGTCATGAACCAGATCCTGGCCGCCGGTGGCTGGATGGCCAACCATCCCTCGCCAGTGGAGCAGGATCGACTGATCGAGCAGATCAAGTCACGTACCGTGGTGCAAATTGCACACGACAACCTGATCACCATCAACTATCACGACAGCGATGCCAAGCGCGCATATGCAGTCACCCATGAATTCGGCCAGCTTTTCATCAGCGAAAGTCTGGCCTCGAAAAAGCGCGAGAGTCGCGACGCCTTCGAATTCATCAACAGCCAGGTCGAGGCCTACCGAAAGAAGTTGACGGATGCCGAGGACAAACTCAAGGACTACCGCAATGCCAACGCCGACGCGCGTCCCGGCAGTGAGACCGATACCAATACCAGCATCAGCCAGTTGCGCAACCAGATCGAGACGGCACGCATGGACCTGATGGAAAAGCGCTCGCAGGAAGTCTCTCTGAATGCACAGTTGTCCGGCGAATCCGAGATAAGCTCGGTACAAACCTCCAGCGGCATCTACGAGAGCCAGCTTGCCTCGTTGCAGACCGAGCTCGACAAATTGCGCCTGACCTACACCGATGACTATCCCGATGTGGTGCGTGTTCGCCACCAGATCGAGGATCTGCGCCAGCAACTTGCCCATGCCGACCAGCGCAAGCAAGCCGCACGCGCGATTGGCGGCAACAGCAATGTCAGTGCGATCCAGTTCAATCCGCTGTACCAGCAAATGAAGGGCCAGGTCGCCACACTGCGCGCCGATATCGCGTCGACCAGTACACGGTTGGCGGCCAGCCAGGCCATACTCGAATCGGAGCTGGAGCGGAGCAAGCGCATCGCCAACTCCGAAGCGGTGACCTCCGAACTCACCCGCGACTACACCGTCAATCGCGACGTCTACCAGGACTTGCTCAAGCGCCGCGAAAATGCCCGCGTATCAATGAACCTGGATGCCGAACAGGATGGTCTCTCGTTCGTGGTGCAAAACCCGGCGGTGATGCCGCTGACACCATCCGGCCTGCGCTTCATGCACTTCGCCATTGCCGGCATCCTGGCCGGCTTGGCGGCCCCTTTTGGTCTGCTGTTCGGTATTGCACGTTTAGACCCGCGGGTTCGCTCGATCGAACAACTGGAAAGTTCCTCCGGCCTGCAGGTGCTGGCCAGCGTACCGTTCTACCCCACGCCCGCCGACCGCCGCCGCGAACACCGTCGCACGGTGGCGCTGACCCTGATCGTGCTGGCGGTCGTGATCGTCTATCTGATCGTGTTCTGGCTCAAGTTGAAGGGACTCGCATGAATACCAGAGACAACGACAAGCAGGTGGGCAGCCTGGAGTCGATCGACCCGCAAACGGCGAGCGAACAGGAATCGGTCATCGGCCCTGGCCATTCCATCGCGCGCATGTCCGAAAGTGGTTCGCTGGCGGTACGGCAACTGGAAGATCGCCGGCTGATTCACCGCGAGGATTCGGTTCGCGCCCAGTCCGACGCATTTCGCGAAATTCGCACCCGCTTGCTGTGGTTGGGTGGAGAGCGCAATTTCGTGACCCTGGTGGTGCCGGTCAGCCCGCATTCCGGCGGCAGCTTTGTCGCACGAAACCTGGCGGCCGCTTTCGCCTTCGACGAATCAAAGACCAGCCTGCTGGTCGACTGCAATCTGCGCTACCCGGCACAACACAAGGCATTGGGCATCGATCCCGCCAATGGCGGCCTGATTGATTACCTCGAACATCCGTCCATCGGCATCCACTCCGCGCTCTACAGCACCGGCATTCCCCGCATGCGGCTGATCCCGGCAGGCAAATTGCGCGAAAACAGCGGCGAATACTTCTCATCATTCCGGATGCGTGCAGTCGTCGACTCCCTTCGGTCACGTTACCCCGATCGCTACGTGTTCCTGGACGGTCCGGCGATCAAGAACTCGCCCGACGCACGCATCCTGTCGGATCTGGCCGACTTCGTCGTCGTCGTGGCCGGCTACGGGCGCGACACGTCTGCAGCGATCAGCCAGGCCGCAGCCATCTTCGAAGGCGACAAACTGGCCGGCGTGGTGTTCAACCACGCACCTTGACGCAACATGCTGGATTCGGCGAATCACGGACACGCAACAAGGGGGACTCAACCATGTCGATATCCAGCACTCGAATCCATACTGTGGGCCTGGCGCTAGCCATCGCCTCGACCAGTGTGTCGGCGGCACAGCTTGATTACGGCTGGCGCGTTGGCGTCGGCCACAGCGACAACATCGGGCTGGAACAGAGCAATCCGATCAGCCAGAACGTGCTGATCCCGGGGTTTGACTTCAGCTATCAGCAACAAGGCTCCACGTTTCAGACCAACGTCGTAGGCAATATGGAATACCGCGACTATCTGGGGAATGCCTTCGATAACCAGAAGTTGGTAGAGCTTGCGGGTCAGGCCAATTGGTCAGTCGTGCCACAACGTCTGGATTTCACCGTGCGCGACGTGGCCAGCGTGCAACCCTTGTCGACGTTTTCCAGCAACGTGCCCAATAACCAACAGGAAGCCAATGTTCTGGCGCTTGGGCCGATCATCCATTTTCGCCTGAATCCGACACTGCGCGGTCAGACAGAACTGACCTACACCAACAGCCACGCATCCAAAACCAACGAATTCAACTCGTCGCGCGGAAGCGTCGCAGTGCGATTGATCAAGGACCTCAACTCGACAACCTCGTTGTCAACCAACGCCGAAGTAGAGCGGGTTACATTTGATGAGAGCAACAATGCTCCCAACTATAATCGCACCCAGCTTTATGCTGGTTATGTCAGTCGGCTGAGCAAGGTCGAGTTCGATGCATCTCTTGGTTGGTCACGGCTCACCTTCAATCATGCCGACAACGTCGACAGCCCGCTGGCACGATTCCGCATTGCCTGGCACGCGAGCCCCCGAACCACCCTCGGATTGAGAGCATCGCGGGAATATGCAGATGCGGCACAAGATCTCCTCGGGGAGATGGGGCAGAACTCGCCCGTTTCAGTTCCCAACACCCCATTACCCTCGAACATCGGCACGGGTAATGCTGTCATCAGTTCGCAGATATACATCGAGCGCCGCCTGGAAGGGGAATACACCTATACCGGGTCGTTGTTGACCCTGACTCTGGCCCCGCTCTATCGGAAGCTGGACTACGTCAACGACTCCGCCTCCAATCAAGTCAGCCGTGGCGGCACTGCAGGCCTCGACTATCGGTTGCGCCCCAGACTCACCTTGTCCGCATTCGCAAACACCGACTCACGGCGTTACGAATCGCTGGCAAGAACCGACCGCGTCAGCAACTTCGGCGTGGTTCTGACCAATCAAAGAACCGCGCATTGGAGTTGGAGCGCATTGTTTACCCGGCGTCTGAGAAGCAGCACGGCAGCCGGGGCCTCCTACCACGCCAACGAGATCTATCTCGGCGTTGCCTACCGGAGGTAGACGTGCGACTCGAACCAGCACAACCGTGCTACTTCGATCCAGGCAACGAATTGTTCGGCATGCATCATCCCGCGGCCAGGTCGGCGAAGGCCGCCGTGCTGATGTGTCCGCCGCTCGGCCAGGACCTGATTCGCACCCATCGCGTGTATCGCCAGCATGCTGACGCTATAGCTCGGCAAAGCATGCCCGTGCTGCGATTCGGCTACTTTGGCACCGGCGACTCGGCCGGAACCAGCGCCGAAGTCGACTGGCAGCGATGCCTTGCAGATACGGCACTGGCCGCCGATATATTGCGCCAACGGACTGGCTGCACGACTGTCATTGGATTTGGCGCACACCAAGGCGGCAGTATTGCGCTGAGTATCGCTGACACTGCCCGCTTCTCTGAATTGCGGTTGTGCGACCCGGTACTCGATGACGGCGCCCGCGTTGCCCGTCTGGATGTCCTGCAGAAGGCGCTCCGTCTCGACCCCATGCGTTTCGGCAAACCACGAACTGCGGTCGATGCTGAAGGACAATGGCTTGGCTTTCCGGTAAGCGCAAACCTGCGGAGGCAACTCGTCAATTGGCGGGCAGAACCAACCAAGGCTCCCATCCGGTTATTTGACTCGCTGCGACCTGCCGCCTTTCGTGACTGGGATTTACTGTTGGACAAAAAGAGCAGCATCATCAACGTTACACCAACAGCGGGCTGGGGGGGGGCTGAACCGACTGCATGCCATTCTTTCGCCAGATCTCGTCCGGGCTGTGAAAGACCAATTGCAGGCACCCGCATGACGATGGAACGCGTATTCTGCTTCGGTCGCGCACAACATCTGATTGGCGTGCTTGCAAATCCCGAACCGCCGCGAGACAGCGATCCGGTCGGCGTCATCGTACTCAACGCCGGTATGGTTCATCGGGTCGGGCAATTCCGGTTGCATGTCGAGATCTCTCGTCGCTTGAATGGCTGTGGCTACGCCGCCTTGCGTTTCGACCTGTCACCGATCGGCGTCAGCCGTGCCAGTAACGAGTCGCGGTCACATGCACAGCAAATCCACGCGGATGTCTCCGACGCGATGGATCTCCTGGCGACCCATGCCGGGTGCACGAGGTTCATCTTGCTTGGCTTGTGCTCTGGTGCCCAAAACGCACATGACGTGGCCGTCAGCGAAACGCATGTGGTCGGCACCATCTTTCTTGACGGATATGCCTACCGAGCGCTCAGCTACTACCTGCGTCATTATCTACCCAGGCTGTGGAGCCTGACTCGCTGTCGCCGGGCCCTGAAGAGCAACATACTTACGCCCGCCGGTGACCGCGCCGTCAGAGGGGAGTCCGCCGTATTCTTTCGGACACGAGATCAGGTCAAGCGTGCGTTGAAAGCCATGCTCGATCGCAACATGAAGTTGCGCTTCATCTACAGCGGCGGCGTCAGCTGCTACTTCAATCATGTGCGCCAGTTTCGCGAGTGCTATGGACGTGTGGCCAACCGGCGGGGGTCGACGTGAGCCCGTTCGATGCGGCCAACGATACCTACGTGCTCGCCGGCGATCGCAGGGCGCTGCTCGACGACGTCGAAAGCTGGCTGCAACACAATTTCCCGATCCCCAGCAGGAGCACACCATGAACACGATCCTTGTCACCGGTGGCGCCGGCTACATCGGCAGCCATGTCGTCCAGCAGCTACGTGCTCGCGGCGAACGCGTGGCGGTGGTGGACAATCTTGTCAGCGGGTTTGCCGAAGCCGTGGGCGACGCCGAACTCGTCGTCGGCAATGTCGGCGATCAAGTGCTGATGGCGCGCGTACTGCAAGAACATCGGGTCGACGCCGTATTGCATTTTGCCGCGCATACGGTCGTGCCGGAATCGATGCGTGATCCGTTGAAATATTACGGCAACAACACCTGCAACACGCGCAACCTGTTGGCCTGCTGTGCCGAGGCTGGCGTGCGCCGCTTCATTTTCTCCTCGACTGCCGCGGTCTACGGCATGCCGGTCAGCGGCGTCGCCGACGAACAGACGCCGACCCAGCCAATCAATCCTTACGGCATGTCCAAGCTGATGTCGGAAACGATGCTGCGCGACCTTGGTGCGGCCGGCGCGATGGAGTACGTCATCCTGCGCTACTTCAACGTCGCCGGTTGCGACCCTCAAGGCCGCATTGGTCAGTCCACGCCGGATGCCACGCTATTGCTCAAGGTCGCTTGCGAACATGCGGTCGGCAAGCGCGAGCAGCTGTCGATCTTCGGTACCGATTACGACACCCCGGACGGCACCGGCATTCGCGACTACATTCATGTCGTCGACCTGGCCACAGCGCACCTGCGCGCGCTGGATCACCTGCGTGACCAGGGCGAGTCGCTCACGCTCAACTGCGGCTACGGCCACGGCTACAGCGTGCGTGAAGTCATCGACGCCGTGCAACGCGCCTGTGGTCACGCGCTGAACGTGGTCGAGCAGCCGCGCCGGGCAGGTGACCCTCCGATGTTGATCGCCCGCGCCGACGAGCTGCGTCGCCAGCTGGGCTGGAAGCCGGCCCATGATGATCTCGATTTCACCGTGAATACCGCGCTGGCTTGGGAGCGTCACCTGTTGGCGCAAGCAGCAGGCAAGCACTGATCAGCTGGCCTTGCGCCTGGGCATTCCGCTGCTCGGCGCAGATACTCAGGAGTTACACTGTTTCAGACATGCTGCTGCCTTCGTCAGCAGATTCAATGGATTGCACACTCGGTCGTCGGCAGGACTCCCTTCATGACAACACCGCCATTTCGTTTTACCTTCGCAAGATTCCAGGCGGGCGTCCTGTTGGCGCTGCTCTCCTGCGCAGCAATTGCCAGTCCTGCGATCGCTGCGGCCAGGACCACCCTGACTAGTGCCAGCGAAGCGTCGCCCAGTTCGACGCCCAGGAAGGTCAGCGAGTTGAACCCCGTGCTGGTTCATTCATCCGTACCACTAAACCCGCTTTGGCAGACGGTCACCTTGCATCGCAATGGCGCAAGTGGCAAGCAAGTCGCCGTCACGTTTGGCATTCCGTTCCCGCCCGGTGTCCTGAAAGATCCACGCGACGTGCACATTCTGGACGAACACGGCAACGACCTCCCTGCGCACATCACCACCTCGCTGCATTGGTACGTGGGTACCAAGGGCATCCGTGCCGTACGCGTGCAGATGCACCTTGAACTGGATGGCGATTCCCGTACACTGCGCTTTTCGCTGGATGCCGCAAAGACCAACACCGACGTAGCGGGATGGCCTTATGCTGACGCACTCGTCCAGGGTTCAGACGGCGTACGTGTGCCCGGCGTGCTGGCAACACTATCCGCGCAGTGGATGTCCGCTTCGCTGATTGCGGGCCCACAACTGGCGTCAACCAAGCCAACGCCTTACGACCGGTATGTATCGACTCAGTTCGAATGGGCAAAGAAACTGCCACTTGACGACGGCGCCGCTTGGCTGTTCGATCGCCCCACGACATTATTCCAGGCCTACGTCCGCACCGGACGACTGGACTACCTCGCTGCAGCCAGCGAAAGCTACCGTTTCTACATGAGTCATTTGCGCCGTACGGGGGCACCCGGCTGGCCACTTTGCGGCGGCGGCTGGAGCCTGGGCAAGGTCAACGTGTGCGACCCCAAGTACGTCTACATTGAGCCGATCCTGCTAGCCGTGGGGCTCACCGGTGACGACAGCGAGCATGATGACGCCCTGATCAGCCGCATGGTCGGCTCATGGAACACCGGCGGCTGGAACATCTCGGCGGGCCCATACACCGGCGTCAAGCAACGATTTTTCACCGAACGCCAAGTGGGTCTGGGCCTGCTTCAGATCGTCAGCGCATGGGAAATCACAGGCAATGCCCGTTATCGCAAAGACATCGACGACCGTCTGGGCTGGTTGTTCCAGCATCAGCAACACAACCCCGACGGGCTGGGCAACGATGGTTCGTGGCGCAACAGCTGGGACATGCACGAAGGAAACGAGTACAACGCGGCCAGCGACGTATTGGGCAGCTCACCATGGATGACGCAGAATATCATCGACGGTCTTTGGCATGCGTGGCTGGCTACGCGCGACACACGCATTCCGACCATGGTCATCGCGTTCGGCCGCTACATGGAACGCTACGGCTGGATCGATTTGAATACCATGACTGCCAAAGAAAAAGACTGGCGCAACCCATGCAGCGGTCCAGATGGGCAGATCAGCTGGTACTGGTCATCGGCACACGCCGAGCGCAAGCAGCTCGCCGCCATCGAGAGTTCCGACGGCTGGTACAGCGACTCGCACAATGTGGAATTAACTCTGCCGGTGGCTGCCGCCCGTTACTTCACCACCGATCAACAGCTGCAGCGCGCGCTGGATCTGCGGATGGAGCTGCTGGCGTCGTCTTACAGCACGAGCTGCGCGGAAATCAGCAGCACGCCGCGGCTCTTCAACTGGAACAACCGTGGTACCGGTGTGGTTCAATGGCTAATGAGCCAACCTGCGGGGAGCGGCGCAATCCATACAGAAGCGACCGCAACCGGACATTGATGGGATAAGGATTTCCTCATAAGCGGCCGACGCTCCACCAAGCACACGTTGTGCCATCCTTTACTACTCACTTGCTGGAATCTGGCTACGACATTCATGCGGTTGAGGATTTGCTCGACTACAACGACGTCGTAGCCACCACCGGTATCCAAGTGGCTGCGGTGTACCAAGTTCGCTGGATCACAGTTGGTCGCGCCATCCCTTGGAAGACTTACAACACTCAAGGGGCATACTGCCTGCTATGCCAAGCCGATCAGTGGGAGCGACTTCTCTCGTCGGCGCGCGGCAGTCCTTCGCCGAGGATCTGGCGACGCAACAACCTCATCACCGGCTTTTCAAACAATAGATGGATGGCGACGGCAACCACGCTGGCCGCTGTCATGAGAAATATGATGATCGCAATGTTGGCCAGCAGGCTATAACGGGCGCCGCGCAGTACGGTGCGAAGGAGGCCGAATACTATGTATGGATGGATCAGATAGAGGATGTACGACGCCTCGCCAAGCAAGAACAATATGCGATTGTCGATTGTGAGCCGGTAGATCCGTTCCAGCAGCAGCGCCGACAACACGATGACAAAGGCTGGTATCCCCGAACTAATTACCCGCGGCAAGCCGAAACCGCGCTTCGATTCGATGAAAAACACGATGATCAAAGACGCCAGTAGTAGCGCCAGCAGAATATATTTACCGAAGGGAATTGATTGCCAGCTGGCACGATGGCGCTCGACCGCGTATAGCAGGTAGAACGCCACGATGCCAAACACGAACTCGAATACCAGCGGTCGTGCATAAAATTGAATCGAGGGATTCGTGGTGCCGCTGGCGTCGATGACCCGCAGGATCGCAGCGATCGCCAGGCAGCAGAGTATTGGCGCCAGCCGACGTGACAACAGCAGACAGAGCGAAAATACCACGTAAAAGTACATCTCGTAATTGAGCGACCACCCCAATACCAGCGTGGGAGCCATGTCAGCATAATTGGTATGCCGCGGAATAAAGAACAACGAACAGAGCAGCTGGAGCGGGTCGGCCCGGGTGCTTCGCAGCAGGGTGGGTGCCATCAGAGCCATCACAAACACGGCGAGTGTTGCTGCCCAGTAGAACGGCACGATGCGGATCAAGCGGCGGATGAAGAACCGGTCAGCGTTGCGCGAGCCAATGTAGGCGATGATGAAGCCGCTGATCACGAAGAAAATGTCAACCCCTCGTGTACCAATGCTCGGATGCAGATTAAGTCCGGCCTCGGACGTGACGTGCGAATAAACCACCGCCAAGGCAGCGATGGCACGGAGGGTGTTGAGGTTGATCAGTAGGCCCGGCTCGGTCTTGCGCGACGCTTCGTCTTCCAAGGTCGCTCGATCGGACCGGATCTGGCTTATCGGAATGCTCTGCATGTTCGTACTTTCCTGAAAGACCTGCAATTTGGCAGACTACCTTGTAGCGAAACACTGGCCGTTTTCATTTAAGACTGCAGAAAGGCCGAGCTGATGTCGCGCGATGTCAGATCGCGTATGCGCTAGGCACTTGATCGCCGATTTTCCCAAGGCAAAGTGGGACTTCGTCATCCTGAGCCGATGAAGAGACATGTGCAACCCTCGCGCCGGAATGCCTCCAAGATCAGCCAACCGAACACGTGACATGAAGGCATCGGCACGATCAACTCAACTGACCACCTCGCCGTTTGCGCAGCGCATGAAAAATGTACCACCCCATGCACGTGCATGAATTTAACCATCCCAACCCTGCCACCTCGCGGTAGATGGTCCATTGCCAGCGCGCTGCACGCAGTTTGTTAGCCGACAAGGAGTGCTCGCGAACCAGGTACCAAGCCAGCGGCTCGTCACTTTCCACCCGAACTGCGCCATCCGCACGACGCACCTGTTCCAGCCAGAAAACATAGTCTTCGTGCCCTATGCGGCGAAACGGAATATCACCCAGGGCACGCGCGTACATGCCGGTCAGGTTGCCGATGAAGTTGCTGGCCAGCATGTCTTTCCAGCTGACCCGTGCCGGCGGAGTTACCCGGCCGAGCACGCAGCCATCTTCAGCGACACGCCAGTACGCTGCATAGCTGACTAGTGCGCCGCTCTCACGCATGCTGCCCAGTTGGAGCTGAAGCTTCGATGGATGCCACCAGTCGTCCGCGTCGAGAAACGCAATGTAGTCGCCCTTGGCCATGGCGACGGCAGCATTGCGCGCAGCGGCAACACCCGCATTTTGAGGCTGACGTCGTATCCGGATGCGCTCGTCGCGACGCGCATTTGTCTCGAGAATATCGGCTGAATTGTCGATCGAACCATCGTCGACCGCGATCAATTCCAGATGTTGATGACTCTGCTGCAGTACCGAATCGATCGCTCGCTGCAACCACGCTTCCGCGTTGTACACCGGCATGATCACGCTGACCAGGTCACCGGCCATGATTTATTCCGTTCGTCCGTTCTGCTGACTCCATGCTGCGGCCACGCCAGGCGGCGGTGGCAGCACATGGTCACGATAGCTATCGGGATTGCCCTCAAGTCCCGCCTCGGCGGCCTTGATGATGTTGTAGACCTCTCGCGAGGTCACGTAATGCAGCACATAATTGCGTCCATCGTTGTAGACGCGTTCAAGATGGGCATGCATCGCTTCGGCCGGCGCACCCAGCAGGGTCTCCATATCCCGCTCCTGGGTGCCGTGGGTGTGCACTTTGACGAACACCCACTCGGGCCGCCCCTCGACATGAATGCCGGTCCTGATCCAGTCATCCACCCGCTTCGGGGTCGGTGGACAGGCACGACGCACATCTGAAGCTTCGATCCGCGGTATCACCCCGAATTTTCGTTCGCGCCAGTTCAAACCCAGTGGTCCCTGCACAATCATCAGGTCACCGCTGGCCTTGCCACCGACCCGCACTGGCACGCCGCTGTCATGCGACTTCGGCCGCAATGGATCATCGGTGGCGTAGTAGATCGCATTGATCATGCTGGTCTGCGTATCGCTGGGCGCCGATGGAAGGGTGAAATCAGCGTAGCAGCCCAGTTCGCGCAGCAGGATCAATTCGTTGTTGATGCCGCACCAGCGACCGTCGCTGCGTGAATTGTCAAGGCTCCAGTTTCCATGGATAAAGCCGAACCGCAGTTGCCCGGTTTCCGGGTCGCGCGGCAAGGCACCATGACGTTCATGCAGCAATTCGTTGAAACGGCTGATGGTCACCTTGAAGTTGTCCGGCGTGTCGTTGTCGTGATGCAGATGGATCTCGATTTCACCGAAGCCGTCGGCGCAAAGCGCCGCGATCTTTTCGAGGTGTTCTTCCAGATACTCCTCCTCCGGATAGAAGAACGTATGCTGCGGCGGTCGGCCATCCGCGTCGCGATGCTTCGAAGCCAGCACGCGGTAGTCCTGGCACCACCGATCGACGCGCGCACGTTGGGTGGCCAGATCGACCTTGCCCCAGGCCGGCTCGAAATGATCGACAAAGCAGAACATCACATGAACTGGCCCGGCTGATGGGACCGGCTTCCGGCGACGCAGATGGCTGCCCAGCCAGATCTGCATGTTGCGTGCTCGAATCGCCACCGTGATGAGGATGGCGCCCACAACGGCCAGCGCGGCCAGGATCAGAAGTGAAACACCCATGTGGCTGCTCATCGGCAAATTCGCTGACTGGTTTGCTGCAATTCCATGGTTCCCGTACCCCTTCCCGGTGGCTACAAACTTGTCAGCTGAGGATCCGCGTGTGCGTCACTTTGCGGATAGCACCCCAAAACCGAGCCCCTTCGCCCGCCATTCTGGCAGCAGCGTCGCCAGCATCTGGATACAACAATCGCTGTCGTCATGCATCAACAGCACGTCCCCCGCAGCCGGGGGCTTGCGACGCATCATATCAACCAGATCCATCGGAGGCCGGTGCTGGTAATCGAGACTGTCGTATGACCAGTACGCAAGCTTGCGACGACGTCGGGCCAGGTGAAACGTCAGCGCCCATGAAAATGCACCACTTGGCGGTCGCACGGCGTGGTGCGGAATTCCATCAAACTCGGCCAATATCCTATCGGTGCGATCGATCTCCAGCATCTTCTCCGCCAGCGACAAGCCGTTGAACTTGGGATGACTGTAGGAGTGATTGCCGAGCCGATGCCCCTCGGCGATCATGCGACCTACCAGCTCCGGATGCTGTTCGGCCTGCCGACCGATCAGAAAAAAGGTTGCATGGACTTCATGCGTCGCCAACAGGTCGAGCAGCGCCGGGGTGTAACGCGGATCAGGACCGTCGTCGAACGTGAGATAAAACATCTTGTCGTGAGGCGGCATCCTGGTAAGAACCATGGCACTTGGAAGCCATCGCAATAAATGCGTTCTCTTCAGCCAGGAAATCATTCCGCCGACCCACGGAAGCAATAATGAAAAGTAACTGGAGGTAGCATGCTATCGGTTGCCTGTAGACCCTGCGCTGTCAAAGACAGCTTTCGTCCTATACTTTATCTTCGTTTTGGCGCCACGGACAGAAGATTGCTGATCCAGACGACAAGTCGCAAATTTTTGCACCCTCATTAGGTTTCACGAACCCGTCGCCCGCCCGGCCATCGACAGACGGCTGGGTGAATGGACGCGGGCATGTCGAAACATGGCAACTGGGAGAAGCACATGACGATTGCTGGAAGTCGAATCCATCCGGACTCACCCGCGCGCGGCCTGCGTTTTCATGGCACGACGGAATACATGTGCTGAAAGGATACGGGGTGGTCTATTTCGGCAATGACTGGTTCGCGGAAAACCGCACCAGCAGTCATCATGTGGCAGAGCGACTGACCTGGGTCGCGCCGTTGCTTTACGTCGATTCCCCCGGCCTGCGTGCACCACAGGCGAGCGGCAGGGATGTCCGGCGCGCGTTCCGCAAGATTCGAGCAACACTGCGTGCCCCGACCCTGATCAAGGACAACCTGTGGCACTGCACGGTGCCCCAATTGCCGTTTCGTCGGATACCCGGCATCGACTGGCTGAACCGGGTCTTTGGCCGGTGGGCAGTTCGCCGAGCCATGCGTGTCCTCGGAAATGCCAGACCGATCTCCTGGTTCGTCGTGCCGCATCCGGGCTTTCTCGCTCGTCGACTGGGCGAAGAACTCTGCGTGTACTACTGCATCGACGACTATGCGGCGCATCCAGGTGTCGACACCAAGCTGATCTCGGCTCGCGATGATGAATTGACCCGGCGCGCCGATCTAGTATTTGTGGCTCCGCCCGCGCTGGTTGCCGCCAAGCAGGCAATCAATCCACACACGGTGTTTTCGCCGCACGGCGTGGACGTTGCGCTGTTTGCTCAGGCGATGGATCCAGCCACGATTGTTCCCGCCGCAGCCCGCAGGCTACCTAGCCCAGTTGTCGGCTATTTCGGCTCGATCCATGAATGGATCGACCTGGAACTGATCGAGTGGCTGGCTCTGCAGCGCCCCAAATGGACGTTCCTGCTGGTCGGCCACGCTGCCGTCAACGTGTCCCGGTTACGTGCGCTGGACAACGTCAAGCTGGTCGGACCTCAACCCTACGCGGACTTGCCAAAGTGGGCCAAGGCCTTCGATGCCGCGATTATTCCGTATCGCCACAATCGCCAGGTCGAAAATGCCAATCCGCTGAAATTGCGGGAATACCTTGCCACAGGCAAGCCGGTGGTCAGCGTGAGTCATCCCGAGATCAACAAATTCTCGCGCTGGATCGAAATTGCGGAAGATCGCGAGGCCTTTCTCGCTGGCCTCGAGCGCGCGTTGACAGACAATTCGGCGGCCGCAGTGAGTCAGCGCATGGCATCCGTTGCGAACCAGACGTGGGATAACCGCGTGCTCGAGGTGCTCGACGAAGTATCATCTGCACTGAAACGAAAACAGGCATGAATCCGTGGGCATAGCAGGGGAAGGAATGAGCGTCACAGTGAAAGGGAAACTTCGTATCGCCATTGTTGGCGCTGGCTATGTGGCGCGGTATCACATCGCCGCCCTGCGCCGGCTTGAGTTTGTCGAGATTGTCGGAATCTGCGATCTGGACACCAAGGCAGCACAGGCACTGGCCACGACCTTCGGTATCGAATTCGTGACCGGGGACCTTGCCGAACTTGGCGCCCGCAATCCTCATGCAGTTTATGTGCTTACGCCTCCGTCAAGCCATGCCGCACTGACCTTGCAAGCGCTCGACATGGGTTGCCATGTCTTTGTCGAAAAACCGATGGCCGACTCCGTCGCCGAATGCGACGCAATGATTGCAAAGGCGCGTGAGAAGGGCCTGCAGCTCTCAGTCGATCACTCGGACCATTTCGACCCGGTCATCATGCAGGCACTTGCGTTGGTGAAGTCCGGCAAGGTTGGCGACGTCGTCGCTGTCGATGTGCTGCGCAGCTCCGACTACCCCCCCTACGCGGGAGGCCCGTTGCCGGGCATGGTCAGGCAGGGTTCCTATCCGTTCCGCGATCTGGGTGTGCATGGGCTTTATGTCCTGGAGTCGTTTCTTGGCGCGATCGATCAACTCGACGTCCACTACCGTGCCAGCGGCCGCACGACCAATTTGAAGTTCGATGAATGGGATGCCCGTGCGCAGTGCGCCGACGGCATCGGGCGATTGCTCTTGTCGTGGAACGTACGGCCAATGCAAAACAGGCTGATCGTGCATGGTACGCGCGGCATCATCGAGGTCGATCGCTTTCTGCAGATCTGCCGGGTCCAGCGCGTACTGCCCGGCCCGAAGTTCATTGGCATTGTGCTGACCGCATTCATGACGGGATTGCGTGATGTCTTCCGCGTGCCGTGGAATGTGCTGCGCTTCGCGACCGGACGATTGCGACCCTCGCCAGGCATCCAGCACGGCGCGGAAGCGTTCGCGCGCGCACTGCATGAAGGTACCCTCCCACCGGTGAGTCCCGCGGAAGGTCGACGACCGATCGCGTTGATGGAGGCGGTGTGCACGCAGGCGGACGCGGCGCGTCGTGACGAACTTGATGCCCGCATCAAGCTACTGGAGCCGGTCGACGCACTGGTGACCGGCGCGGCTGGCTTCCTCGGTCGCGCGCTGGTGGCGGCGCTGCGAGCCCGCGGACAAACCGTTCGCATCCTGGTTCGTCGTGCTGACCCGGTCGCGCAGGCGGCGCCCGGCATGCAAGTGGTGGTCGGCGATCTTGGCGACCCACGTATCGTGGATCACGCGGTGCGCGGTGCGAGTACCGTCTATCACGTCGGCGCCGCGATGCGCGGTGGCCCGAACGATTTCGAGGCGGGCACGGTCTGGGGTACACGCAATGTCGTCGACGCGTGCATAAAACACGGGGCTCAACGTTTGGTCTACGTCAGCTCGCTCAGCGTGCTGGATCACGCTGGCCGCGATCCGGCCGTGGTGATGACCGAAAGCTCCCGCTTCGAGCCATATCCGGACAAGCGTGGCGCCTACACGCAGACCAAGCTGACAGCGGAACTCATGGTCGCGGACGCGATCCGCGAGCGTGCGCTGCCGGCGGTGATCGTGCGTCCCGGGCAAATCGTTGGCCCCGGTGCAGAGCGGGTGACGCCCAACGGTACGTTGGCACTTGCGGGCCGCTGGATAGCGGTGGGCTCGGCGGCGCAGACGTTGCCGCTGGTCTACGTTGATGACGTCGTCGACGCGCTGTTGTTGGCGGCCGAGTCGCCCACGGCTCTGGGTCAGATCTTCAATGTGGTCGATCCACAGATCGTCACTCAGGGCGATTATCTGGCACGGGTCAAACACAAGCTGGGCAGCGAGCTGAAGCTGCTGCGCGTGCCCACCGCCGTCTTCATGCTGCTCGCCAGCGGCGTGGAGTTGCTCGGCAAACTGCTCCACCGCAGTGTGCCTTTGACCCGCTACCGGGTACGCTCGCTGCGACCGCTGGCCAACTTCGACATCACTGCGGCACGTACCCGGTTGGGCTGGGAACCCCGCACCGGTCTGCAACGCGGTCTCGACCAGATGTTCGCCGACACGCCCGACGACAGCGCCGCGACAGCGCCGACAGGCGTCGATTCCTAGACACGCCCTCTGCTGCTCAACCCCTGTTGGCGATAACCGTCTGCAGGATCTCGTCCAGCCGGTCGATGTTGTCGTCCCAACGAAAACCACGCGCGTGCTCAACGATGCGGTCGCGGTCCCAATCACGCGCCGTGGCGTCAATCAAGGCAGCCGACAACGCCGCCGGTTTGCGTACGGGCACCAGGATGCCGGCATGGGCCGGCAGCACTTCGGGAATGCCGCCAACCCGGCTTGCCACCACCGGGATGCCACAGGCCATCGCCTCCAGCACCACGTTGGGTACCCCTTCGTTATGGCTGGGCAGACACAGCACGTCGGCGGCACGGAACCAGTCACCCAGTTGCGCATGCGGTACGGCGCCAACCAGATCGACTCGATCGGAGCAACCCAACGCGGTGGCACGTTGCTGCAATTCGGCGCGGCATGTACCGGTACCGACGTAAACCAGCCGCGCTTGCGGCCGGTTCGCC
The DNA here is from genome assembly GCA_035564915.1 of Rhodanobacter sp. Taxonomy (GTDB): domain Bacteria; phylum Pseudomonadota; class Gammaproteobacteria; order Xanthomonadales; family Rhodanobacteraceae; genus Rhodanobacter. Next base: position 53,365 of record DATMTH010000118.1, read on the forward strand.
AGTACCGCAGGAAAGGCCTCGAGCAGATCTATGCAGCCCTTGGTCGACTTGAGGTTGCCGACGTAGAGCAGCAGCGGATGGTCGGCCGCAAGCTGCAACCTTTGCCGCGCAGCGCCCTGCTCCCCGGGGGCGAACCGCTGTTCGTCGACACCGTTGTAGATGGTATGCACGCGGGACGGATCTGCACCAATCACCACCGCCTTGTCGGCCAGCGCCTGGCTCACCGCGACGACCGCGCCGGCGTGCCGCAACGCTGAGCGAATCTGCGGTCGGCGCAACTTGTCCTCGGCCATGACATTCAAGTCGCTGCCATGCACCTTGACCACATACGGGATACCGATCCGGCGCGCCAGCCAGCCAGCTGCCACCGCATCCGGATACGCCCAACTCGCCAGAATACCGTCGTAATTTTCCGCGCGCAGTCGGCGCCCGTGTTGCAGCAACAGCGAGGCCAACCAGCAACCGGCATGCAGCGAGCGACCAATACCTGGCGGAAACACGAACACGAAATGATCAGTGCGCAGGCCGGGCACCTCGACCTGGCTTCGCACGCCGCGCATGCGTTCGCGAAAATCCACGGCCGTCAGCACATGCACGTGGTGCCGCTGACCCAGACGTTCGAATTGCTGGCGATTGAAGGCTCCGCGCAAGGGATCCCACGGGGTCGGAAACAAATTGGTCAGCACCAGCAACTTCAGGCGCATGGCATCACTCCAGCTCGCTTCGATACAAGGCGTCATAACGTCCCGCCATGTTTTCCAGCGAGCCTTCGGTCTCGACCCAAACCCGTGCCGCCGAGCCCAGCTCCCGCGTTTGCGACGGCTCGCTCAGCAGCGCAACCATCGCAGCGGCCAGCGCCGCCGGATCGCTTGCAGGCACCAGACGCCCATTGACGCCATTACGCACAATCTCGCCGTTGCCGCCCACAGCAGTGGCCACAATCGGCAGCGCGCTGGCGCAGGCTTCCAGCAAGGCCATCGAATAACCCTCACTCAGCGACGACAACGCAAACAGTTCCAGCCCCGGCAACAAAGCATGCACGTCGCTGCGATCGCCGAGAAAATGTACCGAATCGGCGAGCCCTTCGTCCATGGCGCATTGCTCCAGCTCACGTCGCAATTCACCATCGCCGATCAACAGCAGCACGGCTTCCGGCAGCTGTCGCCGAACCAGACCGAAAGCGCGAATCAGGCTGGCCTGGTCCTTGGTCCAGTTGAGACGACCGACGCTGCCGATAACCCGGGCCTGAGGCGCAAGGTCCAGCGCCTGCTGCAGCCGCGCTCGGTGGGCGGCTGACGCCTGCTGGAACGCCTCCACCCGGATGCCATTGGGTACCACCCGCGCTTTTGCCGGCGGCACAATCCCTCTACGCACAGCATCCACCCGAGCCGCCTCACAAACCGTGACGACGATGTCGGTGCCTGCCAGCGCGCGGCGATACAACCACTCACGACGGACAGAACCCCGATTCGCGCCCATACCGTGACGCGTATTGATCACTTGTCGGATACCGAGGCCGCGGCTGGCCGCTACGGCGTGGTAGTGCGCCACCGCGTTGTGCGTATGCATCACGTCTGCAGCATGCCTGGTCAGTGCTCGCCGCAGCCGCATCAGCGCGCGCAGATCCACGCCGCGACGCTTGCCACACGCCTGCACAGGTATTCCCTGCTTGATCAGTTCCTGCGCCAACGCACCCGACTCGAAGAGGCACACCACCTGACAATGATGCCCCTGCCGCTGCTGTTCTGTCGCGAGATCGATCACCATGCGCTCAAGTCCACCGCGATTCAGATTTTCGACCACGTGGGTGATGTTCATGCGGGGGGAGTGGTTGGAAGTTCGGAGATGGTTACGCGCGACTTGCCGCTCGGCGTCAGCGGAATGTCGTCCACGAAATGACAGCGCAGTTCGAGGCTGTCGCCGACCACTTTGGCCAACTCGTGGCGAATATAGTCCAACGACGACTCGTCGAAGCCGGTACCGCGGACCAGCGCCAGATCAAGTTGATCCAGCCGGCGCTGCACCGCCTGAAAGCGCACCAGGCCTGGCACGTCCTTGAGCATGTGTGGAAAGAATTCGCCTGGAAGCAAATGGCCGGCCGGTGTGCGGATCGCATCGAGCTTGCGACCGTCGACTCGCTTGAGCAGGGGCAGGCCACGACCACAACTGCAGGCGTGGCTGGCCGCCGTGGCGACATCCCCGTTGAGGTAGCGCATGAACGGCATGCCGTAGTTGAACAAGTCGGTGATCACCACCTCACCCGGCTGCTCCGTCGGCACGCTCGGTTGCCGCTGCAGTTCGACCACCAGATGATCGGCGTTCACGTGCAGGCCCTCGCGCCGTTCGCATTCGGACGCGATAAGCATGAATTCGCGGCAGCCATAGGTGTTGAAGGCCGGACACCCGAATGCCTGTTCGATGATCTTGCGCTGGAACTCATGCAGCGATTCGGCTGCGCCAATGATGCTGTGCGGGCGCCACGGCTGGCGCCTGTTGGCGATCAACCACTGAGCGAGCCGCACCAGCGGACCGACATAGCCGACAATGACCTGCGGCCGATAGCGATCGATCGCATCGGCAAACTCGATCATGTTCGCTTCGGTCATGTTGAAGCTGTTGAGCATATGGCGAGCGAAGGCCGCGTTGTATATGCGGTCTTTGAACTGTTGCATGCGGCCTGGTTCGCCGACCGCACCTCCCCACAGGAACAGCGTGCGCCGGCCCATGCGCGACCCGGCCCAGTCGTAGCCACGCCACATCACCGCCGTGCGCCGTTCGTAACTTTCACGGGTATAGCCGAACCGCATGGGATCACCGGTCGAGCCGCCGGTCGCCTTGTACAGCAAGCGCCCATGCCACGAATCAGCCTTGAGTTCGTCAAAGTGCTGGCGGATCTCCGCCTTGGTCAACACCGGCAGCCGGGCGTAGTCGTCCAGATTGTGGATATCGGCAACGGTGATGCCGAGCTCGCGCCAGCGCCGCCTGTAATAAGGGACTTCGCGCTCGCAGTGCTCCAGCAATCGCTTCAGGCGCTGCCATTGCAACGCGGCGATCTGCTCGGGTGGCAACCATTGGTCGCGCTGGTAGTCCACCAGGTAGGTCTGCGTGTGACGACGACGCAAACCGGTTTCCCATGCCGGATACAGTACCTGGCTGAATGCCTTCTCATACCACGACGTTTTCATGGCCCCCTCCCCGCACGTGCGCCGGCCCAGGCGAGCAGGCGCCCAAATAGTCGGGGTCGGCCGCCGCCAAATTGCCGATGAAGACCCTGCAATTGTTCGATGTCAGCTTGGCTCCAGCATTGCAAAAGCAAAGTCAGTAACAGATAGGTCGTGGTCAATACCACAGCCCCCAACAGCAGGGTCAGTATCGGCACCAGATGCAGTGCAAGCACCAGCGATGCGAGTGCGGCCGCCATCGCCGCCGCCAGCACGATGCGCAACAGACGCAGCCACTCCAGCTGCGTCCCGCTGATGCGCATCGCAATGGTCAGGTACGACGTCGCGATGACAAGCAACTCGATCACGATCGCGGCGATCGACCCGTACAATCCGAAGCGTGTGATCAACACGAAATCGAGCCCCACCTTGAGCACACCCAAGGCAATCGTGAGTATCAGGATGGTGTGTTGTCGATCGGCACTCACCAGCAGACTGGTGGCACCCTGGGTCATCGTGCCAAGGCCACAGGCAAACAGGCACCACGCGAAGACTGGCGCAGCGGTGGCGTAGGACGCGCCGTAGAGCAAGCCGATGATCTGCGCGGAAAAGCTGCCCCCGAAAGCCACGACCGGTGCAGCCAGCAACACGAGGTAGCTGGTGACCGCGACGAAACGCCGCCCACTCACCTCACGTCCCTGACTCTGCGCCTTGGCCATCATCGGCAAGAGCACGGCACCAAACACACCGGGCACGAGCAGCATGACTCCAGTCGCCAGCTGGTAGGCCACCTTGAAATAGCCCGCTGAAGCAGCGCTGTCGAACATGTTCAGAAACAGAATCTCCACATCGCTGGCAATCAGAAAGCTGACGATGATCGTGACCGAAACAATTCGCAGGTGTCGGCGCACACGCTGCTGCAGCTGGGCGGGCACCACCTGGCGACTCTCGTGGCCCGCCAACAGTTTCCGCGCCTGATGCCTCGAGCTCAGCAGGAATACTGCGCTGGAGATCAGGTATACGACGAGGAACCAGAAGATCGAAGCCCCCAGCAGCATCGCCGAGCCTACCAGCAAAAGATTTACTGGCGCCGACAGCATGCTCACCTTCGCGGTGGCATCGAATGCCTCGAAACCCTTGGCAATGGCGATATTGAACATGTACGGCGCACGCATGGATACCGCTGCAGCCAGCATCGCAAATTCGGCGAAATCCAGTTCGGCGGCGAAGCGTCTGCCGACCAGCAGATATAACGCCAAGGCCAGCGCCATGACCACGATCAGATGCCATATTTGCATTCGGCGCAGATAGCCGAGCACTGGCACGATCAGATGTTCCTGCTGCGAACCACGCAGCTCGGCCACGAACTTGATCACCCCGGTCGTGATCCCCGAATTGGTCGCCACCACGCCAATCGCGGCAAACCATATGAACAGGCCGTAGATACCGTAGTGATGCGGGCCCAAATGCCGCGCGATGAGGATCGCCGCCAGCATGCCCAGCGAGTACTCGACGTAGATCCCGATCGACGAGAACAAGGTATTGCGCAAGGCGTGGCTGCGTGTGCTCATGTGCCTATCAACAATAGGGTGGTGATGATGTACAGCAACACGATGCTGCCCATCGACACGGCCAGCCAGCGCACCCAGTGACGGGACAGACGGAACACCGGCAAACCTGGCCAGCGTTGTCGCATCCCCATGTAATAGCCGACCACCACGGCGATCAACAGATACAACACCACGGTATAGCTGCGACTGAGGAAAAACGCACAGACAAACAACCCGCTCAGCGACAACAGCAGGGTGAAGGCCATGTTGCATTCGCCTCGCCACTGCCTGGCTCGGTCGAGTTCAGGGCTCGATTCCGGCTGATACCGCAGTACCGTCAGCATCATCCAGAAACCATAAACAACGAACGCCAGCCACAGGGTGTAGCCGATGAAGCCGGTCTCGGCCAACACCAGCACGAACGAATTGTGGGCAGTCAGATAATTGTAATCGGTAAAATTACCCGGTCCCACACCAAACAGTGGGTGCGAAAAGAACATGTGCATGCCTTCGTACCAGGCATCCACCCGCCCGAAGGCCGAGGACTCGTCGGGGTCGAGATCCTGCATGCGCGATGATAGCAGGCGCATGCCTACCAGCCCCAACGCGGCCAAGACCCCGGCAGTGAAGATACCGCGACGACGCCAAATGTAGATACCGCCCACCGCGAGCACCGCAAGCATGGCACCGCGTGAATTGGTGAGGTAAGTTCCGTACAGCAGCAGAGCCACCGCGATCAGCCAGAAAAGGCGTCGCAGGAGACCTCCGAGGCTGCTGAGAAAAAAGGCCATTGGCAACGTCGCCGCAAACAGCAGACCCAAGTCATTCGGGTCATTGAAAATGCCCACGTAACGGACACGGCCGTCCTCGTTCAGTGCCAACCCGGTCCATCCCATACCGGTGTTTGCCTGGTCGATGCTGTGTAGCGCCAGCACGGTTGCACACACGACAAACACCATCATGGTGATGGTTACTCGATGTCGGGTAGTACAACTTGCCGCAAGCACGAAAAAGGCAATCACCGTGGGTCCGAAGTCCGTCAACACATTCAGTGCACCACCGCCCCATCCGTTGACCACCTGCGAAGACATCCCGACCAGCAGGAACGCCGGCAAAATAAGGAATTGTGGAGCATCGAAATTTCTCCTGCTGCCAGTCAGCCAGACCAGGAAGGCCAGCATCAACACGGCTGGCATCGCCGGAACGCCAGCCAACGCAGGCATATAATCCTGCGGCCGGATGATCGTGAGTATCAGATACAGAAGAATCAGAATGAACATCAACTATGCGCAGAATCATTGCCGTGTTTCGACGTTGTGTAGCTAAGCCATTCCGGCAAGGTAAGCATGGCGTCGAACCAACCTAACCTCATGTCGCGTTCGACAGCCAGTCGCCGCAGGTCGTATTGCCGCAGGCCGGTCAACGAATTGGTGCCGCTGACATAGCTGCATGCTGCCTGGTAACCCGCAGAAATAGTCGCGTCAATCACCCGATCATCAAATGCGGTGTAACCGCCGACCGGATAGGCAATCAGCGACGCCGGCGCACCGAGCTCACGCTCCAATACCGCCTTGGACTCACGCAATTCGAACTCCAGCTCCTGCTGTGGCAATTTGGCCAACATCCGGTGATGCACGCCGTGCGAACCAATCTCAAAACCTGCCGCATGCATTTCTCGCAGCTGCTGCCAGTTCATGGGTTGGCAATTCGGATGAGGCTGTTCGCGCGGCATGCGCCAGTCGCTGGCCAACCGAGCAATCAATGCCGTCTGCGCGGACCCATCGAGCATCTTGAGCCGGCGCAAGACGTCATTCACCAGCGGCCGACGGCTGATACGCGTCGATGGCGCCGGGACATCAATGGCCAACTCGTCAATGGTGATCCTTGGCTGAGTCGCGGCCAGCAACATGTGAACCAGCCAGTCATAGTCGTACGGCAAGCCACTGTCGATGTTGCCGGTGGACACAAAGAAGGTAGCCGGCACGCCCAGTTCGCGCAGGATCGGATAGGCCACCCGATAATTGTCGTCGTAACCATCGTCGAAGGTCACTACCACCGCATTGGCCGATACCGACTGACCCGAGGTGACTGCCTTCACCACATCACCAAGTCGCATGGGATTGAAGCGCCGCTTCAACAGCAACATCTGCTCGCGAAAGCCGGCAGCAGATGCACTTACCAGGTCCAGATCAAATTCGAACGCATCGGCATCGAACGTAGACAGCACGCGATGGTAGGCCACTATCCGCAGATCACGGCGCCACCATGAGCGCATGTATTGGAGCGGTTTCAGCAAGTGACAGGCATGCAGGACTGTTCCAGCACGCTCACGCAACCCCTGCTCACCCAGTCCCGCATATTTTTCGGTTACCACAGCCGCACCCTTCGATTGTGCGTCAGGCAAGTCAGCATGAGCCACACGAGAAAATCCCGGCACCAAGATAGGGTTGTAGCCATGCGAACCAGCCATGCCGAGGCGACCACTGACCGTACACACTGAAGTATGCCAGCATCACTCGCGGCAACACGGAGCGCCGATCCCAGTATCGAAGAGGAATGATATCGAGCCAATATTCCGGTGGATGATATGAACGACGCATCGGACCAGGATGGGTTTAGCCGCCGCCATCCGTACCGCAGAGCACAGAACCACCGCAAAAAGATCACCAAACCATGCCTCAATGACCTCACGCAACAACAAAATATCACTTGCGCCCGAACAATCATGCCGAGTGCCCCCTTATCCATCCACGTCATGGATGCCCAAACAACCCTTGTCGTCGCGTGGGCGCATCATCTGATGCATCCCCACCGCCACACGCGGAAAAATCTGGCCCGCAGCAATGCCCGCTTGCAGCCGGCGTCTCCCATATAACGTTCACCACCTCTTATCCGCACAGCATACCTTTGACAAGGCTATTCTGGGTAGCTGTGCCGGCTTTCCGTTTGGGGAAGCCATTTTGCCACTGAGGTACGCCCCGGAACATCGATATCAAGGGTTCCGGATGCCTGATATGTGGCATGGCCTGATCGGCCCCATCCCAAGCGTGAGAGTGTCCTAGATTTTGTATAACCGGGCCACAGGCAGGAAACTGCCCTCCGACCCGGAGACCTGCCACCGTCGAGGAGGCCGAGCAACGGCTTGCCGAGTTCGAGGCGAGGTGGGACACCGAGTACCCGCCGATGGACCAGTCGTGGCGGCGCAACTGGCCGCACCTGATTCAGTTTTTCGACTACCCTCCGGAGATCAGCAAAGTGATCTATACGGCTCACGCGATCGAGTCCTCCGTGAACATGGGCCTGCGCAAGCTTATCAAGAACCGTGGCTCGTTCCCGAGCGGCGAGGCACTGCTGAAATTGTTCTACTTGGCGCTGTGCAACATCAGCAAGCTATGGACGATGCCGATCCGTGACTGGAAGACCGCCTTGAACCGCTTTACGATCCATTTCGAGGGACGACTTCCTCAGCGCTAATTCAAATCCCGGTTACACAAAATCCTGTACACCCTCAACTCCTGATTGCTTTAACGTGCTGTTTCGTACTTGATGGGACAGTGAGACTCTACGGTGCCGAGTCCGACATCGGCGACTCGCCGTGGACTTCGGCGCCGCAGCAGCTGATGAGCCTCGTGATGTGGCCGGACAAAGTGATGTGGCCGGACAAAACTTGAATGGGGTGTGGCCTTGGCCCGTGATACCGACTTCCTCGACCTGTACAAGATTTTAGGTGTGCAACCCGATTGTGAGCTGACCGAATTCAAGCAGGCGTATCGGCGCCGGGTGCTGGTGCTGCATCCGGATCGTCGCGGCCAGAGCCACAGTGACCATATCGCCAGTGAGCGTCTGCAACGGCTGACCGCCTTGTATGGTGCCGCGATGCGGTTTGAGCGTCAGCATGGACGGCTTCCGGGGGCGTCCGCGATACGATCGACCGAGGCCCCGGTGACTCGAACCGAAGCAGCCGCTACTGCGCCATCCCGGCGACCCAAGCCGACAACCCGGCGTTCTCGCTGGTTATTGGCCGCCGTGGTTATCGTCGGGCTGAGCTGGCTTTGGTGGAGTCACAAGCAGCCGAGCGCACCGGCGGTTTCGGCCACGGTCATCATCACGACCGCCCCCGCGCGGAGAAGCACAACTCCAGCGGCCACGGGGTTGCCAAGCCGACTTGCTCTCGGGATGGATAGCGCCACCGTGCGTGCGCTCGAGGGCGCGCCGGTCATGATCAATGGCGGTCGCTGGGAATACGGGCCATCATGGATTCGTTTCGAGGACGACCATGTCGTTGACTGGTACAGTTCGCAGCTGCAGCCACTCAAGGCTTCAAGAAACCCCGGGGAAGCGGCGCAGTGACTGCCACTCGCCGCCCAGCAAGGTCGCCCGGGCATCTAATTGCATACCAGCCTTCTCGGGCCGAGCGGTGCGCACGAAGCCACCCCCGGCCACATACGGTACGCGCGATTGACATGCTGCATCACCGTGGCCTGGATGGCTTCGGCTTCCATGTCGACCACGGAATTTGACGGGTACATTTGGGGCTGTCGGTGATCGACGCAATGCCGGCTTCGAGCGACTTCTTGCCTGATTTGCCTAGCAGGCGAAGCGCGACTGTTGTGTCTGCGACTTCTGCTCGCGTTATGTCACAGTTGGGTTCCAGCAGGTCGAGGTCCTGCTGCGCGGCCCCAGACAATTCAAACGCAATATCACGGGGGTATCACTGGAGTACGTAGCACCGGTTTCCAGTGTGGCCGGATGATCGAGGAGCGCCGACCTTGTCGAACGCGGCACCCGTTCGTTGATGAGACGTTGCATCATGGCGTCATCGGCCGGGTCGACGAACTTGCGCCGCACCACGCAACGCGCGAGGACAAATGGGCCGACGATCTGACTCGTCTTCGTCTAAGGCTTGTATGGTGTAGGGAATCCCGGCACCGGCAGGGAACTCACCGGCACCGTGGCGTACGGCGGTGGTGGCGCTGCCGGCGGATTCGGCTGCACAACACCCGCCACCGTCACGTAGAAGCTGAGCACGCCTTTGGCGCTGCTCATCAAGGTGCCACCCATGCTGATCGTGACGTTTTGTGTGCCCCCACTGGAGGCCACGGTGGCGCTATAGCCGGTATTCGGCACCAAGTCCGTGACAACTTGCACCGAACCTACCGGCGCAATGCCATAACCAATACTGCCGGTAAGTGCGGTGCCGGCTGGGCCCGTGCTACTGACGACCACGCTGCTGCCATCACTGGCGGTCAATTGCACGCCTGCAATACCACCCAGATTGACGACGACCGGACTGGTGTTTGCAAGCGTTCCCATAGTCGTGGACAGATCGAACACGGTCAGCCAGATTTGACTGGCAGCCGAACTGGCGGGTCGCTCCTGAATCTGCCAAACCTTTGTCGATGTGTCGCCTGGATACAAGCCGATCGTCGTCAACGTGTTGCCAGCCGGCAAAACGCTAGTCATTGCACCAATGAACTTCCCGTTGTAGGTCACACCCACCCGACTTTGACCTGCAGTCGCACTTAGAGCAGCCGGATTGGCGGAAAAATGCCAAGCCAGAAACTGATCATTGCCAGCACTGCCCTCAGTGGTGCGATCAAAGACGACAAACCGATTCGGACGCAGGTAAACCACCTCGCGTGACCAAGCTGCCACAGCCGGCCCAGCATTGAATTTGCGATACATGTCTTCCAGGTGAGTCGCAAGAACATAGACATAACGTGTCCCGTCCTCGTAGGCCGAAACCTGTGTGCGCACTTGGTTGTTTTCCGTGGTGTAAGCGGCCTGTCCATATTGTTCGGCCACCATGCTTCCGCTCATGTTGCGAACATAGTAAACGTTGTACAGCTGCCGGTTACCCAAATAAGGGGTTCCATTGAAGTTGCCGAAGTTATCGTTGTAGACGTTGGTCTCGTCGGCATTGCCATTGGGCTCATGCACCAGCCAGCCGCCGGCATTGACCAGCAGCGGCGAACCACCTTGCACCAGCGCCAAGCTGCCTTGATCGAAGTACTCATGACCCGCGCCAGGGTTGTTTACGTAGGGCCCGGCGCGGAACGACATCCAGCTGGCGCCAGTGGTCCAATCGGAGCGTGCCGACACGGCGTTCATCCCCGGCGCGAAATAGGACAACGGCAAGGTGGTCAACGCTGCAGTCGGCGCACTTGGATCGATACCTAGGAACTGCAACCAAGCAGGGCCAGGATTGTTGTTGCCGGTCGCCTTGCTGACCGCGCCGAGGTATTGATTGAACACGGAGGCTTCGGGGGACTGCCAGTAGCTCAAGGTGCCGAGGATCTGCTGAAACAAGCCAACCTGCGTGGTGCTGGGTGGTGGAGATGACGCATTTCCGTTCGAATGGTTGTCATCCCGGTCGTCGAAATAGGTCAGCGACGGCCATGTGAAGTGCATCGCGTAGTCGGCGCTGTCGAGCGGAAAGCTGTACGGTGCAGCGGCATGGATCAGATCCACTCCGGTAGCTGTCTTCACTTCACGTGGGGGCAGGCTCATGTTGAGAATGCTGAGCGGGGCATAGTTGCCATAACCCTCCGGCCAGCCGCCACCGAGCATATGCAACTGATAGCTGGGCTGCACACGCGCACCAAATACGTTGTTCAACCAGTCGGTCCATTCCGTCGGCGCACTCGGATTTTCACCATACGTGCCGAGCGCGATCACCGCCTTGGCGTGGAAATATCCGGCAAAATAATTGCCTATCGGATTGCCCACATAGGCGAAGGAAGCGCATCCACTCGGATTTTCCCAAGCTGTAAGCCACGCATTCGCCGTGGTGTATATCTGCGTGCGCTGGGTAGCCGTCAGCAAGTCGTAGACCCAGTCATAGCCCAGTCCGTAACTCACGCCGTAGAAACGGATGCCGTAACCACTATCGGTACACGGATCCCAACCATTGCTACCTGGATAAGGCATCGACATCTTCATCAAGATGTCGACTGCCTTGGCTCCGTACGGCGCCGCCGCCGACGCATTGCTCGACTTCAGCACCTGGTAGCACATGCCTTCGGCAAGCAAAGCCGGAAGGTAAGACTCGCCTTGGTAACCGGAACCCAAGTTGGGTTTGTTCGGATACTGATTGCCAGTGGGATACTCAACCGTGCCGCCGATATAGGAGTCACAGGTGGCTTTCAATGCCACCCATTGCGGCGTATTGGCAGTCGCGCGCTGGCGCAAGGTGGCCAACGTGGCAGGATCAAGAAGCAAACGCGGATGTGCCGCCAACGATACCGCCTGAGGCACCACCGGCACCACACTGTATGCATTGGCGACCGGCGCTCCCGATACGCCACCCGTTGCCGACGAAAGAGTATTCGTCGAAGCTGGAGCGGCCGAGAACGCGAGTGATTCACCAGCTGGAGATGACCCGCCAATCGCCGAATTGGATATGGGTGCTGAAGGCATCCCAACGAGATTGAACGACCTAACGGGCGCTTCAGCAGGCATTGCACGCAAGGGATTACTGGTATCGGCCCCGCTTCGCGTCGCGATTTCCTGCGTGGGCACCACAGCCTGGGGCACAGGGCTAGCGATGCGCATCGCCAGAGACGAATCTGGCGACAGCGATGTCGCTCTACCCGCTGTCGGCACCGATGCAACCATTGACGGAACGATGGTCGACGAAGAAAGGGGGGAAGAAGAGCTCATCGCAGGTGCCAAAGCGGCTATTGCCGACGGCTCCCTTGGCTGCTGCACGTCGTCATGTGCCAGCAGCAGCGAAACCGCACTGAACAAAACCACCAAAGCCACACCACCACTGAGGATGCTCGTCCGCGCCGGACGGGGAAGCGACGATCCGCCCACCGATGGCTTGTCTGACGAGCCGGCGTCACGGGGAGAACCCCCGGCCACGAGGGTTGACGTGGCGGGCGTACCCTTTGATGGTGTCAGGTCGGAGCGGGACATGGGGGACTCTGCGTATTCAAGTGGAAACTGAATCACCGACACATGCCGACTCCCTGGGAGCAGTCGGCAACCCTTAACGTCACGCAGACTAACACCAGTTACGCCACTAAATTGAGCGCATCAACGCAGATTCCGGATTGGTTCAGATGCGCATGAACTCTTTCCTAACGTGCGCCGCGCCTGAACAAAACAACCTCCACTGTCTGGAACAGGATCAACAGGTCGAACAGGAGATTGTGATTCTTGACGTAGTACAGGTCGTACTTGAGCTTCTCTTCCGCATCCGCCTCCGACGCGCCATAGGGGTAGCGTAGCTGCGCCCAGCCGGCCAAGCCGGGTTTGAGGCAGTGGCGCAGGCCGTAATAGCGAATCTTCGTACCCAGGTCCAGGACGAATTGTGGACGTTCCGGACGTGGGCCGATGAAGCTCATCTCGCCCTTGAGCACATTCCACAACTGCGGCAATTCATCCAGCCGAACCTTGCGCGTAAATCGACCCACTCGCGTCACTCGATCATCGTTCTGGTTGGCCCATCGTGCGACGCCATCCAACTCGGCGTCCGTGCGCATGCTGCGAAACTTGATCAACTGAAATGTCTTGCCACGGGCACCGACGCGTTCCTGCCGGTAGAGAATCGGTTGACCGGCACCGGACTCGATCCGGATGGCCAAGGCCACCAGCAACATCAGCGGCCAAGTCAGGAACAGTACCAGCGCGGCTATCACAAGGTCGGAACAACGCTTGCTGATCCGGCGCAGGGGCGTGCCATCGAAGCCCCCCGAAAATACCAACCACGACGGATCGGTCAATGACAGCTGCACTCGACCCGACTCACGCTCGAAAAACGTCGCCAGATCAATGATGTCGATGCCGTGCTGTCGACATTCGAGCAGATCCTCCATCGGCAAACCACCACGACGATCGTCGACACCCACCACAATTTCGTCAACGCTGTGCTGGAGTACCCATTGATGCAACGGAATGGATGGCTTTACCAGAAGCGCAGGCGCGATTCTGGTGTCTTCACCCTCGCGCGGCACGAAACCGGCGACATGAAAGCCGACCCGATCCGCATGACGGCGCATGCGCGTGTGGATCTGCTCCGCACGCAGTCCGGCACCGAGTATCAATACCCGCCGCTGAAACACCGCCGCGTCGATCAGGCGCATGAACCCCATGCGCATACCCATCATCAATGGGAAGGCCAGCAGCAGCGCTATCGCCAGCACACCACGCCCGACATATGCCTGCGGCAGCACGTAATACATGATGAACACGCCAAGCCCGCCAAGCGCGAAGCCCACGCATTGACGCGCCAGCAGACCGAACCAGCCAGTGCGCATATGTGACTGATAGTGACCCAGAGCGACCAATGCCAACACCATCACAACGGCAAACGCCAGCGAGCGTTCAGGCATGTGGTGTGAAAACTTGGCCAGGTCGACCGGTTGCTCGAAGTAGCGCAGGTACATCGCTGCATTGAGCGACGCCCCCAACAGCAACATGTCCAAACCCGCCAACAACAGCAGCCAACGGCTGGCCTTGCGACGCAAGAATCGAAACATTGTCCTTCCCCTTCAGCCACTTGCCACCCACCTCACACCCTGAAGCGACGCCTTCGGCACCAGCAGCGAACAAAACAAATCTGCCGAGGAACCCCCACATATACACGAATACCTTACGATATACCAGATAAATCCATCACAAATTCCGCGATTTCTGGCATTCCACGCACGGACGGATTTCTGCGCCCCAAACCACCGGCTCGAAATTCAACAATGGCAGCATCCCGATCCGGCGCAATCGTCATAGTCGAAGCATCATTCGTGCCTGATGCACCAAAACACGCCCCCCTTCGCGCGAAACACATGCAATGCACGGCAATAGAAGCAGGAACCTGTCCTGTCGGCCGCGATGTCACTCCGGATCGAC
>DATMTH010000119.1:0-4848 GCA_035564915.1 Rhodanobacter sp.
GCTGGCTGCCTGCCGTGGAACATCCTGGCTGGCCCTGGTGGCACCTCGCAGGCGGTGATGAACTACGTCAATACCGTGGAGCAGGCTTCGGCCCAGAACACCACGCGTGACTTCACCGCCAACGTCAGCGGCGGTCTGTTCGACCTGCCGGCCGGCACCGTGAACCTGGCCGTGGGCGTCGAGCACCGCCGCCTGGCCGGCTCGTTCACGCCGGACCAGTTCGCCTCCTCCGGTTACTCCACCGACCTGGCCAGCGCACCGACCGTCGGCAAGTACACCACCAACGAGGCCTACGCCGAGCTCGACGTGCCGCTGCTGCAGGGCCTGCCGGGTGCGCAGGAGCTGGCCGTCAACATCGCCAGCCGCTACTCGCACTACAGCAACTTCGGCAGCACCACCAACAACAAGTACAGCTTCCGCTGGAAGCCGATCAACGACCTGCTGGTCCGCGGCACCTATGCCGAGGGCTTCCGCGCGCCGACCCTGAGCGACTTGTACGGTGGCACCGGCCAGAGCTTCGAAACCTTCCTCGATCCGTGTGACAGCGCCTACGGTGCGGCATCGACCAACCCGTCGGTGGCTCAGGCTTGCTCGGCTGCAGGCGTGCCGGCCAACTACCGCCAGGTCGACGCCTCCGGCAAGCAGATCGCCAACAACCAGGGTGGCCAGACCCCGACGCCGTTCCTGTCGGGCTCCAACGCCGAGCTGAAGCCGGAAACCTCCACCACCCGCACGCTGGGCCTGGTGTACAGCCCGCACTTCGTGCAGGGCCTGGACTTCTCGCTGGACTACTACAACATCCGGATCAAGAACACGATCCAGTCGGTGCTGGCGTCGGACATCCTGAACTATTGCTACATCCAGAATGATCCGAGCTTCTGCGGTCGCTTCACCCGCAACAGCAGCGGTGTCATCACCAACCTGAACGAGAGCCTGGCCAACCTCGGCGAGCTGAAGACCGAAGGCTACGATTTCTCCGCGCACTACCGTCTGCCGCAGATGACCGCCGGTCAGTTCGTGGTGTCGCTGGACAGCACCTACCTGTCCAAGTACGACATCACCAACGGCCCGGGCCAGCCCACCGAAGGTCAGGCCGGCATGATCGCCGGTACCAACGGCCTGTTCCGCATTCGCGCGAACGCGTCGCTGGACTGGAGCTACGGCAACTTCGGCGCCACCTGGACCGTGCGTTACTACTCGGGCCTGCGTGATGTCTGCTGGGATGCGACCACCGAGTGCAACGAGCCGAACTACACCAACCCGTGGATCGGCACCACCGGCGCCAGCAGCAAGGGCGCAGTGGCGTTCAACGACGCACAGTTCCGTTACAAGCTGCCGTGGAACGCGTCGTTCAGCGTTGGCGTGAACAACATCTTCAACAAGAAGGGTCCGTTCTACTACAACGTCACCAACGCTGGTCAGGGCGAAGGTCCGTACCTGCCGTCGTTCGACATCGACCGTTACTTCTACGTGTCGTACAACCAGAAGTTCTAAACTCTCCGGAGCCGGACTTTCCGGAAAGGTGGGCCCGCAAGGGCTCGCCTTTTTTGTGGCTTTTCGCGATGCAGGGCGCGCTCCGGCAACAACAGGCACATCACCCATGAATCCTTTTGCGCCGCCAGCGACTCCATCGGATGCCGGACCTTCTCGGCGCACTCTTACGGAGATACGCATCATGAACAGCACCCAGCTTCTCAAGACAGCCTTAGCCGGCGCCCTGACGCTTGGCATGGCATCCGTCGCCACCGCGTCACCCGCTTCGATGCAGATGACGCCGGCACAGATGAAGATGCAGCAGGCCCGGCTGATGGCTATGGTGAAAAAGGATCACATGCAGCTGTGCTATGGCATCAATGCCGCGTACAAGAATGACTGCAAGTCGGTAGGGCACTCCTGCGCAGGCCAGGACAGCAAGGCGCGTGACCCGAACTCTTTCGTAGCCGTTCCGGCGGGTCTGTGCGAGAAAATCGACGGCGGTGTCGTGAAGGCCATGTAAGGCCAACGCGCCGTGTCGATCTCATCTGTCATTGCCACGGGCGCCCGTCCGATGCCGGCTTCAGCCGGCATCGGCTTGCGTGCTCCGCACATCTACCGCGTTCTGCGTGAACGACCCCGCGTACCGTGGTTCGAGATACATAGCGAGAACCTGTTTGCCGCTGGCGGAAGCCTGCATCAGGCGATGGAGAGCATTCGCGCTGACTACCCGCTGAGCCTGCATGGCGTGGGGCTATCGCTGGGCTCGGCCGATGCGCTGGACGCGGCGCACCTGGCGCGGCTGGCGGCGCTGGTAGACCGCTACCAACCGGCGCTGGTATCCGAACACCTGTGCTGGAGCGCCGTCGGCGGCCGGCACAGCAATGACCTGCTGCCCTTGCCGTTTACCGAAGAAACGTTGACCTTGCTGGTCGCACGGATCAGCCAGGTCCAGGACGCGCTGGGACGCGAGCTGCTGGTCGAGAACGTTTCCACCTACCTGCGCTTTCGTGAAGGTGATTACACCGAATGGGAGTTCGTCGCCGAAGTGGTTCGGCGCAGCGGTTGTGGCCTGCTGTGCGACGTCAACAACATTTACGTCAACAGCGTGAATCACGGCTTCGATCCACGCGTCTATCTGCACGCCCTGCCCCACGATGCGATACGGGAAATCCACCTGGCCGGTTTCACACGCAAGGACGAACTCGCGGTACCACTACTGATCGACACACATAGCCGTCCCGTGGACGACGCAGTGTGGGCTTTATATGCGGAGGCGATAGCGCGCTTTGGACCGGTTCCGACGCTGATCGAGTGGGATCAGGATATTCCGGAGCTGGAGGTGCTGCTGGCCGAGGCGGCTCGTGCAGAGGGGATATTGCATGCACATCGCACCCTCGCTGCTTGACCTGCAAACCGACTTTCTGGCGGCACTCTACGGCGATCAGGAAGCCACTATCGCCGATCAGCTTGTCGGTGCCGGACTTGCCCCCGCGGCCCGGTTACGCATCTATCGCCATAGCACCGAGCAGATTCATCTCGACGCGCTGCGCACCATCTATTCGGCGCTGTCCGCGCTGGTGGGCGAAGCCTTTTTCGAGCAAGCCGCTGCGGCCTATCACCGCGGGCATCCGTCCTGCTCGGGCAATCTGCAGGCCTTTGGCGAACACTTTCCCGATTTTCTTGAAGGGCTGCCAAATACACGAGCGCTGCCCTATCTCGGCGATGTCGCGCGGCTGGAATGGCGTCGTCAGGTGGTGGCATTGGCCGCCGAATACGACTCCTTGTCCCTCGCCGACTTCGACACTGTCCTGGCGGCGGCGGAAGGAGCCGTGCGGATAACGTTTCAACCCGGCATGCAATGTTGGATCAGCCCATACCCCGTGCTCGCGATCTGGCGCTACGCCACCCAGCCCACGCCAGAACGCCTCGTGCTGTCGACATCAGGCGACCACATGGTGCTCTGGCGCAGCGAAGTCGATGTAGCCATGGCGGGCGTCGATGTGGCCAGTTTCGCCTGCATCGACGCACTCGTCCGCGGCGACACGCTGGACACGGCCTACGCCCTGGCCCGTGCACTGGACCCGGCGTTCGATTTGCCGACCTGCATCACCAGTCTGGTAGACGCAGGATTGGTCACAGCCATCACCCCGTCTCGACTCATGGAGCATGCAGCATGCGCCGACTTCAATCGCTGATTGCCGGCTACATCGACAGTACACACATCGCCGCCAACGGACTCGGCCCAATCGTCCTGCTGCTCATGCGCGTGTGGGTCGCGCTGGCGTTCTGGCATGCCGGACTGGTCAAGTTCGATGATCCCTACGGCACGAAATTCCTGTTCAACACGATGTATCAGGTTCCGCTGCTCTCGCCTGATACAGCCGCCCTCCTCGGCACCTGGATCGAACTGATAGCACCATGGTTGCTGGGTCTGGGCCTTGCCGCACGGCCAACCGCGGCGTTCCTGTTCGTCTACAACATCATCGTGGTGATCTCGTATCCGAGCCTGTGGCCACGCGGCTTCTGGGCCGGCCTGTTCGGCGGCGATTTTAACGACCACAAGATCTGGGCCATGATGTTGCTGGCGGTGATCGCGTGGGGACCGGAAAGACTGTCGCTCGATCACGGACTGGCCCGACTCTGGTCGAACGCGAGCCGCTCGCGGCCGGGACGTTCATGACGACACGACACCCGCCATGTCAAGCTTCGAACCACGCTTGGATCCTTTCCGGCACAAGCAGCCTCTATCAAGTAAACGCCACTCACGCGGTAGCATCGAACAACCTGCGCAGACACCTCATGCGACACGACCCCATTCTGCTGGAATCCGCACGCCAGGGCGACTTGGTCGCGGTGGAGCGTCTGCTGGCCCAGTGCCGCCCCGAGCTGCGCCGGATCGCCCAGTCGCAGTGCGCCAGCAGCGTGGACCCGGACGATGCGGTGCAGGAATCGCTGTTGCTGATCTTCCGGCGCATTGGTGCGCTGCGCACCATTGCCGCATTCCCGGCCTGGACGTTTTCGATCGTGCGGCGCGAGTGTCATCGCCTGTGGCGTGCCATGCACGGCGAAACCCACCTGCCGGAAGACGACGACCACCCGGTATTCACCTACACCGATCATTACGAACTGCGTCGCGATCTGGCTGCTGCCATCCAGTCGCTGCCAGACAAATACCGCGAAGCCATTATCCTGCGCGACTTCGAGGAATTCTCGATCACCGAGATCGCCGACCAGTTGCTGCTGACGCGGGAAGCCGTCAAGAGCCGCATTCACCGCGGCCGGCAGATGGTGCAGGAGTATCTGAAAGACTGATCTTCTTGCAGCGTGGCGCCAAGGCCACGAGGTATCTCCGTCAATTCGGTCCAGTCAGAA
>DATMTH010000120.1:0-60630 GCA_035564915.1 Rhodanobacter sp.
CGAGCGCGGCGATGTCCTCGTGCACATGTCCCAGGCCGCCGACGAAGGCGTCACCGGCGTGATCGCACAAGTGCTCACGTTGATCACCGGTGCCGCCGGCAACAACGGTTTCCACGGCATCGGCGGGCGCTTCGTGAGGCAGTCGCTGCTGACGTTTTCGGACCGACCATGCACCACCTCGACCGTGCAGTTCCGTCGGCGCGACAACGGCATCGCGGTCAGCGTGGAGCTGGACCTGACCACGCTGCCGGCACCGGCCAATCTGCGCGAGTTGATGGGTGCGGCGCTCAGCCCCGCCGCCACGCCCTCGCAACGCGCGGCACTGGCACAGGCATGGCAGGGCCGCGTGCAACGCCTGCTGCTGGACCACGCCGATGACCCCATGGTGCTGCGGTTGACCCACCTGAACTGAGCAAGTTCAGACGTCGATGATCAGCAAGGTTCCGGTGCTGCACGGCCGCACCGCATGCGGCATGCCGGCCGGCACTACGTAGAGCTGCCCCGCCGCCACGACGACTACGTCGCCCGCCACGTCCAGGTGCAATTCGCCATCGAGCACCAGCAGGCCCTCCGCGTATGCATGCGTTTCCTCAGGGTAGGCCTGCGCATCCATGCGCATCAGCTTGAGGTTGGCATCGCCGACGCGTGCCAGCCGCTTCGACCGCCAGGAATGTTCCAGCTGCGCGGCCTGCCGTGCCAGGTCGAAAAGATGATCCATCACGCGTCCTTCAGCATCGCTCGCACGCCTCGACCGGCACGACCGGTGCGACCGATATTGGCGCGACGCGCCGCCGTGCGTTCGCCAGCACCACGCCACCGATGGTGATCGCACCGCCGACCAGGATCAGCGCGTTCGGCACCTCGTGCAGCCACAGCCAGCCGATCAGCAATGCGATCGGCGGCGACAGATAGATGAAGCTGCTGACCCGCGACGCCGAGGCGCGATTCACCGCCATGTTCCAGGCGAGATAACCGACGAAGGTCGGCGCGATGCCCAGCCACAGCAGCGCGCCGATGCGCGGCCATGGCGCCAGCGCGAGCGCCTGCGGCAGGTGCCAGCCAAACGGCAGCGCCGCCAATGTGCCGGCGAAAAACGCGAACGCGGTGACGCCGAGCATGCTGTTGCGCGCGAACAGCGCCTTCTGGCCGACGAAGAAGATCGCCGACACGGCCACGCAGACCAGCACCAGCAACGCCTTCGGATCCACCTCCACCCGCTGCCCGCTGGCCAGCACCACCAGCACGGTGCCGACCAGCGCAATCGCCAGGCCGATCCAGGTGCGCAGCGTCAACCGCTCGCCGATCCATAGCGCGGATACGGCTGCCGTCGCCGCCGGCACCAGCGAAATCAGGATCGAAGCGGTACCGCTGGCGATCCGCGTCTCGGCGTAATTCAGGCACAGGTGGTACACGGTCAGGCCGAGCACCCCGAGCAAGGCCAGCAACGGCCAGTCGCGCCGCGCCGACAGCGGCACCCGCTTCGCCATCAACAGCACGGCGAAACACAACGAGCCGATCAGCAGTCGCGCGCACGCGACCTCGCCGGGCGTGAACGACGGCAATGCATAGGCAATCGCGGCATACGCCGACGACCAGGTGATCAGGGCAATCGCGATGGCGATCAGGGCGCGGCCATCGAGACGTTCAACGGTATCCATGGGGACGGATTCCAAGGCGGGGAAGTGCGCATCCTAGTCTTGCCGCGCGTGCCGGTGAATAATGCACCGCATCGTCTTCATGATGTTTCGCCGACGATCGAAACAAGCAACGAGTGATCCTGCCTTGGAATCGAAGGTGCACGAGCAACCCGAACTGGACGGCAAGGACTGGCAGTTGCTGGAGGCGCTGCAACGCGACGCGCGCCTGGGCTACGCCGAGCTCGGCCGCAAGGTGCGCCTGTCCGCGCCTGCGGTAGCCGAGCGCGTGAAACGGCTGGAAGAGGCCGGCGTGATCACCGGTTACCGCGCCACGATCAACCCGAAGCGGCTCGGCTACGGCATCAGCGCGATGGTGCGGCTGCGCTGCGACGGCATCACCTGCGCGCGCATCGGCGCGCTGGTCGAGGACATCCCCGAAGTGCTCGAATGCCGTCGCCTGGCCGGCGAGGACTCCGCCCTGCTGCACGTGGTCGCGATGTCGATCAGCCACCTGGAGTCGGTGCTCGACCGCATACTGAAGGTCGGCGCCAGCAACAGCACCACCACCCAGATCGTGTTTCAAACCCCGCACGAGCACCGCCCGTTGACCCGCGCGATGTGGAACGCGGCGACCGCGATGTCGCGCGATTGAGCGAAACCGGGATGCCGTTGCCGGACACCAGCATGCGCCCGCGTATTTAGACGTCCAAATTCCGTCCAGTACTTTTGTCACGGTCGCGGCTGCGCCTGCGCCTGCATACTCCGATACTGGTTCGTCGAAAGGGGCTACCCATGCGTCACCTGATTTCCCTGCTGCTGGCCGGCACGTTCGCGCTTGCACCACTGGTTCCCGTCCATGCCGACAAGGCCCCGGCGGCCAGCAAGGCCGACAAACATGCCGATGCCGCCGAGGCCAAGCCGCCGGCCACCGAAAAGACCGTACGCACCGAACACAGCGCCAGCATCAACGGCCACACGCTCAAGTACACCGCCACCGCCGGCACGCTGATCATCCGCGACGACAAGAACCAGCCACAGGCCAGCGTGTTCTACGTGGCCTATACGCTGGACGGCGCCGCCGCCAGCCACCGGCCGGTGACCTTCCTGTACAACGGCGGCCCCGGCTCCTCCAGCGTGTGGCTGCACATGGGTTCGTTCGCGCCGCTGCGGATCAAGACCGCCAGCCCCGCTGCGACCGGACCGGCTCCCTACCAGCTGGTGCCGAACAACGACAGCCTGCTCGACAAGACCGACCTGGTCTTCGTCGATGCGGTCGGCGCCGGTTACTCGCGGCCCATCGGCAAGGCCACCGGCAAGGATTTCTGGGGGGTCGACCAGGACGTCTCCGCCTTCGCCCGCGCCATCGAGCGCTATGTCAGCGTCAACCACCGCTGGAACTCGCCGAAATTCCTGTACGGCGAAAGCTACGGCACCACCCGTTCCGCCGCGCTGGTCGATGCGCTGCAGGACAAGGGCATGGCGTTCAACGGCGTGATCCTGATGTCCTCGATCCTCAACTACGGCATCCGCATTCCCGGCTATGACGAGAGTTCGATCGGCTACCTGCCCAGCTACGCCGCTGCCGCGTGGTACCACGACAAGATCCCGAACAAGCCGGCCGACCTGAAGGGCTTCCTCGACCAGGTACGCGCCTGGGCGTCCGGCCCGTATGCCGCCGCGCTGGCGCAGGGACAGAACCTCCCGGCCGCCCAGGTCGACGCGATCGCCAGCCAGATGGCTGCCTATACCGGCCTGTCGGCGCAATACATCAAGGACGCCGACCTGCGCGTCAACCCCAGCCGCTTCCGCAAGGAACTGCTGCGCGACCAGCGCCTCATCCTCGGCCGCTACGACGCGCGCTTCACCGGCACCGACCCCGACGCGGCCGGCGAGCGTCCCGAGTACGATCCCTCCGATACCGGCATCAGCGGCGCCTTCGTCAGCGCGTTCCACGATTACCTCGACAAGCAGCTCAACTATCACAGCGACCTGGACTATCGCCCGACCTACGGCGAGATCAACAAGAACTGGGACTGGAAACACAAGGCGCCCGATTCGCGCCGGCCGCTGCCGCTGGCGTACGTCGCCGGTGACCTGGCCCATGCGATGCGTACCAACCCGAACCTCAAGGTGCTCTCGGTCAACGGCTACTACGACTTCGCCACGCCGTTCTTCATCACCGAGTACGACCTGGCGCACATGAACCTCGACCCGTCACTGCGCGGCAACCTGCAGTTCGTCTACTACCCGTCCGGGCACATGATCTATCTCAACCCCGAGGCGCTGGATCATCTCAAGACCGACCTCTCGACGTTCTACGACCACGCTGCCCCGCAGCGCTGACACGGAGCCCACCGACATGCGTACCTCATCCCTGCTCGCCCCGTTCGCGCTCGCCTTGTTGCTGGTGATCGGCAGCCCCGTCCACGCCGACGACGACACCCCCAAGGACGCTGCCAAGACCGCGCAGGCGGACAAGGACAGCAAGAAGGACGAACTGCCGATCCCGCCCGAACGCAGCGTCGTCAGCAAGCACAGCGTGCGCATCGACGGCCGCGCGATCGCCTACAAGGCCACTGCCGGCACCCTGCTGATCAAGGACGACAAGGGCAAGCCGACCGTCAGCATGTTCTACGTGGCGTACACGGTCGACGACGGCAAGGCCGGCAAGCGGCCGGTGACCTTCATGTACAACGGCGGCCCCGGCTCCTCCACGATGTGGCTGCACATGGGATCGTTCGGTCCGGTGAGGGTCGCCAACCGCGGCGACCAGCCGATCCCGCCGCCGCCCTACGACACCGTGCCCAACGAATACAGCCTGCTCGACAAGACCGACCTGGTCTTCATCGACGCGCCCGGCACCGGCTGGTCGCAACTGGTCGGCGCAGCCAAGGGCAAGGACTACTACGGCGTCGACCAGGATGCCGCCGCGTTCGCGAAGTTCATCACCCGCTACGTCGGCGACAACCATCGCTGGAACTCGCCGAAGTTCCTGTTCGGCGAGAGCTACGGCACCACCCGCTCGGCGGTGCTGGCCAAGGTGCTGCAGGAACAGGGCATGGAACTCAACGGCATCGTGCTGATGTCCTCGATCCTCGACTTCAGCGTATGGGCCAATACCGGCGTCGACCATGCCTATATCGTCAACCTGCCGACCGAGGCCGCGATTGCCTGGTACCACGACAAGGTGCCGAACAAGCCTGCCGACCTGGCCGGTTTCATCGCCTCCGTGCGCCAGTTCGCCAGCAACGACTACACCCTCGCACTGGCCAAGGGCGACGCGATCACGCCGGCCGAGGCCGACCGCATTGCCGGCCAGTTGAGCCAGTACACCGGGCTGTCCACCACCTACATCAAGGAGGCCAACCTGCGCATCGACCCCAGCCGCTTCCGCAAGGAGCTGCTGCGTGACCAGCGCCGCACGGTCGGACGTCTGGACGGCCGTTTCGAAGGCATCGATCCGGATGCCGCCGGCGAGACCCCGGATGGCGACGCCGCCAGCGACGCCGCCACCGGCGCCTATCTGGCCGCCTTCAACCAGTACGTCGACAGCGATCTCAAATACACCGGCGATCATGCCTACCTGCCCAACAACTACGGTGTGATCAACCGCAACTGGGACTGGAAGCGCCTGCACCGCCGCGGCTTCACCCAGGCGCCGTACGTCGGCAGCGACCTGGCCGACACGATGCGTCACAACCCGCATCTGAAGGTATTTTCCGCAAACGGCTACTACGATCTCGCCACCCCGTTCTACGCCACCGAATTCGATCTTGGCCATCTTGGCCTGGACCCGGCGATCAGCAAGAACATCGAATACGGCTTCTACAAGTCCGGCCACATGATCTACTTCGATGTCGATGCGTTGAAGCAGGTCAAGGCAGATCTGGCACGTTTCTACGACGAGGCGGCACCGCGCTCCTGAGCGCATCCATCCACACGACGCAAGCGAACATGGACGACAAACCCGAAGCCACCGAAGCGGACATCGAACAGGCACCGAGCAACCCGGCGCGCAGACGCCTGCTCGGTGGCCTCGCCATCGCCGGCGCGGCAATAGGCTTCGGTGGCTGCCAGACCGACGGCGCCGCACGCCGTGACAAACCGGCCACCTCGGACGCTGCGCTCGATGCGCAACTGCGCGAGCACATCCAGACCGTGGTGGTGCTGTATGCCGAGAACCGCAGCTTCAACAATCTGTTTGCCGGCTTCCCGGGGTTGCAACAGCCACTGAAGGCTGCCGACTCGCCGGAGTATCGACAGCGTGACCGCGATGGCAGCCTGTTGACGACGTTGCCGCCGATCTGGAACGGCATGGTGCCGCACCCGCAAACCGTGGACGGCCAGCACTACCACATCGGCGAACACGCCATCACCGACCTGCCGAACCGGCCGTTCGCGTTGCACACGCCGGACGGAAAGCCGCTGCCGCCCGGGGTGATCACGGCCAGCCCGGTGCACCGGTTCTACGAGAACCAGTTGCAGATCAACGGTGGCCGCAACGACGGCTTCGTGGCCTGGAGCAACACCGGCGCGCTGACGATGGGGCATTACGCGGACAGTGCGTCCAGCCTGCGCTTGTGGGGGTTGGCACGGCAATACACGCTGTGCGACAACTTTTTCATGGGCGCCTTCGGCGGCTCGTTCCTCGCCCACCAATACCTGGCGGCAGCACAGCCGCCGTTCTATCCCGATGCCGACCAGAGCCCGGCGAGGTGGCAGATTGCGGTGATGGCGGGTGATGACCCCACCGGCATCCATCCGAAGCTGGCGGACGGCTCCCCGTCCAGCGCCATGCAGGGTCGCGCAAAATGGGCTTCGCGCGATGCCCTGACACCCGATTTCTGGGCCGTCAACAACATGGGATCTGCCTATGCCCCGGGCTTCAACCAGGATCCGCACAACCCGCTGCTGGCCGACGCCAGCAGCCCGAACACGCTGCCGCCGCAAACCCACCTGACCATCGGCGACATGCTGTCGCAGGCCAACGTCGACTGGGCCTGGTATGGCGGCGCGTGGCAACTGGCGCTGGAGGGCAAGGGCGACGGCGATCCGCACATGTTCCCGCAAGTGCCGAACTTCCAGCCCCATCATCAGCCGTTCAACTACTTTCGCCAGTTCGCACCCGGCACCGCCGCGCGCAAACAGCATCTGCGCGATGGCGGGGTCGGCAACAGCGCCGACACCAATCGGTTCATCGCCGCGATCGAGGCCGGTACGCTGCCACCGGTGGCGTTCTACAAACCGGAAGGCAACCTCAACCTGCATGCCGGCTACGCCAGCATCGAGGAAGGCGATGAACACCTGGCGCATGTCGTCGAGGCGCTGCAAAAGAGCCCGCAATGGCCGAACATGCTGGTGGTGATCACGGTCGACGAGAACGGCGGCTGGTGGGATCACGTGGCACCGCCGAAAGGCGATCGCTGGGGGCCGGGTACGCGCATCCCGGCGATCATCGTGTCGCCGCACGCAAAGAAGGGCCACGTCGATCACACCATCTACGATACCGGTTCGATCCTGCGCTTCATCACCCGCCGCTTCGGCCTGAAGCAATTGCCCGGCCTGAAACTGCGCGACGCCTCGATGATCGCCGCCGGCGGACCGCCGCCGGGCGACCTCACCGCGGCCCTGCAATTCGAGGCCGGCTGACATAACTGAAGAGGCCCTGCCATGCGCGAGCTGTATCCCGACATCGAGCCGTACCGAACCCATCGACTCGCGGTCGATGCGCTGCACACCCTGCATGTGGAAGAGTGCGGCAATCCGGCCGGCCTGCCGGTGGTGTTCCTGCATGGCGGCCCCGGCGCAGGCGTGTCGACCTACCATCGCCGCTTCTTCGATCCGTCGCGCTACCGCATCGTGCTGTTCGACCAGCGCGGCGCGGGGAAGTCCACCCCATTCGCCGAACTCACCGACAACACCACCGGGCATCTGGTCGCCGACATCGAGGCGATTCGCGAACAGCTCGGCATCGAACGCTGGGTGGTGTTCGGCGGCTCGTGGGGCTCGACCCTGGCGCTGGCCTACACGCAGGCGCATCCCGAACGCACCCTCGGCATCGTGTTGCGCGGCATCTTCCTCGGCCGCGAGCCGGAACTGCGCTGGTTCAACGAAGTCGACGGCGGTGCGTCGCAGATCTTCCCCGAACGCTGGGCACGCTTTCTCGATTTCATCCCCGAAGCCGAGCGAGGCTCGATGCTGGAAGCCTACTGGCGCCGCCTGACCAGCAACGACGAAGCCGCCCGGCTTGCCGCGGCGCGGGCCTGGAGCGCCTGGGAGGGCGGCAGCACCACCCTGGTCCACGATCCCGATGGCGGCGGCGATTTCGAAGACCCGCACAAAGCCGTCAGCCTGGCGCTCATGGAAGCCCACTACTTCCGCCACGCGCTGTTTCTCGAACCCGGCCAGTTGCTGCGCGACATCGACCGCATCCGCCACCTTCCCGCCACCATCGTGCACGGCCGCTACGACATCATCTGTCCGATGACGAATGCCTGGGACCTGAGCCGGGCATGGCCGGAAGCGCAGTTGCATGTCGTGCTGGCCGGCCACAGCGCCGCCGACCCGGCGATCGTCGACCAGCTGGTGCAGGCGACGGACCGGTTGGCCGACCGATACGCCTGAGATTGCCACGCAACCGCAAAAGCGCCCGCAAGGCCGCCTTCCCGTCGTATCAAGCCAGCAGCGTGAGCAGCGCCTCGTAGCGGGTTTCAGCGGGCTCGTGCACGTTCGTTTCCATCGTTCGCAGCCATGACAAGGTGCGCGCGGTTTGTTCCCGCAGTGCTTTTTCCGAAAGGTCGAAGGTGACCGAGTCGGTCACCTGATGCAGCAGCATCACGAAATCGCACGGCGAACGGCACGACTGCACCAGCCCGACAATCTGGAAACAGATCTCCTGGATCTGGATCTTGATCGGCGTGTCGTCGCTTGTCCCGCCCAGCAACGTCTCGGAAGCCGTTTCCAGATAGATCTCCATGATCGCGTCGTTGGGCCACGGATCACGCATGGCCTGGCCCACCTTGCCGGTCAAGGTCGCATCCTCGACAAGTCTGCGCGTGAGCTTGCGCACACGCTCGCGCACGAATTCGATGGCGTGGTTGATGTCGGCGCGATCCGGCACGAGGTTGATCGCAGAGCTGTTGATCTCCTTGGCAACACGCTCGGCAACGGCATGCGCATCGCCGGCAATCCGCTGGATGTACTTCTTTTCCTTGAGCGGCTTGACCAGGGCCTCCCTCAACGCGGCGGATCGTCCCTGGTACTGCTGGAACATCGCGCCCAATACCGAGGCCAGGATCGGCCTGAGCTGCTCATCCCAATGCAGCATGTGCCGACGATCTTCGACATGACCCTTCTCGGCATCCTGGTTCACCGTGACGATCTTCGCCCGGTCGGCCCAGGCCGGTCGTCCGACGAGCGTGATCTGCCCGTCGGGCGCCACGGTCATCTTGAACGGAACAACGGGATCGCTGTCGTTGTCAGCCGCGTTCTTCCTGCCCCTGCCCATGATCCGCCCTCATCGATCTCCGGCACCGAATATAGCAGTGGCCCGCAGCATGCCGGGCTCATGCGGGGCTTTCGTCACAGGCGGTGTCCACGGTGGCGATGGCATACTCGGGGTTCCCAGAGCCGAGAGTCTCCCATTCCATGCGCCTGCTCCCCGTCTTCGTCATTGGATCGCTGATCCTGCCGCTGGCTGCCCACGCCGCCGATCCGAATTCCTATGCCCAGCCTGACCAGGTCGTGGTCAGGCATCTCGAGCTCGATCTGAAGATCGACTTTGCACACCGCCAGCTCGATGGCGTGGCCACGCTGAAACTGGACTGGAAGAACCCTGCGGCGCCATCGCTGGTACTGGATACGCGCGACCTGAAGATCGGCAAGGTCGAGGCGATCGATCCGAATGGAAAGACGCGCCCGCTGCCCTATGTATTGGCGCCGCGCGACAAGGAACTGGGCAGCAAGCTCGTCATCACTGCGCCGAAGCATCCGGCGCTGGTGCGCATCGCCTACGCCACTTCGCCCGACGCCTCCGGCCTGCAATGGCTGACCCCGGCGCAGACCGCGGACAAGAAGGCACCCTTCATGTTCTCGCAGTCGGAATCGATTCATGCGCGTTCATGGGTGCCGTTGCAGGATTCGCCGGCGATCCGCTTCACCTACGACGCGCATGTCAGCGCGCCGAAGGACATTCGCGTGGTGATGAGCGCGCTCAACGACGCCAGCCATCCGCTGGACGGCGATTTCCGTTTCGACCAGCCGCACCCGATTCCGTCCTATCTGATGGCGATCGCCGCCGGCGATATTGCGGTCAGGGAGACCGGCCCGCGCTCGGCGGTGTATGCCGAACCGTCGGTGGTGGACAAGGCCGCGCATGAGTTCGAAGACACCGAAAAGATGATCGCCACCGCGGAGAAGCTGTATGGGCCGTATCGCTGGGGTCGCTACGACTTGCTGGTGCTGCCGCCGTCGTTCCCGTTCGGCGGCATGGAAAACCCGGACATGACCTTCGCCACGCCGACCATCATCGTCGGCGACAAGAGCCTGGTCAGCGTGATCTCGCATGAGCTGGCGCACTCCTGGTCGGGCAATCTGGTGACTTCGGCGGACTGGCGTGACATCTGGCTCAACGAGGGTTTCACCACCTACGTGCAGGGCCGCATCACCGAGGCGCTGTACGGCAAGCGGCAGGCCAACGAAGAGGCCCTGCTGTCCGCGCGCGCGCTGGAGAAATCCATCGGCGGGATGCCCGCCAACTCGCAGAAACTGGCACCCGATCCGCGCAACGTCGGCGCCGACGACGCGCTGTCCGACGTGGCCTACGACAAGGGCTCGTGGTTCCTGCGCACGCTGGAGCAGAAGTTCGGCCGCGCGGATTTCGATGCGTATCTGAAGGGCTATTTCGATCATTTCGCCTGGCACAGCATCACCACCGAACAGATGCTGGCGTACCTCAAGCCGAACCTGATCGAGAAATACCCCGGCAAGATGAGCTGGAACGAAGTCGAGGCCTGGGTCTATGGCACCGGCATTCCGCAGGGCGCACCGCTGCCCGACTCGCCCCGCTTCGACGCGATCGACAAGGAACGCCAGGCTTTCCTCGCCGGCAGCCTGGCCGCCGACAAGCTCGATGCGAAAAGCTGGAACACGCAGGAGTGGATGTACTTCCTCGACCGCCTGCCCGACGTGCCGAAACTGGATCGGATGCAACAGATCGACGCCGCCTGGCACCTTACCGGTACGCCCAACGCCGAGATCGGCATGCGCTGGTACACGCACGCCATCGCCGCCGGCGACAAGGCCGTATGGCCCGCCGCCGCGGAACACATGACGCGGATCGGCCGGCTCTATCTCACCCTGCCGCTGTACCGCGCCTTCGCCAGCACACCCGCCGGGCTGGCCTATGCCAGACAGGTCTATGCCCGGGCCAGGGCGGGCTATCACCCGATGACGCAGGGCGCGGTGGAACGGATTCTTGCCAAGGCCACGAAGGCCGACCAGTAATTCCACCCTCACGCATCACCGTCGGCTCGGCGGTGCTGCGTCGATGTCCTGCTCCAGCCCGGAAAATTCTCCATGCCCTCACCTGCCACCGCCACCACGAATCCATTGTGGAAACGCATGCTGTATCGCCGGCTGAAATTCCTGGCCTGGCTGGTCGCCGTGCTGGTCATCGTGCTCGGCGGCAGCTACCTGTTTGCTCCGCAGTGGCTGATGCAGGCGAATTTCAAGCGCGAGGCGATGGTCGCGCACCTGGACAAGCATTCGGTGCAGGCCGGCGACACGCGCTGGGTCTATTACGAGGGCGGCGAGGGCCCGACCATCGTGTTGCTGCACGGTTTCGCCAGCAACAAGGAGGTATGGCTGCCGGTGGCGAAGCTGCTGAGCCCGCACTTCCACCTGATCATCCCGGACCTGCCCGGCTGGGGCGAATCCTCGCGTCAAGCGGATGCCAGCTACGACATCGACGCGCAAGCGACCCGGCTGGACAGTTTCATCGGCACGCTGGGCCTGCAGCGCTTCGTGCTGGTCGGCCACTCGATGGGCGGCGCGATCGCGGCAGTGTATGCGGGTGAACATCCGCAGCACGTCGCCAGCCTGGCCCTGGTGGATTCGTTCGGCCTGAAGAGCACGCTGAATGCCTTCGACCGCGATGCCCTGGCCGGCAAGGATCCGTTCGTCTACGACAACCGCGCCGGTTTCCAGCGGGCCACGTCGCTGGCGTTCGAAAAGCCACTCGACCTGCCGGGACGTTTTGTCGATGCCCTGGTCAAGCGCAACCAGCGCGACCATGCCTTCATCGAGCGCAGTTTCAAGGCGCTGCGTGACCCGTCGCAATATCTTGCCGTGCAGAACCGGCTGGGCCAGCTGACCATGCCGGTGCTGGGCCTGTGGTGCCATGACGACCGCATTGTCGACATTTCCGCGCTGGACAGCCTGCGCAATGGGCTGACCGCATCCAGCGCGATCAGCACCAGCACCATCAATGGCTGCAATCACATGCCCATGCTGGAGATGCCCGAGCAGACCGCGCGGATTCTCACCGGCTTTGCGCTGTCACATTGAGGGGCCGGCCTGCCGGTCGACATCACGCTTGCTGAATAGAACCCGATAATCCATGGTGATTACCGTGAATTGCAGCTGACAACATGGGAGAATGCCTGATGGCGCCGAATTCCGGCGTGTCGACGCACGGCAAGGGAACGATGCAGCGACCTATCAAACAAAGCTTCTGGCGCATCGGCGTGGACGCCATCGTGCGCATGTCCTCCACCCGGGCCAATTACTGGGCCGAGGTCGTGGTGGACAGCACGCTGTGCCTGCTGTTGCTGGTGGTCGGCTGGAACCGGCACGCGCATGGCACGACAACCGCGCTGCTGGCCCTGGCGCTGGGCCTGTTTGCCTTCAGCTTCATCGAGTATTTTTTCCATCGCTGGATGTTCCACACGCGCATCCCGCTGTTCACCCAGGGCCACGACCTGCACCACGCCAGGCCGCTGGGCTATGACTCGTTGCCATTCTTCCTGCCGCCGGCCGTGCTGCTGGTGCTGGCCGGGGTCTTCGTGCTGCTCATGCCGACCGGTTTCGCGCTGCTGCTGGCCAGCGCGATCACCTTCGGCTACATCCTGTACGGCCTCAGCCACTTCACTATTCACCACGTGCGTTTCAAGCAACCGATGCTGCGGCGCTGGGCCGGCGCACACCACGTGCACCACTATCATCCCGATGCCAATTTCGGGGTGACCTCGCCGCTGTGGGACATCCTGCTCGGCACGCGCTATGTGCGCCAGGCACGCAAGGGCTGAATTCGTGGCGACCGTCTGAACGACCGCCATCCTCTTGCAGAAGCGATTCCAGTGGCGAGCTCCGGCTTGCCGGCCGGGCAAGGGCACCGCGACGACGGACGTCGAGCCGGAACGATCGCCGCGGCACCCGATGCCGCGCGACCAACCGCTCAGTCAGCGACGTCGCCCACCAGCCGATCCAGTTCCGATTTGAGGATCGCGCCATGCTGGCGCAGCCAGTCGCGCTGTTCGCGCCAGCCTGGCAGCAGATGTTCGACCTGGTTCCAGAAACGTGGCGAATGGTTGCGCACCTTGAGGTGACACAACTCGTGCACCAGCACGTAGCGCAACGCGGCCGGCGGTGCCAGCGCCAGCGCCAGGTCGAGGTTGATGCGGTCGCGGGTGTCGAGGCTGCCCCACAGGCTTTTCATCGGGCGGATGCGCAGCGAGGTGGGGGCCAGGCCCAGCTGTGGCACGTAACCGGCAAGCCAGCGCGAGACATCCCGGCGAATCAACGCCTCCAGGTGCGAAGCGAGCAAGCCACGCGCAATCAGCAGGGCACGCGTGTGCGGGCGGGGAATGACCAGGGTCAGGCCGCCGGCCTGTGCCTCGATCTTCGGATAAATGCCTTCGGCCCAGTCCAGCTGCGCCAGCTCACCGCGCAACGGAAACGTGCAGGGATAACCCAGCCGCAAGGGCGGCAACGGCTTGGCGATCAGGTTCAGCTCGTCGAGCTTCTGCTCCAGCCAGTCGGCATGAACACGCAGGAAGGCGCTGACCTGCGCCGGATGGGTGCCATGCGGATAGGACACCCGCGCACCCCTGGAAGTGACCGTGAGGCGCAACCGGCGCGCGCGCGGATGGGCGGCCTTGAGCACCCGGATGATGCTGCCGCCAGTGGTCGCCAGTTCCAGCCAATCGCCTTCCAGATGCTGCGCCATGAGCGTGCTGATCCAAACCTCGCCGGATTGCATGAACGTGCCATACCCGCATCGCCTGACGGCGGCGGGAGGCCCAGTATGCCGCGCCGGAGCGTGAAACGGGAATGGATTTTTCGTTCAGCTGTCGGCCGGGCGCGGCAGCCCGAACCACTCCTCCAGCTTGCCCAGCAAGCGCTCCAGTTCCAGCGTCAGCAGGGCGAAACTGGCATCCATCTCGGCATGCGCGTCCTGCTGGCTGTCGCCGAGCTCGTCCATCACCACATCGAGGAACTTCAGCTTGCGAATGACCAGATCCTCGCCCAGCACGAAGCTGATGCGGTCGTCGTAGGTCAGGCCCAGCAGGAACACCTGCTTGCCATTGCGCAGGTGCTCCTTGACCTCCTCGGCATCCAGATCCTGCCGGCGGCAACGGGCGATCGCGCCGGTGGCGGTGGCCGGGTCGCGCAATTCGCACTCGTCACCCAGCGCCAGCCCGGCCGGCAGGTTGCCGGTGGCCAGCCAGTCGGTCATCAGCACCCGCGGGCCTTCCTCCGGCGCCAGCGGCACCGCGGGGAAGCTGCCCAGCGCCTCGCGCACCTGGGTCAGCGCGTTCTCGGCCGACTTGCGGCTGGAGGTATCCAGCACCAGCCAGCCGTTCTTGCGGTCGACGTAGGCGGACATGCGCGATTGGCGCACGAAGGCACGCGGCAGCAGCTCGGTGAGCAGATCCTCCTTGATCCGCTTGCGCTCGCGGCCGCCGACCTTGCGACCCTCTTCCTCGGCGATCTTCTGCACCTTGCGCTGCAGCTCCTCGTTGATCACCGCGGCCGGCAGCAGCTTGTCCTCACCGCCGACGGTGAGCAGGGTGCACTGCTTGACCGCATGCGTGAGTGGCTCGCCCTCGCCGCGCCCCACCGGCGGCACGAAGCCCTTGGTAAACATTTCCAGCGGACCGCAGGGGCGCAGCCGGTGTTCGCCCAGCGCCTCGTCGAGCCGCTCCAGGTCGGCGGCCACGGCGGGAGAGAAGCGGAATAACGTGAGATTGCGGAAAAACATTCAATATCCGGTCGATGATGGTGTGAACCATGAGAAGTTGGCCGTTGGGTGGCCGCGAAACAGCCATGCCGCCGACGGGAGTGGCTACTGCCGCTACCACGGCAACGGCAGGTGCCCGGGTGGTCAGCCAGGTTATCTGCTTGCGGCAGCGACCGCCGCTACCACGGCATCGAGATTCGCGCGGTTGAGCGCGGCCACGCAGATGCGGCCACTGTCGAGCGCATAGATGCCGAATTCTTCGCGCAGGCGTCGCACCTGCGGCTGGCCCAGGCCGGAGTACGAGAACATGCCTGCCTGCCGCTTGATGAAGCCGAATTGCGGCAGGCCCTGTGCCGCCAGGCCATCGACCAGGCCGGCACGCATGCTGTGGATGCGCGAGCGCATCTGCCCGAGTTCCGCCTCCCACGAGGCGCGCAACTCGGTGCTTCCGAGTACGCCGGCCACCAGGCTGGCGCCGTGCGCGGACGGGCTGGAATAGATCGAGCGGATGACCTTCTTGATCTGCGACTGCAGGCGTTCGGCTTCATCACGATCGCGGCCGACCATGCTCAGCGCACCCACGCGCTCGCCGTACAGCGAGAACGACTTGGAGTACGAGTTGGCCACCACGAACGCCTCGATCCCCGACGCAGCCAGCACGCGGATCGCGGTGGCGTCCTCGTCCAGGCCCTGGTCGAAGCCCTGGTAGGCCGCGTCGATGAACGGCAACAGCTGGCGCTCCTTCAGCAGCTCCGCCAGCTGCTTCCACTGCACCTCGTCCAGATCCACGCCGGTGGGGTTGTGGCAGCACGCGTGCAGCAGCACCACGGTGCCCGGTTGCAGCCGACCCAGATCTTCCAGCATGCCGGCGAAATCGAGGCCGTGGCTGGCAGGGTCGAAATACCGGTATTCGAGCAGCTCGAAGCCCGCCGCGCGAAACACCACATGATGATTGCCCCAACTTGGGTTGCTGATCGCCACCCGGGCGTCGGCGCCGCGCAGTTGCTTGAGCAGGTCGGCCGCCACGCGCAAGGCCGCACTGCCGCCAATGGTTTGTGCGGTAGCCACGCGACCGGCTTCCAGCACCGGTGATCCGGCGCCGAACAGCAACTGCTGGGTGAGCTGGTTGTAGGCCTTGAGACCGTCGATCGGCAGATAGCCGCGCGGCCTGGCTGCCAGCGCCAGCGCCTGCTCCACCTCCCGCACGGCGTTCATCAACGGAATGCGGCCCTGCTCGTCGTAATAGATGCCCACGCCGAGATTGATCTTGTTCGGCCGTGCATCGGCCAGATAAGTCTCGGTCAAGCCCAGGATCGGATCGCCGGGGGCCATTTCTACGGACGCAAAGAGGGACACGTTGGATACTCGATGAATGAAGAGGAAAGGTCGCGGATGCGCTTGCAGGATGCGAACCGACTCGCTCTCCTGATCCGCGGCATCGCCGTGGAGGGCGGGTCGCGATGCAGGGTGACACGGATGGGCAGAGCCGGAGATATCCAGTCCCGACTATACCAAGACCGGGCCTGCCGACGTAATCGGCTGACATGCTGCGGGCGGCAGCAACGACCCGGCTGATGCCGCTGTCGAGCACGCATGTTCCCGTGGACGCAACCCGATGCCCCAACGCGCTAGACTTGGGAGATCGCCGCAGACCGACATCCACACCATGCAGGTTCAGGATCACGCCCAAATCGTCCATTTGCTCGCCGAGCTGAAGCTGGAACATCGCGACCTCGACACCGCGATCGAACAGTTGTCCTGCATCATCGGCCGCGACGAATTGCAGCTGACCCGGCTGAAGAAGCGCAAGCTGCTGCTGAAGGACCAGATCGCGCGACTGGAAAGCAAACTGATTCCCGACCTCGACGCCTGAGCCTGCCATGCCAATGAAGCCGCCCACGCCGACCCGGCTGCACGACGAGTACGTGGCACTGGAACCGTTGCAACCTGATCACATACCCGCGCTGGAAGCGGCTGCCGCCGATGGCGAACTGTGGCGGCTGTGGTTCACCAGCGTGCCGGCCCCGGGCGAAGCGCGCGCCTATGTGGAAAAGGCCTTGCAGGGGCAGGCCGCCGGGTTGATGCTGCCGTTCGTGGTGCGCGAAGCCAGCAGCGGCCAGATCGTCGGCACCAGCCGCTATTACGACATCGTGAGCGAGCCGCGGCGGCTGGCCATCGGCTACACCTGGTACGCCAGGCGCTGGCAGAAAAGCCACCTCAATGTCGCCTGCAAGCGCCTGCTGCTGCAGCACGCCTTCGAATCACTCGACTGCGTGGCGGTGGAGTTCCACACCGATCATCGCAACCTCGATTCACAACGTGCGATCGAGCGCCTCGGCGCCTGTCGCGAGGGCGTGTTGCGCGCCCACAAGCGACGCCCCGACGGCAGCCTGCGCGACACCGTCTGCTACAGCATCCTTGCCCGCGAGTGGCCCGACGTCAGCCAGTGGCTGGCACTGCGCCTGAGCCGGCTGGCACCTCAATCATCGTAATCGCGCAACAGCGCCAGCACCTCGCGCAGGCGCCGTCGCTGACGGCGGATGTACCAGGCGCACAGACCCACGCCCAGCGCGATGATCGGCAGGTTGATCGCGCATTGCAGCAGCACCATCGAACGCAGCCGCGGATCATGTTGCCAGTGCGCCGGGGTCAGCTCCGGTGCCGCCACCAGCAAAGTCACCGCCAGCCACAGCAAGGCACTCCAGGCATTCAATTTCGCATGCCGGATACCTGCGGTGGCTCGTTTTGCGGTGAGCCGGAGAATATCCCCAGCCTCCTCCCCGGCAGTCCGCCATGCGCCGCGCCGGACATGCAGCAACAGGCCTTGTACAACCAGCATGAACACCAGCGTCATGCCGGCCCACGCTTTCCAGCGCCACTCGACACCGGGATCCAGGATCAGGCGCATCACCTGGCCCACCGCGATCATGGTCAGCAACAGTTCCAGCGCAACGGCCACGCGCATGCGCCGCAATTTCCGGCGCGCGCCGCGGCGCAGTCGCTCGATATCGACTGACGGCTGCTGCCGCCACAGCTCGGACCAGCGCTGCCACTCATTCTGCTCGTTCATGAGATACCTCCCAGCACGACGCCCAACGTGCTCTTGGCGCGATTGAGCCGCACCGCCACATTGCCCACGCTGATCCCCAGTGCCTGCGCGATCTCGGCATGGCTGAAACCTTCCAGCGCCAGCGTCACCACCTGCCGCCGGGCCAGCGGCAGCGCGCGCACCGCGCCCTGCAGGCGCAGCCGATGCTGTTCGAGCTGGGTGTAGTCGTCGGGGCCATGCTTCGAATCAACCCATTGTTCACTCAGAGCCAGTGCTGGTGAACGGCGCAGTTGCCCCACCACATGGGTGGCACCCCGGTTGTGCGCGACGCGGGCGATATACGCTTTCAACGGTGCGTCGCCACGCCACGCTGGCAATCCGCGCCACAAGGCCAGCGCCATGTCCTGCAACAGATCGTCACGCAGCGCCGTATCAGCCTCGTAACTGGCCGCGATGCGGGATAGCAGGCCCGCATGCTCGCGCAGCAAGGTGGTGAATTCTTCTTCTCGCATGGGCCGGTCTTCAATCGCCCGCGGTGTGCTTCAGCGGCAACACCGATGTGCCGATATCCCGCCACACCGCATAGCTGGCTGCCATCGACCATGGCCCCACCAGCAACAGCAACAATTGCGTCCAGGCACCGGCAAATATCAGCGCGAACAACATGACGTTCAGCAGCCCGAACCAGGCGAATGATCGCGCATTCGCAAGCACCAGCCGCACGCTGCCGCAGATCGCCTGCCACGGTGATGCCGCGCGAAACAACAGCAGGAACGGCGCCAGTGACAGCAAGGTGAGCGGCAGCAGGCCGGGAATCATCAAGACGCGTTCAAACTGCAGGCTGGCCAAAGCCGGGTGTGCCGTCATGTGCCCGAAAAGCACCGCATCCAGCGCGGGCTGGCCATACACCAGGCAGGCACACAATTGCTGGAAACCGAATACGCCGAAGCCCCACAACGCAGCGAGGCCAAGCGAGGGCAACAAGCGTTCGCGATTCAGACAAGCCAGCAAATGCGCCAACCGCAAGCGGCCGCCCCGGGCCAGCTCGTCCAATCCGAGCAATATCCCCATCATCAGCAACGGCACCACCAGCTTGGACAGCGCCACGCCGACCCAGGGAATCAGCTGCAGCAGGCTTTCCACCAGCAACTGGATCAGGCACAGCAACAGCAGCATCCACGGCGCACGACGCCACCAGCGCAAACCCTGCGCACTCCAGTGCATGACGCGGACGAACGCAGACGCCGATGACGTGGCGGGCAGACTTTCGATGGCAGATGGCATGACGACGATCCCTCGATGCGTGGGTGATATTCCCCTAGTACACAGCGAGGGCAAAAACCTTACAGATTGATGCGGCTCCATCCGCCGTATGCATGCGGGTGCAGCCTGTCCGGGGTCACAACAGTCGATTGAGCAACCGATCCAGCCGCGTGCGGTTCAGCCGGCCAAGCTGCTTGCGCACCGCCGCCGGATACTGCCGCGGACTTTCCAGCGCGCGATAGTCCGACAGCCGCGTGGCATGTTGCTGCAGTGCCTTCCATTCGGCCTGGTGCATCGTACGCAGCAGTCCCGCGGGGTCGCGCAGCAGCAGCGCGTTCTCCATGTCCAGCGACCACGCGCGTGGATTCAGGTTGTGGCCGGTGAGCACCGCCACATCGTCATCGATGAACAGCCCTTTCAGGTGATAGCTGTTGTCGCCATCGCGCCACAGATGCAGGTTCAGTTGTCCGCTATCGATCTGCCGCCGATGCGCCCGTGCAAAACGGCGCAAATTGTTCTCGTACAGATACGGCAGCAGGCCGATCGTGGTGAACGGTCGATCCGGCGGGATATAGAAATCGCTGGCGGTCTTGTCGCCGACCATGATGTCGATGCGACAGCCACGGCGCAGCAACTGGCCCAGCCCCAGCCGCACCGGTCGCGGCAAATTGAAATAGGGCGTCAGCAGAATCACCCGTTCGCGCGCCCCGCGCAGCAACTCCAGAAGCACCGCGTCGAGATGATTGCTGCTGCGACCGAAACCCAGCAGCGGCGTCACGGCCACATCGTGCAGCCCCGGCGTCTGCTGCGGCACTGCATAGCGTGCCTGTTGCAGTTGCAGGCGCAATGCACGGATCGCCGGTTGCAGGCTGCGCGTGGTCGGCACACTCGCCACGTTCAACCGCGGTACCGCCGGATTGCCTGCGATGTGCTGTTGCAGGAACGCGACCATCGCGTCGGCCAGCGGTGCATGTCGCAACAGGTGGTAGCGATCGAGCCGATATCGCCCGTGCCGCGCCAGGTAGACGTCGTTGATGCTGGCACCGCTGTACAGCAGCGCGTCGTCGATCACGAAGCCCTTCAGGTGCAGCACCCCGAACAGCTCGCGGTTCTGCACCGGCACGCCATGGATCGCCACGCCGTCGCCGAGACGCTCTGCATAGGCGCGATACATGCCGGCGTTACCTTCGCTTTTCTGCTTGCCGATGAGGCCGCGGCGGGCGCGATGCCAGTCGACGAACACCGACACCTGCAGTTCCGGCACCCGTGCCTTGGCCGCATACAGGGCATCGAGCAACTCGCGCCCGGCATCATCGTCCTGCAGGTACAGCGCCACGATCACGATGCGCCGGGTGGCCTGGCCGATCAGTTGCAACAGGGTTTGCCGGAACGCGACCGGATCGGGCAGTGCCTCGATCGCGTCAGCTGCCACGGCAAACGCCGGCAACGCATCCAGCATGGCCTGCGGGCGCCGCGGAAACGGCAACAGGCGGCGAGCCAGCCGGCCCGGGGCAGATATCAAGGTCTTGCGTTCATTCATGCCGCCCATCATCGCAAACCCCGCCGCCCTCGCCTACCGCGCGCCACGATGCTTGCCGGCACTTGCCATCCCGCCTGCGCTTGCCAGCATCGGCTACGCACTGCATGCTGGCCGCTGCGGGCCACCACGATCCCGAACCGGTTACCCGGCTGCAGCAACAGTCAATTGACGATGACAGGACGGTTTGCCCATGAGCACCACCACCCCGGCCGAACGTGAAGAACTGAACCAGCTGCTTCGCCAGGCCGGGCGCGAGGACCAGAAGGCATTCGCCGAACTGTACAGGCGCACCTCGTCGAAACTGTTCGGCGTCTGCCTGCGCATGCTGCGCGATCGCAGCGAGGCCGAGGAGGTGCTGCAGGAGACTTACACCACCGTGTGGCGCCGCGCCGCCAGCTTCGACGCCAGCAAGGCCAGCGCGATCACCTGGCTGGTCACGCTGTCGCGCAACAAGGCGATCGACCGGTTGCGCCAGCACCGCGAGGAACAACTGGACGATCCGCTCAGGCTCGATGCCATCGTCGACGATCAACCCGGCCCCGCCAGCGGCGCCGAAACCAGCCAGGAGTATCGGCGGCTGGAGAACTGCCTCGGCGAACTGGAGCCGCAACAACAGAGTTCGGTACGTGAAGCCTTTTTCACCGGCGCGACGTATAACGAATTGGCGACACGCTGCAAGGTGCCGCTCGGAACCATGAAAAGCTGGATCCGCCGCAGCCTGATGCAACTTCGCACATGCCTGGACCAGACAGCCTGAAGCCATGAACACACCTACCGACGACGGCAACCACAACCTGCGCTATGCCGAGTACGTGCTTGGCGTGCTCGATGCCG
This sequence comes from Rhodanobacter sp., assembly GCA_035564915.1. GTDB lineage: Bacteria > Pseudomonadota > Gammaproteobacteria > Xanthomonadales > Rhodanobacteraceae > Rhodanobacter. Next base: position 21,564 of record DATMTH010000120.1, read on the forward strand.
ATACCCGCGCCGAAGTGGCGCACGAGGTGATGGCCTCGGGCGAAGCCGCCACCGCGGTCGCGCTGTGGCAGCGCCGGTTGTTGCCGTTGGCCGATACGATTGCCGATGTCACGCCGGCACCTTACGTGTGGGCCCGGATCCACGATGCGCTGCAGCTGGACGCACCCGCACGCGCCGCTGCGCCGGCACGTCGAGGGCTGTGGAACAACCTGCCGCTGTGGCACTGGCTGGGTATCGGCGCCACCGCCGTGGCGGTCGCCCTGCTGGTGGTGGTCAACCTGCCGCCACACGCACCCACGTCGGTCCAGACCCGGGCCGGCTACCTTGCCGCCACCATCCAGCAGGACAACGGCAGCACCGGCTGGACCGCCACGATGGATCCGCAGCGTGGCCGCATGATCGTGGTACCGGCCACGCCGGTGGCCTTCGAGGCCGGCCGTGCACCCGAGTTGTGGCTGATCCCGGCCGACGGCAAACCGATCTCCGTCGGCATGATCGCGCTGGACAAGCCGACCACGCTGACACTCGGCCCGACGCTGTTGGCGAAGCTGGGCACCAGCGCGCTGCTGGCGGTGTCGGTGGAGCCGCCTGGTGGCTCGCCGACCGGCCAGCCGACCGGCGCGGTGATCGCCAAGGGCGCGATTGGCGCTGCGCCCGACAGCACCCGGCACAAGGTCGCCGCACGCGGCGATGGCGCCCTGCAGCGGGGTTCGACCTGATTCGCGCAGTGCACGACATCGGCAGGTGATGCCTGCATCGTGCATGGCCTTTCCAGCCGGATGCATCCAATCGCCAGCTGTCGCCGTATGCAACCGATATGAAGCCCGCCACCCCGGTGGGCCGTCCACTCGGCCGCCAGCGGCGGGAACGTGCGTATGATGGGTTCAGGTCAAACCGTTGCCGAGGTAACGCCCTTCCGGGCGAAGCGATCCGTGCCTGTTACCACGAACCATGCCGCACCCGATGCGCAATACTGGTCGATGCAGATGGCCGCCGTGTCGATGCAGCGCGACCGTGCCAGTTTCATGCGCATCTACGATCATTTCGCGCCGCGCCTGCAGCGCTACCTGCGCAATCTCGGCGTGCCCGAGTCGATGGCCGACGAACTGGTGCAGGAGGCGCTGCTGACGCTGTGGCGCAAGGCCGCGATGTTCGATCCGGCGCGGGCCGGCCTCGGCACCTGGCTGTATCGGGTGGCACGCAACCTGTATATCGACCACGTGCGCAAGGAGCCGCACTGGTTGCCGATCCAGGACGGCCTGGATCGCCTCGATCATGCCGAGTCCGAGCAACGCATCTCGCAGCCCGAGTCGTTTTTCGACCAGGATCTGCTCAAGCAGGCGATCGACCGTCTTCCTCCCGTGCAAGCGAAACTGGTACGCATGTGTTACCTCGAAAGCAAAAGCCACAGCGAGATCGCCGGTGAACTGGACATGCCGCTGGGCACCGTCAAATCCTCGTTGCGGCGTTCGTTTGCGAAATTGCAGGGCAGCATGAGGGCCGTACGATGAAGCCCCATCACCACCTCGACGATGCCACCGTGGTCAGTTACTCCGCCGGCGCACTGCCGCTGGCACTGGCGGTAGTTGCCTCGGCGCATCTGGAACGCTGTGCGGCATGCCGCGAACGCCTGCTCGATGCCGACCAGATCGGCGGCGTGTTGATGCAGCAGCAACGCGTGGACGCACCAGCGGAGGAGGCACGCGCCGCCATGCTCGCGCTGCTGGACGACGAGCCGGAGGCGCGACACGTGGCGCTGCCCGTCGAGATGGCCGAAGATCGCGATCCCGACCGCCTGCCCGCGGCACTGCACCCGTGGTTCGGCAACTCGATGCGCGCGTTGCGCTGGCGCCGGGTGGCGCCGGGCGTGCAGCGCATCCTGGCCAACGACATCAGCGGTGGCGACCTGATGCTGCTGCGCATCGCGCCGGGCAGCAAGCTGCCGTTGCACAGCCACGGCGGCAATGAATTGACCATGATCCTGGATGGCGCCTACGACGACCTGCTTGGCCACTTCGGCCCCGGCGACGTGGCCGATCTGGATGGCGAGACCCTGCACCAACCGGTGACCTCACCGGGTGTGCCGTGCATCTGCGTGGCCGCCACCGATGCACCGCTGGTGTTTTCCGGCTGGTTCGCCCGCACGCTGCAACCGCTGTTCGGTTTCTGAGCACCGTGCCGCCTCGACGGAACGCCTGCCGATGAGCACGGCGCTGGTGTGGTTCCGGCGCGATCTGCGCCTGGCCGACAACCCCGCATGGAGCGCCGCCTGCGCCGGCCACGCACAGGTGCTGCCGGTATTCATCCACGGCGACGATCAATCCCCATGGTCGGACGGCGCGGCCAGCCGCTGGTGGCTGCATCATTCGCTTGCCGCGCTGGAGCGCGACCTTCTCAGCGCCGGTGCCGGCCTGCACCTGTGTCGCGGCGAACCGCTCGAAACCCTGCGCCGGCTGATCGCACAGAGCGGCGCCAGCGCACTGTACTGGAACCGGCGCCATGAGCCGGCCATGATCGCCGACGACACCCACCTCAAGAGCGCACTGCAGGGCGACGGCATCGCGGTGCACAGCCACAACGCCGCGTTATGGTGCGAGCCGTGGCAGATCGCCACCCGGCAAGGCCAACCCTACAAGGTATTCACGCCGTACTGGCGCAACCTGCGCCCGCAACTGAAACCGACCGAACCGCTGCCCGCGCCACGCGTGCCGGGCTGGCAGGCGCTGCCCGATGCTCTTCCGCTGGCTGCGCTGGAACTGCTGCCGCGCATCGACTGGGCCCGTGGCCTGCGCGAGAACTGGCAACCGGGCGAAGCCGGCGCGCACGAATTGCTGGAGATCTTCGGCGACGACGCCATCGGCGACTACCACCACGCGCGCGACATTCCCTCACGCCACGGCACCTCGCGGCTGTCGCCGCACCTGCATTTCGGCGAGATTTCGCCGCGGCAGATCCACCACCAACTCGACCGGCGCACGCGCACCGGCGACGGCAAGCGCCGACCCGACATCGAGCCCTTTCTGCGCGAACTCGGTTGGCGCGAATTCGCCCACCATCTGCTCTACCACTTTCCGCACACGCCGACCGACAACTTCAACCCGCGCTTCAACGATTTCTCCTGGGCCGCCGCGGACCAGGCAGTGATCGAGCGCTGGCAACAGGGTCGTACCGGCATTCCGCTGGTCGACGCCGGCATGCGCGAGCTGTGGCATACCGGCTGGATGCACAACCGCGTACGCATGATCACGGGCAGCTTCCTGACCAAGAACCTGCGCCAGCACTGGCAGCACGGCGCTCGCTGGTTCCGCGACACCCTGGTCGACGCCGACCTCGCCAACAACACGCTGGGCTGGCAATGGGTGGCCGGTTGCGGTGCCGACGCGGCACCTTATTTTCGCGTATTCAACCCGGTGACCCAGGCGAAGAAGTTCGATCCGGATGGCGTCTACCTGCGCCGCTGGTTGCCGGAACTGGCCGAAGCGCCGACAGCCCTGTTGCACGAGCCCTGGCAGGATGCCGCGCTGCTGAAGCGCCGAGGCTATCCCGCACCGATGGTCGATCTGGGCCAGTCGCGACAACAAGCACTGGACGCCTACGGCAAGGTTCGCGACGATCGCTGAAGTCCGGCATCGCCCGCAGATCGCAGCGGCCCGAACAAGAACTCGACCGAGCGAACACGGGCGTGCGGGGTTTTCGCAAGCATCACACCCCTGGTGACGACAGCCGGGCGCAGGCCCGCCGGCCCGCATGGTCGACCCGGCGCTGCAACTGCATGTAACCGGACAAGCCGCACCGGCGAAAGGAGGGTTCACGCACCACTTCACCCCACGGACCCCCCATGCCTGAACCCGATGCCACCACCGCGCCAGCCGATCGTCGGCATGCATGGATGGCGCTTGCCGCCATTGCGCTGATCGTTGTTTCCATCGCGCTCGTCTTTGCCTGGGTGGCCGGCTGGCTGACGCCGGGTCGACTCACGCCACAACGCTTCACCAACGCCATCGAGACCGGCAACGGCAAAATCTACCGCGGCTATCGACGCGCGCACGCCAAGGGTGTTTGCGTGGCGGGCTACTTCGAAGGCAATGGACAAGGCGTTCCCTTGTCCCGCGCACGCATCTTCGCATCGACGCGCACGCCGTTCGCGGGGCGCTTGTCCGTGGGTGGCGGCTCGCCGTACGGCCTGGACGGCAAGGCACGCGTGCGCAGCATGGCGCTGGAATTGAACAGTGACGACGGCCAGCAGTGGCGCATGGCGATGAACAGTTTTCCGTTCTTCGGCGTGTCGTCAGTGCAGGCGTTCTACGAGCAGACCCGCGCCAACGCGCCCGACCCGGCGACCGGCAAGCCCGACCCCGCGCGGCAGGCGGCGTTTGCCGCCGCGCATCCCGAGTTCGCCCGCTTCGCGGCATGGGCGAAAAACGCCCCATGGCCCAGCAGCTGGGCCAACACCAGCTTCAATGGCGTCGACGCCTTCCGCTTCATCAACCACGCTGGTGAAACCCGCAACGTGCGCTGGTCGATGCAGCCACAGACGGCCTTTGTCGCGATGACCGCCGAACAGCGCGCCGCGGCCGACGGCAATTTCCTCGGCGAGGACCTGACTGCCCGACTGGCGCAGGGACCGTTGCGCTGGGACATGGTGGTGACCGTGGCGCAACCGGGCGACCCGGTTGCCGACCCGTCGCAAAGCTGGCCCGATGATCGCCGTCACGTCACCGTCGGCACGCTGGTGATCGAAAGCACCACACCCCAGACCACGGGCGCCTGCCGCGACATCAACTATGACCCCCTGGTATTGCCCTCCGGCGTGCAAGGTTCGGACGACCCGATCCTGGCCGCACGTTCAGCCGTCTATTCGGTGTCGTTCAATCGGCGCGAGCATGACATCGCCGGCGGCAAGGCCGATGCCGCGACCGGCAAGGCCGTGCCAAGGGAGGCCACGCCATGAGCGCGCGTCAACCCGCGGACCACGTGTCCGGTCACTTCAATCTCGCGGCGCGCGTACTGCACTGGTGCATGGCACTGGCGATTCTGGCCATGCTGTTCGTCGGCATCGGCATGGTCGCCTCGCTGAGCCTTCGCCCCGGCCTGGTGAGCCTGCATCGGCCACTGGGCATCGCGATCCTGCTGCTGGTGATCGTGCGGCTGATCAACCGGCTGCGCCATGCCCCGCCGCCGTTGCCGCGCGACTTGCCCGCCGCGCAGGTGTTCGCGGCCCGGGCGTCGCACTGGCTGCTCTACGCGTTGATGTTCGCGATGCCGCTGATCGGCTGGTCGATGCTGTCGGCCGGCGGTTATCCGGTGACCCTGTTCAAGGGCTTCGCACTGCCGCCGATCGCACCGCACGACGCCACCGTCTACGCGGTACTGCGCAGCGCCCACACCTGGCTGGCCCTGCTGCTGTTCGCCACCGTGCTGATCCACCTGGCCGCAGCGCTCTACCACGCCTGGGTGCGGCGCGATGAAGTGTTTGCAAGCATGGCGCGCGGCGTATCGGCGGTGCCTGGTGTCGTGGAGCCGTCCATCGAAGCCATGCCAGCCGAGGCAGGCGAGCCGTTGCCGGACGAATGAAGCGAACGGCTTCGGCTCGACCAGAAGCCCGCGTGGCCGGGCCCGGGTGGGCAAAATCCGAACCGGAGGCATGACTCATTCAACCGGATCGTGATCAGCACACGCCGGTGGTGCAGCCATGGCGTAGCTGCTCCGCCGGGGCCTGCACCTGATCCGTGGTGATTGAAACGCGCACGGGATGCGCCGCGACTTCCACCACGCTGGCCGCCGCAGCCAGCGTGCGCGCGGTGGCGGCACCCTTGCGTTCGCTGTAGCGGTCGACCAGGTAGCCGCTGCGGTCGCGCACCATCAGGGTGAACTTGAACAGCTCCTCCATCACGTCCACCACACGGTCGTAGAAAGGCGATGGCTTCATGCGACCGGCGTCGTCGAATTCCTGCCAGGCCCTGGCCACGGACGACTGGTTCGGAATGGTCACCATGCGCATCCAGCGACCGAGCAGGCGCAAGCTGTTCACCACGTTGAATGACTGCGAGCCGCCGCAAACCTGCATGACCGCCAGCGTGCGACCCTGGGTTGGACGCACGCTGCCGTCTTCCAGCGGCAGCCAGTCGATCTGGTTCTTGAACACGCCGGTCACCGCGCCATGCCGCTCGGGACTGACCCACACCTGCCCTTCGGACCACAACGACAGCGCGCGCAATTCCTGCACCGCGGGATGGCTGGCGGGCACGCTGTCCAGCATGGGCAGTTCGTGCGGATCGAACACCCGCGTCTCGGCCCCGAACTGGCGCAGGATGCGCTCGGCCTCCAGCGCCAGCTTGCGGCTGAACGATTGCGGCCGCAGCGAGCCGTACAGGATCAGGATGCGTGGCGGATGGCCGGAATCCGCCGGCAGGCCGAGCCGCTCCAGGCTGGGCGTCTGCAGCGCTTCGGGGTCCATGTTGGGCAGATCCTGCATCGTCGTGGCCGCGCTCGGTGTTGTGTCGTTCAAACAATTCTATGATAATGGAAATATAGAATTCAATACGAGGCCGACATGCGCCCCAGCCGCATTCTGTTCATCTGCACGGGCAACTCCGCCCGCAGCATCCTCTCCGAGGCAACGCTCAACCACCTCGGCAAGGGTCGCTTCGAAGCCTTCAGTGCAGGCAGTCAGCCGACGGGACGGGTCAACCCCCACGCGCTCGAACTGCTCAGGACCCTCGGCCTGCTCACCGGGGATCTCGACAGCAAGTCCTGGGATCGCTTTGCGGAAGCCGGCGCGCCGGCACTGGATATCGTCATCACCGTGTGCGACAACGCCGCGAACGAGGCATGCCCGGTGCTGTTCGGCGACTTCGTCAAAAGCCACTGGGGCCTGCCTGATCCGGCGGCCGCCCAGGGCGAGTGCGCACTGACCGAGGCGTTCCGCCAGGCCCAGGCACTGATCACCCGTCGCCTCACGGCCTTGCTCCAGTTGCCGGTGGAAACCATGCGCCGCGACGAGCTGCAGCATGCCCTGGATCACATCGCAGCGATCACCGGCAGCGACAGGCGAGACACATGAGCCAGCGCCCCGCAGCGGCGACCTCCGCTTCAGCGGCACCTGCCATCGACGGTCGCATCGGCTTCTTCGAGCGCCATCTCACCATCTGGGTGCTGCTGTGCATGGCGGCCGGCACGCTGTCCGGGCATGCGCTGCCGGCCACCTTCGAAGCACTGGGCAGGATGCAGATCGCCCAGGTGAACCTGCCCGTGGCCGTGCTGATCTGGCTGATGATCATCCCGATGCTGCTGAAGATCGACTTCACCGCACTGGGCGCCGTGCGCCGGCAGTGGAAAGGCATCGGCGTCACGCTGTTCATCAACTGGGCGGTCAAACCGTTCTCGATGGCCCTGCTGGGATGGCTCTTCATCCGCCATGTGTTCGCCGCCCATCTGCCCGCCGGCCAGCTCGACTCCTATGTCGCCGGGCTGATCCTGCTGGCGGCCGCACCGTGCACGGCGATGGTGTTCGTGTGGAGCCGCCTGTGTCGCGGCGATGCAGATTTCACGCTGAGCCAGGTTGCGTTGAACGACGCCATCATGGTGCTGGCATTCGCACCCATCGTTGCCCTGTTGCTGGGCATATCGTCGATCAGCGTGCCGTGGAACACGCTGCTGCTGTCGGTACTCCTCTACCTCGTGGTGCCGGTGGTCTGCAGCATGCTGCTGCGGCAGCGGGTGCTTTCACGCGGTGGCGAAGCGCAGTTGCTGGCGCTGCTGCAGCGGTTGGGCCCGGCATCCCTGTGTGCGTTGCTGGCCACCCTGGCATTGCTGTTCGGCTTCCAGGGCCGGCAGCTTCTGGCGCAGCCTGCGATCATCGCCATGCTGGCCGTGCCGATCGTGATCCAGGTGTACTTCAACTCCGCGCTGGCTTATTGGCTCAATCACCGTTTCGGCGTGCCGCACTGCGTGGCCGGCCCCTCGGCGCTGATCGGCGCCAGCAACTTCTTCGAGCTGGCCGTGGCCACCGCGACAGGCTTGTTCGGCGTGCATTCCGGCGCCGCCCTGGCGACGGTGGTCGGCGTACTGATCGAAGTGCCGGTGATGCTCTCGGTGGTGCGCATCGTCAACCGCAGCAGGCACTGGTACGAAGCGCCGCGGACTTGATGCTACATCGCCATGGCGCGATCGGTGCCGTTGCCGGAGCCCCAGCCACTACACTCAAGCCAAGGACTCATCCGGGACAACCGTGACATGACCGCCCAGCGCATGCAGACCAAACAAGCCATCGCCGCCCTGTCCGCACTCGCCCAGGAGTCGCGACTGGCCGTCTATCGCCTGCTGGTGGAGCATGCGCCAGAAGGCCTGGCGGCCAGCGCCATTGCCGAAAAACTTGGCCTCGCCAACGCCACTCTCTCGTTCCACCTGAAAGAGCTGGTGCACGCCAGCCTGATCAGCAGTCGGCAGGATGGCCGCTTCATCTACTACTCGCCGGTCATGGATGCCATGTCCGCGCTGATGGGCTACCTCACCGAGAACTGCTGTGGCGCCAGCAGCAAATCGTGCAAGCCGACCGCCGCAAAAGAGCCGGCCGCCCGCGCGACAGCAACCAGCAAGCGCAAGGCCCGAGCGGGGTGATGGCCGGCCAGGGAATCATGCACCGGCTGCTCGACCACGCCATGCCGATATCCAGGCCATGACGGACAAACCCGATCCCGGTGGCGACAGCATCGCGATATCCGGCCTGATCAGGATGCTCGGCCCGCGCGGCAAGTGCGACCGGATGCGAATCAAACTCGATCAACATCGCCCCTTGCACCTGGAGACCCTCACGGATCACGAAGCCCTGGTCCGGGCCGATCGGCCCCACGCGGGCACCGGGCATCTCGTTGCACGGCATCGACCAACGGCATGACGCCATGACCCGTGCACGACAGTCGCCATTGATGCATGATCCGTTTTGCCGGCAATGCACCGACATGCATGCATGAAGCAGGGGGCCTGATGCAAAATCGAACCGCCACTACCATCGCGCTGCTCATGTGCGCACTGGCTGTGGTGGTACCGATTGCGGCTGCGCTGTACCTGGCTCGTCGCCAGAGCACGTACGAGGCGACGGCCAAGGCCATGAGCCTGACAAGCGAAATTACGCGGCGCACGGAGATGGTGGGTGAACAGGCATCCGCAGCGTACGCGCGAATGCGCCCCGTCGTCGCCAGCGAAACCTGCTCCAGCGCCGTGCGCGAGAAGATGCGCGAAATTGCCATGGACTACGGATATGTCCAGGCGGTCGGCCGCATCTCCGGCAACCGGGTCGTGTGCTCCGCCCTGGGCCCCCAGACGGACGGCATCGACCTGGGCACACCCAGCTACGTCAGCCCGGGAGGCACAAGGGTCTACCTGTCGGCGGCGATCGGCGGCAGCCGTCGTTTTGTGGTGACGGCGCTGGGGGATTTTGCCGTAGCCGTGCACCCGCAGGCCCTGCTCGACGTGGCAACCGGCACTCCGGGGGAAATATCGCAGGGCGTGTTTGGGCACAGCTCGCGGCAACTGTGGGCACATCGTGGCGCTTTTGATCCGGCGTGGATGACGGCGTTGGGCATGGGCGCCCATCAGGCGAGCCTTTTCGACGGCAAGCATCTGGTGGTGATCCGATCCACGAAAAGGTTCGATTTGGCTGCGTACACGGCCATTCCGGTGACCAATCTGGAATCGCGCCTGCATGCGTTCATGATCGTCCTGCTTCCGATCGCTCTCGCCCTGGGCGCGGCGATGGTCGCGGTGATCGTGTTCTTCACACGCCTGCATACCTCGTTGCCGACCGCGCTCCGGGTGGCGCTCAAGCGCAAGGAGTTCGTGCTGCACTACCAGCCGATCGTCGAGCTCGCCACCGGTCACATGGTCGGTGCCGAGGCCTTGCTGCGCTGGCCACTCAACAAGCAGGTCGGCGCACGGCCGAACCTGTTCATCCAGGCCGCGGAGGATTGCGGCCTGATCCAGCGCTTCACCGAATACGTGCTGGCCCAGGTGGCCATCGACGGACCACGCTTCTTCAGCCGGCATCCGGGCGCCTACATCAGTGTCAACCTGTCGTCGCCCGACATGCACTCGGATGATGTAGTCACATGGTTGCGACGGCTGGTCACGACCCCGGGCGTCGCGCCATACAACATAGTCGTCGAAGTTACCGAGCACTCTTTCGTTGACCCGGTCAGTGCCAACCGGATCATCAGCCAGATCCATGCCTTGGGCGTGCGCGTGGCGATCGACGATTTCGGCACCGGCTTCTCCAGCCTTTCGCAGCTGACCAAACTGAGCGCCGACTACCTCAAGATCGACAAGGTATTCGTCGACGCGATCGGCACCGATTCGGTCACCAGCGAAGTGGCGCTGCACATCATCGACATGGCCAAATCGCTCAACCTGACCCTGATCAGCGAGGGCGTGGAAACCCAGGCCCAGGCCGATTTCCTGCGCGAACACGGCGTCGTCTTTGCACAGGGCTGGCTGTTCAGCCAGGCAAGGCCGCTGGCCGATCTGATACGCGCTGACGAAGCGGATTGAGGCCTCCAGCAGCCATCGCCGGTGCGGTCGAACCGGATCAGCTTCGCTGGACGAAGATCAGGAAATGGATATCACCTCGTCCTGATCGCGATAGAACAGCGCCGGTTCCGGCCGATGCAGGCTGAAACCCTGCACCCAGTTCACCCGCAACGCCGTCAGGGCCTGCACTGTTTCTGCATCGGCCACCCATTCGGCAATCACCTCAAGACCGAGCCCGTGGCCAATGTCGGTGACTGCCTTGACCATCAGATGACTGACCGGGTCGGTCAGCATGTCGCGCACGAAACTGCCGTCGATCTTGATCATGTCCAGCGGCAGGTTCTTCAAATAGGTGAATGAAGACATGCCGGCACCGAAATCGTCCAGTGCGATGCGGCATCCTGCACTGCGCAGCCGCGCCATGCAGGGTGCCACCTTCGACAGATTGCGCACCGCCACCGTCTCGGTGATCTCGAAGCACACCCGCGAGGGCTCGACCCGATGGTGCTGCAGCAGCGTGATGATCCAGTCCGTCAGCGCTTCATCTTCGACGCTGGCTCCGGACAGATTGATCGCCACCAGACCCAGCCGGCTGCCGGCCGGATGCAATCGGTCGAAGTTGGCCAGCACGGTCTCGATCACCCAGCGATCGATCACCGGCATCAAGCCGTAACGTTCCGCTGCCGGCAGAAATACGCCCGGCAGCACCAACTCGCCGGATTCCTCGCGAAAGCGCAACAGCATCTCGATACCGGGCTTGCCGCCACTCAGCGGCAATGGCCAGACCTCCTGATAGGAGAGCTGCAGGCGCCGCTCGTCGATCGCCCGGCGCAAGCGGTTGGCCCATTCCATCTCGCTGCGCCGGCGCACGGTCTGGTCGTCGCGCCCGGAATAGAAATGCACGCGATTGCGGCCCGAATCCTTGGCCATATAGCAGGCGGTGTCCGCCTGTGCCATCAGATCCCTGCTCGGAACCCCCGGACGATCGGCAACCACGCCACCGATGCTGGCACTGATCATGTAACTGTGTTGCTCCCAGATGAAGACGTAGCCATCGATGCAACGGCGCAGGCGCTCGGCAACGGCCTTTGCCTCGTTCTGGTCGGCCATTCCGGTCAGCAGCACGCCGAACTCGTCGCCGCCAAGCCGTGCCAGCACATCGGTACTGCCCAGCTGCTTGCGCATCACGGCCGAAAGCTGGGCGAGCAACTGGTCACCGGCAAGATGGCCGGAGGTGTCGTTGATCAGCTTGAACTGGTCAAGGTCGACGTACAGCAATGCCACGGTTGCCGCAGGCGCCGAGATCGCCGCCAGCGCATCCTGCAGGCGACGCTCGAATTCGCGCCGGTTGTACAGGTCGGTCAGCGCGTCGTGGCTGGCCTGGTGGCTCAGCAGTTGCGTAAGCTGACGCTGTTCACTGGTGTCGCTGGCCACCATCAACAGCTTGCCATGGCCATTCAGCTCGATCCGCAAGATCGCCACGCTGGCCCAGAACTGCACACTCGTATCGCTGTGCAGCCGCACCTCGACCCGCTCGCAACCACCGATGTCGGTGTGCTGGAGTTGCTCGCACAGGTCCGCATCCTCGAACAGGCCGGACAAAAGATGTTCGGTCACCCGGTCGCCGAGACGGTCGCGTGCAGCGTGGTTCGCATAGGTGATCCGGCCGCTCTCGACGTCGGCAAGCAGCACAAGTGCGGGCAGCAAGTCGTTCAGCGCGCGGAAGCGTTCCTCGCTCTCGCGATAGCGCCGGCTCATCTGCCAGCCGAGTTCGAGAGCTCGCTGCCGCGTGCCGACAACCGAGTACACCAGCAGCGCCAGAAGCACGCTCGCCAGCACTCCAGCCGGCAGGATCGACTCGCGCCAGTCGGTCGTGGACGCACTGGATGCACGCGGCTGCATCACCACGTTCCAGATACGGCTGCCATAATCCAGTTTGCGTTCGAAATGATAGCCGCCGGCCACGTCGGCCTCGCCCGGTGCCGAATCGAACAGCGGCATCACATGATCGGGGTCGGTGACGTCACTGATCTGCAGGCGCAGCTCGCGCTTCACATCGTCCTGTTCGGTGTCGCCAACCAGTCCGCTTGCACGAAACGACACCGCAATCGAACCGATCATCCGCTGCTGCCGCTCTTGCCTGGTTCGCGGTGAACTGCCGTGACTGAATACCGGCAACCCGAACGTGATGCCATCGGCAAGGTCCGCGGCTGCGCCTTGCTGCACAAGATGGAACGGTGCCGACAAGGTGGCCTCGTCGCTATCACGTGAAACCAGCACGCCAGCGAGATTGTGCGGCTGGGTATTCTCTTCCAGCCCGACCAGTGCCTCGTTGCCCTTTATCGGCTCGACCCAGCGGATCACGTAGCGGTCGCCAGCGGGATCGTGTTCGCGCGAGGCGAAGGTCAGGGCCAGCAAATTGGGAAAGCGCTTGCGCGGACGCAGATTGGTATAAGCGTTGGAAAATTCGTTTGAGGTCACATCTTCAGAGGCCAGATAGAGCGTCTGCACGGCCCGCAGTATCTCTTCCGCGGAATTCAGTCGAGCCTGCAGGGCAGCATAGGTTTTTCCGGCCATCTCGCCACGAATGAAAGTCTGCTCGGCCTGGTGACGCCGTTGCTGCTGGTGATACAGGAACATCACCAGTGCCAGGCCAACCAGCAGGGCCAGCAACCCCCACAGCCATGCCGCCACGCGCGATGGTGCGGGCATGTCGATCAACTGATCGCCGTGATTGCCGATCCGACGATCTTTCCGTGCTGGATGAAATTCGTGCAGATCCATGTTTTCTGACAGTTTGCCGCGTGGGTGTGCCGGTTGGACGATGGTGCTGAAAGCCGTACCTGTATTCGACCCGTTTTCAGTTCCGGACCGATGCCCTTGCCGCGAGATCAAGACCCCGGGCGCTCCCGGGCCATCAGGCCTTGCTGACGACGATAGCCGCACGGTAACCGACCTGCAGCCGTCAGTCTCCCTGTGCTTATCGGCCAGCCCGGGCAGTTTCTGAAGCCTGATCAGCAGGTGCCGTCAAGCCGCTCCCGTTGGATCCTGTCTGCGGATCATCTCGCCGGGTAGGGCCGGTCTTGTCGATGACGTGGCTCCAGCGCCCGCACCTTCAGGGATTCAGCTCGACTCAGCCAAGAATCAGGGGGTTCAGATGCCACACGGCAAAGTTCAGCGCCGAGGCGAAGCTGACCCAGCACAGATACGGCAGCAGCAGCGCGCCGGCCAACGGCCGCACGCACCAGAAGCCAGCCAGCGTGGCCACGATCAGCAGCCACAACAGCACGATGTCGACGAACGCGAGCGCGCCGTGGTGCCAGGCAAAGAACAACCAGCTCCACAACGCATTGACGAAAAGCTGGATCAGGAACAGCCCAAGCACGCCACGATGCCGGCGCCCGCCGCGCTCGCGCCAGACCAGCCACGCGGCGATGCCCATCAGCGCGTACAGCACCGACCATACCGGGCCGAACACTGACGAGGGTGGCGCCCACGACGGTTGCGCCAGGTGCTGATAGAAGGTGGCGGCCTGCGCCGACGCCACCGCACCGATCGCGGCCGCGGCGAAGCTGAGCAGCAACCAGCCGAGCAGCCCGCTGACCTGTTTCATGCCTGACATGCGACGCTCCCGCTATTGATGACCTGTTACGGCTTGTGCAGCCGGTCGGATCCACTTGTTCGCACACGCCATGACGGCATGGCGTGAAACCAGGCCATTTCGCCGCGCATGCATCCGCTGCCCGGCTTCTCCCGTATCTGTCATTGAACCACTGACAGGTATGTTTCCATGGCCACCCCCCAACCGATCCCGATTGCGCCGCCCCACCGGGTCGACGCCTCGACCCCGGGCGTGGCCTGCGGGGCTCGCCAGACGCGTTCCTGGCTGATGCGCACGCTGCGTCGCTGGTTCGACACCAGTGCCACGGTGGAAATCGACGAAAACCGGGAAGACCGCATCGACTGGCTGCGTGCCGCGCCGTTCGTGGCCATGCACCTGGCCTGCCTGGGCGTGATCCGGGTCGGCGTGTCGCCGGTCGCATTGATCGTGGCCGCCGCTCTTTACGCCGTGCGCATGTTCGCGATCACCGGCTTCTACCACCGCTACTTCTCGCATCGCACGTTCCAGACGTCGCGCCCGGTGCAGTTCGTGTTTGCCGCGATCGGCGCCTCCTGCGTGCAGCGCGGACCGCTGTGGTGGGCCGCGCATCATCGCCACCACCATCGGCATGCCGACACGGCGCGCGACCCGCATTCGCCAAGCGTGCATGGTTTCCTGTGGAGTCACGTCGGCTGGTTCCTGACCCCGCGCAATTTCCGCACCGACCTGTCGCGGGTGCCGGATCTGGCGAAGTATCCGGAGCTGCGCTGGCTGGACCGGTTCGACATCGCGATTCCGGTACTGCTGGCGATCGCCTTGTACGGGCTCGGCGTGCTGCTTGAGCACGTCGCGCCGCAATGGGGCACCAGCGGCGGACAGATGCTGGTATGGGGCTTCTTCGTCTCGACCATCGTGCTGTTCCATGCCACCGTGACGATCAACTCGCTGGCCCACCGCTTCGGCCGGCAGCGCTTCGACACGCGTGACGACAGCCGCAACAACCTGTGGCTGGCCTTGCTCACCTTCGGCGAGGGTTGGCACAACAACCATCACTTCTTCCCCGGCTCCAGCCGTCAGGGTTTCCGCTGGTGGGAAGTGGATGTGACCTGGTACGGCCTGAAGCTGATGTCGATGCTGGGGCTGGTGCGCGGCCTCAAGCCGGTGCCCGCCTGGGTACTGACCAGGGCGAGGTATTGAGCCATGCGGATTGCCGTGATCGGATCAGGCATCGCCGGGCTGGCTTCGGCCTGGCTGCTGTCGAAGAAGCATGAGGTCACCCTGTTCGAGGCGAACCATTATTTCGGCGGCCACACGCACACGCACAACGTGCAGCAGGCCGGCACGAACTATCGCATCGACAGCGGCTTCATCGTGCACAACCCCGCGCACTATCCGCTGCTGACACGGATGTTCGCGCAGCTCGGCATCGCCTCGCAGCCGACCACGATGAGTTTCGCGGTACACAGCGAAGCCAGCGGGCTGGAGTACAACGCGGCCACGCTGGACACGTTGTTCTGCCAGCGCCGCAACCTGCTGTCGCCACGTTTCCTCGGCATGGTGCGCGACCTCGCCCGCTTCTATCGCGAGGCCCCGGCGTTGCTGTCGCGGCCCGACGACCTGACCACGCTGGGCGACTACCTGCGGCAGCATGGTTACGGCGCGGCGTTCCGTGACGAGCACCTGATTCCGATGGCGTCGGCGCTGTGGTCGTCGCCGGCCACGCAGATCCTGCAGTTCCCGGCACGCTATCTGGTGCAGTTCATGGCCAACCACCAGATGCTGCAGATCAGCGACCGGCCGCAATGGCGCGTGGTGCGCGGTGGCTCGTCGACCTATGTGGCGGCGCTGCGCGCGAACTGGTCGGTGCATGAGCGCCTGAACTGTCCGGTGCAATCGGTCGCCCGGCATGCCAGCGGCGTCGAAGTGGAAAGTACCGCCGGCATCGAGCAGTTCGAGCAGGTCGTGCTGGCCTGCCACAGCGACCAGGCACTGCGTCTGCTTGGCGATGCCAGCGAGCGCGAACGGTCGATTCTTGGCGCGATGACGTACCAGGCCAACGACACCGTGCTGCACACCGACGCCAGCGTGCTGCCGCGCCAGCGCAAGGCATGGGCGGCGTGGAATGTGTGGTTGCCGCGTGATCGCGACGCGGCATGCACGGTCAGCTATTGCATGAACCTGCTGCAAGGCATCGCCTCGCCCGATCCGTTCGTGGTGACGCTGAACCGCAGCGAGGCGATCGATCCGGACAAGGTGCTGGCGCGCATGCGCTATCACCATCCGGTCTACACCCGGGCATCGGTGCAGGCGCAGACGCGCAAGGCGGAAATCCAGGGTTGGCGCCGCACCTGGTTTGCCGGTGCCTACTGGGGCTGGGGCTTCCATGAAGATGGTATGCGCAGTGCGGTCGACGTCGCCGCGGCGCTGGGCGTGCATTGGCCACTGGGCACCGAGTCGATGCCGGCAGCACAGCGCCGTGAGCCGGAGTTGGTGGCGTGACGGTCAAGCCGGCCAGCGAGACGCTGCAACTGTCCAGCGCAGTCTATGAAGGCGTGGTGCGCCATCATCGCCATGCGCCGCACGATCATGCTTTCAGCTATCGCATGGCCCAGCTCTACCTGGATCTGGACGAAGTCGAGCAGGTCTTCGCGAACCGCTGGCTGTGGTCCAGCGAGCATGCCAACGTGGCACAGTTCCGGCGCAGCGACTATCTCGGCCCGAGCGAACTGTCGCTGGCCGAAGCGGTACGCCAGCGGGTCGAACAAGCCACCGGTCACCGGCCGACCGGCCCGATCCGGCTGCTCACCCATCTGCGCTATCTCGGCATGGTGTTCAACCCGGTCAGCTTCTACTACTGCTTCGCCGAGGACGGCCGCACGCTGGCCGCGGTACTCGCCGAGATCACCAACACTCCGTGGAAGGAACGCCACGCCTATGTGTTGCCGGTCGAGAGCGCCCGGCTTCACGGCCGCGCCTTGCACTGGACGTTTGCCAAGCGCTTCCACGTGTCGCCGTTCATGCCGATGGATTGCGCATACGACTGGCGCTTCACCGTACCCGGCGACGACCTGCGGGTGCACATGAACGTGCTCCGCGATGGCCAGCGTGCCTTTGACGCCACCCTGAACCTGCAGCGCCGGCGGCTGACCGGCGGTTCGCTGGCCCGCGTGCTGTGGCGCTACCCGCTGATGACCGCGCAGGTGGTTGGCGCGATCCACTGGCAGGCCCTGCGCCTGTGGCTGAAGCGCAACCCCGTCCACGACCACCCGTCAACACATTCCCGCCATCCCGATTGACGCTGCATCCCGAGGTTTGCCATGAACGAGATCGCCCGCACCGCCAGCTGCGACATGCCCGCCATTGGCGGCCTCGACCGCTTCCTGCGCCAGCAGTTGATCGACCAGATGGTCGGCCTGCGCCATGGCCGGCTGATCCTGCAGGACGCATGCGGCACGATCGCGCTGGGGCTTCCCGCGATCGCGCATACCGACCTGGCCATCCATCTGCAGGTGCTGGACCCGGCTTTCTACCGCGCGGTGGCACGCAACGGCAGTGTCGGTGCCGGCGAGTCGTACATGGACGGCCAATGGCGTTGCGACAATCTGGTCGGCTTGATCCAGCTGCTGGTACGCAATCGCGACCTGCTCGATGGGATGGAGAGCGGGCTGGCCCGGCTCGGCGGCATGGCACTGCGTGGCTGGCATGCGCTGCGCCGGAACACGCGCGACGGCAGCCGCCGCAACATCGCCGCGCATTACGACCTGGGCAACGATTTCTTCAGCCTGTTCCTGTCGCCGGACCTGATGTACTCCTCGGCGATCTGGAGCGACCCGGCCGACACGCTGGAAGTCGCCTCCGAGCGGAAGCTGGAGCGGATCTGCCGCAAGCTCGACCTGCAACCCGGCGACCGGGTGATCGAGATCGGCACCGGCTGGGGCGGCTTCGCGCTGCATGCCGCGCAGCATTACGGCTGCCATGTCACCACCACCACGATCTCGCGCGAGCAGCACGCGCTGGCCAGCGAACGTGTCGCCGCCGCCGGCCTGGGCGATCGTGTCGAATTGCTGCTGGAGGATTATCGCGACCTCGACGGCCAGTACGACAAGCTGGTCTCGATCGAGATGGTCGAGGCCATCGGCGCACCCTATCTGGACGTCTATTTCGGCAAGCTCGGCAGCCTGCTAAAACCCGGCGGGCTGGCACTGGTGCAGGCCATCACCATCGAGGACCACCGCTACGCGCAGGCGCTGAAGTCGGTCGACTTCATCAAGCGCCACGTGTTTCCCGGCAGCTTCATCCCGTCGATCAATGCGCTGCTGGCGGCGAAGACCCGTGCCAGCGACCTGGCGCTGACCCAACTGGAAGACTTCGGCAGCTCCTACGCGCTGACCCTGAAGGCCTGGCGCGAGCGCTTCATGACCAGGCTGGCGCAGGTGCGCGCGCAGGGCTTCGACGAGCGCTTCATCCGCATGTGGGAGTTCTACCTGGCCTATTGCGAAGGCGGCTTCCGCGAGCGCTCGATCGGCGTGGCACATCTGTTGATGGCCAAG
This sequence comes from Rhodanobacter sp., assembly GCA_035564915.1. GTDB lineage: Bacteria > Pseudomonadota > Gammaproteobacteria > Xanthomonadales > Rhodanobacteraceae > Rhodanobacter. The sequence goes on from DATMTH010000120.1 coordinate 40,239, forward strand.
CCGGGCAACCATCGCGCCGCGCGGCCGCCGGAGCGGCCGGCATGAGTTTCTGGCTCAGCCTGATCGGCTATCAGGCCGTCTGGTTTGCCGCGGTGATCGGAGCCAGTCGCGGTGCAGCCTGGCCGGGCATCGTCGGCATGCTGATCTATGCCGTCGCGCAACTGGCCTGGGCGAAGAACTATCGCACCGATCTCAGTCTGATGGCGCTGGCGGCAGTGTTCGGCTTCCTGCTCGATGGTGGCCTGATCCGCACCGGCGTGGCCAGCTACGCGACCGCGTGGCCGAGCGCGGCACTGGCTCCGGCATGGATCCTGGCATTGTGGATCACCTTCGCACTGACCTTCACCCAATCCCTGCGCTATCTGCAAAAACGCCTGTGGCTGGCGGCGCTGCTGGGCCTGATCGGCGGTCCGCTGGCCTATCTGGGCGCCGCGCGCGGCTGGCAGGTGGTGACCTTCGTCGACCCCGCCTGGCGCGCTTTGCTCGGGCTCGGTCTCGGCTGGGCCCTGGCGACTCCAGCGCTGGCGTGGCTGGCACGACGCGGCAGCACGATGACAGCTGCTGTTTCGACAACACCGGGAGCGAGCGCATGACGGTCTGGCTGTGTTTGCTGTGTGCATGGCTGCTGGCGGCAGCCATGATGACGCTGGGCTGGCAATGGCAGCGCACGCGTGCCAATGCCGGCATCGTGGATGTGTTGTGGGCCGCGGGCGTGGGCGGCAGTGCCGTGCTGCTGGCACTGCTCGGCCATGGCGCGCCGTGGACCCGGGTGGCGCTTGGCCTGCTCGGCGGCAGCTGGGGCATCCGTCTGGCCGTCCATTTGTGGCAGCGCGTCCGCGGTGAGCCGGAGGATGGGCGCTACCGGCATCTGCGCGCGCACTGGCACGGCAGCCAGTGGAAATTCTTCGCCTTCTTCCAGTTCCAGGCGCTGCTGATCGTGCTGTTCGCGCTGCCGTTCGTGGCGGTGGCCCGCAACCCGGAGGCCTCGGGCATGTGGCTGCCGGCCGCCGCTGCGATCTGGCTGTTCAGCGTGGGCGGTGAGTCGATCGCCGATGCCCAGCTGGCCCGCTTTCGGGCCGACCCGGCCAACCACGGCCTCACCTGCCGCGAAGGCCTGTGGCGCTACTCGCGCCATCCCAATTATTTCTTCGAGTGGCTGCACTGGTTCGCCTATGTCTGCCTCGCCGTCGGCTCGCCGATCGGTTGGCTGGCGTGGTCCGGCCCGATCGTGATGTACGTGTTCCTGCGCTGGATCAGCGGCATCCCGTTCACCGAAACGCAGGCCCTGCGCAGCCGCGGCGAGGACTATCGCGCCTACCAGCGCAGCACGTCGATGCTGATCCCATGGTTTCCCAGGAGGACCGAACGATGAACATTTCCGCCCAAGCCAGCTCCGAACTGCCGAAGGAACGCCCCGCATCCGGCCTGCTCGGCATGGCCGAGCGTGGCCGCATTCCCGATGCCTTGCTGCGCCAGGGCATTCGCCGCTTGTGCGCGCAGCGTCTGCGCGAGGAACAGGCCGGTGGTCTCGATGCGCAGGCGGCGCGCTTCGCCGAACGCATCGCGATGCTGCGGCACAGCCCGGTGGCGATCCACACCGATGCGGCCAATGCGCAGCATTACGAACTGCCGCCGGCGTTCTTCCAGCTGTGCCTGGGCAAGCGCCTGAAATACTCCAGCTGCCATTACCCGCGTGGCGACGAGTCGCTGGCCGAGGCGGAAGAGGCGATGCTGACGTTGTACGGCGAGCGCGCGGAACTGGCCGACGGCCAGTCGATTCTGGAACTGGGCTGTGGCTGGGGCTCGCTGACCTTGTGGATGGCCGAACGTTATCCGAACGCGCGCATCACGGCGGTCTCCAACTCCAGCCCGCAGCGTGAATACATCGAGACGCAGTGCCGCCAGCGCGGCCTGTTCAACGTGCGCGTGATCACCTGTGACGTGAACGCGCTGGAACTCGATGCATCGCGGTTCGACCGCTGCGTATCGATCGAGATGTTCGAGCACATGCGCAACTACGACACCTTGCTCAAGCGCATCGCCAGCTGGCTGCGCCCCGGCGGCAAGCTGTTCGTGCACATCTTCGCGCACAAGACCGCGATGTATCCGTTCGAGACCGAAGGTGACGACAATTGGATGGGTCGGCACTTTTTCACCGGCGGCCTGATGCCGGCGTCGGATACCTTGCTGTGGTTCCAGTCGGCGCTGAACATCGAACAACGCTGGCACATCGACGGCACCCATTACCAGCGCACGTCGAACCACTGGCTGGCCAATCAGGATGCCCGCCACGATGAGGTGATGAAGGTGCTGGCCCAGGCCTACGGCAGCAAGGCTGCGCCGCTGTGGTTCCAGCGCTGGCGCATGTTCTGGATGTCCTGCGCCGAGCTGTTCGGCTATGCCGACGGCCAGGAATGGCTGGTGGCGCACTACCGCTTCGTGCGGCCCTGAGTTCATCGCGAACGTCCACCATCCATTGATCCGGAAAGCCCCATGAACCTGCCGAAAATCCTGCTGCTGACCTGCGCCTTCGCGACCACTTCCGCTGCCGTCATGGCTAATGACCTGCCGCCGATCAAGCCGGTCGCCCATGTCGACCTGCCCCGTTTCATGGGCGACTGGTACGTGATCGCCAGCATACCCACCCGGTTCGAGAAGGATGCCTACAACGCCGTGGAAACCTACAAGTTGCAGCCCGATGGCAACATTGCCACCGCGTTCCGCTTCAACGACGGCGCCTTCGACGGCAAGCTGAAACACATTCATTCCACCGGCTTCGTCAAGGCCGACACCGGCAATGCGGTCTGGGGGGTACAGGTGTTCTGGCCGATCAAGGCGCAGTACATCGTGGCCTGGCTGAAGAGCGACTACAGCCAGGTCATCATTGGCCGCGATGCCCGCGACTACACCTGGATCATGGCGCGAACACCCACGGTTTCCCCGGCGGATTACGAAGCCCTGCTGGCAAAGGCGAAAGCCCTGGGCTATCCCATGGACAAGATTCGCAAGGTTCCGCAGCAGGCTGCTGCAACGTCGAGATAGCTCGAACTGCCGGGCAACGTCGATCCGGACGGTCTGCCTCGTTGCCTGCGTTGCGCCGCTCACTCGCCGCTTCGATCACGCATGCGGACGTGATGGCGTGCGGGGAATTCCAGCACCATGACGTCGCATGCACGCTGCCTATACAGTCGACTTCCCTGGCATGCCGCATCGCCTGTCCGGCGGCGGTGCGCCGCCGGACAGGCGTTTCCTTCGGCAGCGCGGAGATTTTCGCCAGTGACTTCCTCATCGCGTCCCCATGCCCGGCTTGCACTGCAGACAGCGTCCGTCTTCACGCTTGCATTGGTCAGCAGCGGAGCCTTCGCGCAGCAGTCGCCCGCACTGGATCGGGTCAGCCTCTGGCTGGGTGGCTACAACGCGCACACTGACACGACCATCGGCGCCAGCGACAAGAGCAACACATACAGCGGCGATTTCAATCTCGAGAAGGATCTCGGTTTCAAGGACCGCCAAAGCGTGCCGCGTGCCCGACTGGATTTTCTGATCGGGGACAGCCAGGGTTTCTCGTTCGACTACTACCGCGTCAATCGGCAAAACACCCAGACGATTTCCCGCGGCATCAGCTACGCCGGAAATGACTACGATGCCACCGCATCGGTTCGCGGCAAGCTCGATTTCGATTTCGGCAGCGCGGCTTACCGCTGGTGGCTCGGGCACGGCAACGATGTATTCGGGGTGGGGCTCGGCGCCGCCTATTACCAGGTTCATGCCGGCATCAGTGGACAAGCCAGCGTCAACGGCACAGCGGTGGGCGGGGCCTCGTCCAGCACCAGCGACAGCGCCTGGGCACCGATGCTGCAGCTGGGTTGGCGGCACGCATTCAACGACCAGTGGCGGATGTACGCCGACGCCGCCGGCGTGAAAAAGAACGGCGGCCGGCTGAGCGGTCACATCGTCAATGCCGCACTCGGAGTGGAATGGTTCCCATGGAAGAACCTCGGGTTGGGTGCTGAATACGGCTACAGCCGCGTCGTCCTGCATCAGCGCAAGCACGCGTATGACGCCAATCTGGACATGAAGCTGGATGGTCCGTCGCTGTTCGCCCGCCTCCGCTTCTGATCGATCGGCGCTCGGCTCCCTGGCCGGCAGACCTGTTCACGGCATGCGGCGATAGGGCATGATCGGAGCTCTGCCGGCCACGTACCGGTGGGCTCGCGCCAAGGGGGACGGGAATGCAAAGCCGGCTTGCGACGACGATCGCCTTGGGTCTGTGTGTACTTGCCATCGTCGTGCCGATCGCCGCGGCGCTCTCGTTCGCGCATCGCCAGAGCATCGACGAGGCAACCCGTCAGGCCGCAAACCTGGCCAGCGGAACCCTGCAGCGTACGGAGGAGATGGCCGACCAGGGCATCGCCGCCTATCGGCGACTGCAGCAGATCAGAAGCCCTGAAACCTGTTCGGATGCGAAACGCTCGCAACTGCGCGCCGTCATCATCGACTACGACTATGTGCGTGCGGTCGGCTATGTTTCGGGCAACCGGATCACATGCTCGGCGGTGGGCGCGCGCGGCGACGGCTTTGACATGGGCCCGCCCAGCTACGTCAGCCGCTTCGGGGTTCGCATCTATACATCGGTCGTCATCGAGGGCAACCGGCCCTTGCTGGTCATGGCCAAGGACGACTACGCCGTGGCGATCCATCCGGAATCACTGCTCTCGCGATCGGTCGACATTGCCGGCACCTCGCAAGGTGTGTATGGCGAAAGCTCCAGGCAACTCCTGGCGCACAGCGGCTTCTTTGATCCGCGCTGGCTGGCCCGGAAGGGCGACTCATCCCGGGGCCATTTTTTCGACGGCAGCTATCTGGTGGTGCTGCGCGCGTCGAATCGGTACGACATGGCGTCCTACGCGGCCATACCACTGGCCCATCTGAATACTCGATTGCGCGCCTTCGCCTTGATCCTGATGCCGATCGGGCTGGTGTTGGGGATTGCGCTGGTCGTGGCCATCGTGGTGCTGACCCGCCAACGCGCTTCCTTGCCGGCCGTACTCCGTGCCGGACTCAGGCAGAAGCAATTCGTGCTGTATTACCAGCCTGTCGTCGAGCTGGATACCGGCAACATGGCCGGCGCCGAGGCCTTGCTGCGCTGGCCTGCCAACAGGGAGGTCGGGATGCGGCCGGGTTTGTTCATGCAGGCCGCCGAGGAATGCGGCCTGATCCAGCGCTTCACCGAATACGTGCTGAAGCAGGTGGCCATCGACGGACCACGCTTCTTCAGCCAGCATCCGGGTGCCTACATCAGCGTCAACCTGTCGTCGGCCGACCTGCACTCGGACGATGTCGTGACCTGGCTGCGCCAGCTGGTCGCGACGCCGGGCATCGCGCCGTACAACCTCGTGGTGGAAGTCACCGAGCACTCCTTCGTCGACCCCGTCCGCGCCAATCGCGTCATCAGCCGGATCCGGGAACTGGGCGTGCGCGTCGCGATCGACGACTTTGGCACCGGCTTCTCCAGTCTTTCGCATCTGAACAACCTCCGCGCGGACTACCTCAAGATAGACAAGGTGTTCGTCGACGCCATCGGCACCGGCTCGGTCACCAGCGAAGTGGTGCTGCACATCATCGACATGGCCAAGTCGCTCAACCTGACCCTGATCAGCGAAGGCGTGGAAACACGGGCACAGGCGGATTTCCTGCTCGCGCGCGGCGTCCCCTACGCCCAGGGCTGGCTGTTCAGCAAGGCCGTGCCGCTGGCTGATCTGCTGGCGCGGACGCCGGCCGGCTGACGCCACGCCATGTCTTGCCGAGCGATGCCGGTGCAGGCACTCTCGGCGTGACATGCGCAGCCTGGCACGAGCACGACGCCATCTCGTGTTCGCCGACCGGAACGCAGCCGACCGGAACCAGCAAGGATCAACGATGGATGCCACTGTGCACAGCCAGCCATGAACTTCGCCATCCTGGGCCATGGCCGCTTCGGTCGCGCCTTCGCGGGGTTGTTGCTTGAAGCGGGCCATCGTGTCTGCGTGTTCGACCCGCAGGCGGACATACCTCCGCTGCTGGCCGCGCATTCGCTGCAAGCCGCCGTCGAGTCGGCGCAGTGGATCGTGCTGGCAATGCCGGTGCCGCAGATGCGCGACGCATTGCTGCGGCTGCGCCCGCTGTTGCATGCCGGCCAGACCGTGCTGGACGTGGGGAGCGTGAAGATGCTCCCCTGCGCCGCGATGGAGGAATGTCTGGGCGCGGAGATTGCCCATGTCGGTACCCATCCGTTGTTCGGCCCGATCAGCCTGGCGCGCGGCGACCGGCCACTGCGCACGGTGATCTGCGCCAGCGAGAAACATCCGCAGGCGGCAGCGCAGGCACGCCAGCTTTTTGCCGACCTGGGTTGCGAGGTCATCGACCAGGACCCCGCGACCCACGACCGCGCCATGGCGAGCACCCATGCACTGGCGTTCTTCATCGCCAAGGGTCTGGTCGACATGGGCGTGGGCGAGGATCTGACCCTGGCGCCGCCATCGTTCCAGGGCCTGCAGAACATGCTGGCCGCCGTGCGCGGTGATGCGGGCCACCTGTTTGCCGCGATCCAGCAGGAAAACCCGTTTGCCACCGAGGCGCGTTCACGCTTGCTGGCGTCGCTGGCGCACATCCACGATCAGCTACTGAATGCCCGGGGTAGCGACGCACTGGATATTCCCGGGCTGCCGGCGGATGCCTGACTGCTCGTCGGCTGGCGTGTACTCGTGCCTGGTCAATCCAGGCATGAGGGAAATCGGTGCGGAGCGAAGCTGGGGCTGACCTTCCGGGACGGCTTGGCGAGGCGCGAGGCGGTGCCGCGAGCAGTTGCCTGTCGGGGGTTCGTTCGGGACACCCGCTGTCTTCCAGACTCAGCCCATGCCGCCGTTGACCCCGATCACCTGCCCGTTGATATACGCGGCCGCGTCGCTGCACAGGAACGCCACCAGTGCTGCCACTTCCTGCGGAGTACCGGCGCGCTGGGCCGGCACGACTTCGCGAATGCGTTCGGCGGGGAACGCCGCGTCGGCCATGCGTCCCTGGATGACGCCGGGCGCCACCACGTTGACGGTGATGCCGCGCGAGGCCATCTCGCGCGCCAGCGACTTGCTGGCGCCGTGCAGTGCCGCCTTGGCCGCGGCATAGTTGGTCTGGCCGCGATTGCCCAGCATCGCCGCCACCGAACTCACCGACACGATGCGGCCGAAACGCGCGCGGGCCATCGGCAACAGCAGCGGTTGGGTCACGTTGAAAAAACCGTGGAGCGAGACATCGATCACCCGATGCCATTGCTCGCCGCTCATGCCGGCCATCGGCGCATCGTCGTGGATGCCGGCGTTGTTGATCACCGCATGGATCGGGCCGTCGACCAGCAGCTGATCCAGTGCCGCGCGACTGGCGCGGGCATCGCACACGTCGAACGCGATGGCCTGGGCGCCTGCTCCGCGATGATGGATCGCCGCCACCATCTGGTTCGCACGCTCAGGGCTGCGGTGGGCATGCACGATGACGTGCCAGCCCGCGTCGGCCAGTGCATCGCAGATCGCCGCGCCGAGTTCGCCACTGCCGCCGGTGACCAGCGCGCGACGTGCAGTTGTGGGTTCGGACATGGTTCGCTCGCTCACTGGATCAAACTGCGGGGTGAATGACCGCGGCACGCCCGCTGGCGAGCAGCCGGCCACGATGTTCGACGCGGAACGTGTATTGCGCACCGCCGTCGTCGGCATAGAGACATTCGGCATGGACGTCCAGATGGCCGTCCAGACGATCGACGTATGCTTCGGACAACTGCACGTCGCGCAGACTGACCAGGCGACCCGGGCGCGCCAGCTCGTCACCACGCGCGCGCGCCAGCAAGCCACCGTGCACGGCCATCGCCTGGGCACCGTACTCAGCCAGGTTGATCGCGTGCAAGCCCTCGGCCGTGCGCAGCGGGTTGCCCGCGCGCGCATGGCCGGCACTGGTCGCATGAATCCTGCGCTCGTCCCATTGCACGACCGCGTCCAGCAGACACATGCTGCCGGCGTGCGGAATCAGGTGGGCCCAGTCAGTCTTCGGCAACATGGGCATGCGGCGCCATCAGGATCGACAGGCAGAAGTGGAACGCGACACCGAGGCTCACGGTGAGCCCGATGGCACGCAGCACCGGAATCGTGGCCCAGGCCAGCATGCCGAACACCAGCAGCGCAGACAGCACGCACACGATGGTGGCGTGCAGGGTGCGGCGCTGTTCGGCCGGGTCGCCCGTGTCGCGCTCGAAGAACAGCGCGTAATGCAGGCCCAGGCCACCGGCAAGAATCAGCGCGACCAGATGGAACAGCGATATCTCGATGCCGCCAAGTCGTTCCACCGCCAGCACCAGGAAGGTGGCCAGCGTCATCGGCGCCAGCACATGCCAGGCACGTCGCACGCTGCGCAAGGCAACACTGATGGTGACGACCAGCAACAGGCTGGCGATCAGCAACGCCTGCAGGATCCGCGTTCGATACGCGGCGACCAGCGATTCGGAGGCCGCTTTCAGGTCGAGCAGGCGCACCGTGCCATGACGGTCCGCGCCGAGCGCCTGCAAGGCGGCCACGTCATGGATGCCACTGACGGTGCCCAGCCCGAGCCAGTGGCCGTCGCGTTGCACCAGCATCGCGGCGAGGCGTTGGCCGAGCGGTGACTGCGCATATTTTTCGGGAGTCAGCGGCGGCAGCGTGCGCGCCGTCTCCACGTCCTCAACGAATGGCTGGAACAGATCGGCGCGGAACGGCAGGCCCTGCAACGCCTGGTTCAAGGCTTTCTGCAGCGTGTCGCGATCGGGCAGTTTCTGCTGGCGCGCGTGCTGCAATGACGCCGGCGGCAGATAGCGCGACGGCAGTTCCACCGCATCGACGGCATGCTTCGCGATCAGCGCATCGACCTGCGGCTGGAGCTGCTCGGACAAGGCCAGCACGCCCTGCTCGGTCGGCGCCTGCAGCACCAGCAGGTAACGCACGTCCGGCGCGCCCAGCGCCTCGCGCAGGCGCGCGTCGTGTTGCAGCATGGCCGTCGGCAACGGCGTCAGCGCGGCCAGGTTGTTCTGCCAGAACGGGCCGGGGGCCAGCGCCAGCATCGCGGCAATGGCCAGCGCGACCACGACCGGAATCCAGCGCGGCCGCGGCAACCGGTCGACCAGGTCGCGCGCCTTGATCAGCCAGCCCATCTGCGCCACGTCGCGCACGCGGCGCGGCAACAGGTGCGGCAGCAGATAACGCGTGCTGAAGCCGGCCACCAGCAGACCGACGATGGTGAACACGGCAAGCTGCTTCAAGCCGTTCACGCCGGACGCATAGAAGGCCAGATACGCAATGCAGGCCGAGGCGATGGCGGTAAGCAACAGCGGCCACAGCGCACGCATGCTCTGCACCGCATCCTCGCCGGCACGCCGATGACTGAGTACGCGGATCGGATACTCCTGCGCCACGCCAAGCAGGGTGAAGCCGAACGCCAGGGTGATGCCGTGCACTTCGGGGAAGGCCAGCGTCAACGCCGCGATGCCGGCCAGGGCCGCACTGGCGATCGGCAACGCCGACAGCAACAGCGAGCTGAAGCTGCGGTAGGCCAGCAGCAACAAGGCTATGAAACCGATGGTGGAGATGCGGCCGATCCAGTCCGCCTGGTGCCGCGTCTGCGCACCGACCACCACGCTGAAATAGCCGGGCCCGCTCAGTTCGAGCTTGGCGCCGTCGCTGTTCGGCAGTGCGTGGAACGCCTGCTGGATGCCGTCGATGGCCTGCTGCTGCGCTCCGGGATCGAAACCGGCCGCCACGGTCTGCACCAGCAACAAGGCTTCGCCGCGCGGCGAGAACCAGACACCGTCACGCAGCTCGGGCGACTTGGCCGGCGCCCAGCGTTCGGCCAGCTTGAGCACCTCCAGCGTCGGATCACGCGGCAGCAGGCCTTTGAGCATGCTCGCCGCCGGCGAGGAAAGATCATCCAGTCGCTGCTGCAACTGATCGGCAAGATAGGCCTCGTCCAGCGGCTGGCTGTCGAGCGTGGGCGAGAGCAGGTAGCGATACGGCAGCAGACTCGGGTCGAGCGCGCCCAGGTCGAAGCTCCCGTTCAACACCTGAGTATAGCGTCGATCGTGCTTGAGCGCCTTCACCAGCCCCTGGCTCAGCGCCGCCAGTTGTGCATCGGAGCGGCCCGTGATGGACAGCAGCAACAGGCGTGAGCCCGGCCCGTCGCCGACCTGTTCCATCAACAGGCGCTGATCCGGGGTGGTCGGTGCCGGCATGAAACTGCGCAGGTCGGTGCTGACTTTCAGACGCTGGCTGACCACCCAGCCGAGTCCGGCCAGGACCAGCAACCAGATCACCAGCAACGCCGCGCGTGAGCCCGGACGCATGGCTCAGGGGGTGCTCTCGCACAGCGATTGCAGTGCGGCGCGGGTCGGCTGGCTCGGCATCTTCGCCGCCATTGGGCCGAGCAGGTCGATGGCGAGATCGCCATCGGCTTCCTGCATCTGCATGCAGCGCGACTGATGGCCGTAGCCATTGATGCTGATGCTGGCCACGGTACGAGCGACAGACGAATCACGCGGCACCAGGGTTAGTGTCCAGGCCGCGTCGGCCACACCGCTCTGGCGAATCTCGAAGGCTTGTTGCAACCGCGCCGCGTCACCGCTGAGCAGGGCCACGAAACTGTCCAGCAACACCTGCAATTGCGGTGCATGCCTGAGCGAGAAGTGACGTGGCCGCCTGCCCTCGCGCTGCTGGGTGACCTCGCCGTCGGCGATGGTGGCGGTTTCCTGCCGCGGCAGCTCGACACGGCGTTGCAGCTGGTCGCCGCCCAGCCATGACAACTGGCCGGATACCACCAGCGGTCGATCCAGCAGCTTGAGGAATCGCGCTTCGGCAAACGCCGTATGCGCCGGCGCCGGCTGACCCAGCGCGGCGATCAAGGCCTGTGCGGAGGGCGCGAGCACCGGTGCCGGCGCGCTGGAAGCCGGCGCCGGCTCAGACGCTGACGTGGTCGCCGACAGTGCCAGCAACAGGCCCGGCAGCAGCAGGTGTGTCTTGCCAGAAATCATAGAAATTGAACCAGTTGTAGGGTGCAACGTGGATGTAATGCTCCAGCCGTTGCGCATAGCGGGCGATCAATGCATCCAGCGCCGGACCACGGTTGTGCCGCGGAATCTCGACCCGGTCACTGAGCGGCTCGAAAATCAGCCGGTAACGATTGCCGCCCAGGTACAGTCCGAAGCACAGTACCACCGGTACCCGCAGCGTATGCGCCAGCAGCCACGGGCTGACCGGAAATGGCGCGGACGAACCGAGAAACTCGGTACGCCGGAGCACCTCGTGACCGCGTCCGCGGTCGGCCAGCATCGCCACGATCGCGCCACTCTGGCACGCTTCGGCCATCGCCAGCGCGATGCTGGTGCCGTCCTGCGCCGCGTCGATCACGCAGGCGCCGACCTCCGGCGCCAGCGCTTCCAGCAACTCGGTCATCGCCGGCGTCTTCTGCTTGTCCAACACCACGCGCAACGGCAGCTCGGGCCGGCGCGCGCCCACCGCACGCAGCGCTTCGAAGCTGCCCTGATGCGAGCCGAACAGCAGTACGCCGCGGCCCTGCGCGGCCCGTTCCTCAAGCAGCTCCAGGCCTTCGGTCTCGATCCTGAACGGCCGCTCGCCATGGGCCAGCAGGAACACGCGATCGAGAATCGTGGCGGCGAAAGCATGGATGTGCCGCAGCACCTGCCACGCCGTGGCCGGGTGACCCAGTGCACGTTCGAGATACTGCCGCGACGCCAGCCGCTCCGGCTTGCGCCGCAGGTAGAAATAAACGGTGATCGGATACAGGCACAAACGCCCCATGCGGCGCCCGCCGTACAGCGCGATCGCGCGGATCAGCCAGATCGCGAAGCGGCCGCCGCCCTCGGGCCGGCTCTGCCAGTGTGTCTCCGTTGTCATGCCGTTCCCTCGACCGTGCCGCGCGCCAGCAGCATGTGGTCGTGCTGAATCCGGAACTGGATCCGCGCGTCGCCCGCCCGGGCCTGCACCAGTTGCAGGCTGGCCGCCTGACCGGGCAGCAACGGCACCATGAATTTCGCCTCCAGCACCCGCAGCAGCCGCTCGCCACGCCAGGCGTGCAATGCCTGCGCCACTTGCTCCAGCAGCATCACTCCCGGCACCAGCGGCTGGCCCGGAAAATGGCCGGGCAATGCCGGATGTTCCGCAGCGATGCAGAAGGTGCGCTCGAAATCCGTCATCGCGCCGTCGCCCCGTTGCCATGCAGCAGTTGCGGCCAGTGCCGCGCCAGCTGCAGCAGCATCCGATGCAGGCTCAGGTGGCTCAGGTGCCGCAGCCGCCAGCGCCGGTAACCGTACTCCAGCACGAAGACCGCCCCGAGCAGCAGATAACAGCCCAGATGCAGCCACGCCTCGGCCCATTGTTCGGGGATCTGCAGCGGCGAGGCGATACCCAGCCGCGCCAGCAGGCCGCCGTGCTCGGCACCGAGCAGCAGCACACTCAACAGCAATGCCTGCGCAGCGAGCAGGATCGTCCACAACCAGGTCAGCCGACGGGCATACTCCGCCACCCCCGGCAGGCGCAGGCGCTCGGCGCCCTCGATCGCAATGATGAATCGTGCCACCAGGGGTTCGGGAGTCGCCAGCGTGCGACCGAACCAGCACGCCAGCACGGCATTGATCAGGATGGGCAACGCCTCCAGCAACAAGTCGGCATAGCCGTACAGCGAAAGCAGCACGAGTGCGGCGAGCCATCCCGACCAGCCCAGCCACGCCGCCGCACGACCAGCCAGCAGTTGTGGCAGCAACAATGCGGTTGACACCACGGCCAGGGCCAGCAACGGGTAGATCTGCCGATGGGTCAGCACGCCGGCCAGTACCAGCAGGGGATAGCACAGCAGCAACAGCAGCATGTATCGGCGCGAGCGTGCCGCAGGTGCCCGACGACGGTTCATGACGCACGCACAACCGCAGACAGGTGCAGCGTCAGCCGACGCGATGCTGTTCGATATGCGCCGAGAGCGTGCGCAGGCTGGTGAAAATCTGTCGGTTGTCCGGATTGTCCGAACGCAACTGGAAGCCGTAGTTCTTGGACACCGCCAGCGCGATCTCCAGGGCGTCGATCGAATCCAGCCCCAGTTCGCCACCGAACAGCGGCGCATCCGGGTCGATCTGCTCGGGGGTGACACCGTCGAGATTCAGGCATTGGACGACCATGGTGGCCAATTCGTGCTGCGCCGCTGTCTGTTCTGCCATGCTCGATTCCGTACGCCAAGTTCATTGCCTCCCCCCGGTGGCAGTGGCCGCGCAGTGTAACATAGCGCCCTTGTCGTTCCCGGTTATACGCCATGATTCAGGGATGTGAAAATCCGCAGATTGACGCCCACGCCCGACGGGCTCCCCGCGTCTCCTATCGGCTGACGGATGCTGCCGCGCTGCTTGAGGAACCGGGCACGCTGGCGCTGTTCGGCTTCACCTCCGCCGCACCGCCATGCACCGACCCACGCTACCTGCAGGTCGCACTGGAATGTTTCGACGCACCGGCGCCGCTGGAGCTGTGGCAGGTGGATGCACCGGTGAGCTGCGGTGTCGATGGTGCGTTGCACTGGTCCGCCGGAGGTGGCTGGCTGTTCGCCGCGATCGAGCTGGACGAGCGCGAGCATGGCGGTCCCACGGCCACCGCACAACGGGCCTACGAGGAACTGCACCGCTTCGTGGCCAGCCACGGCGCCCAGCATGTGCTGCGGGTGTGGAATTATCCCGGCGCGATCAACCAGGGCGAGGGTGACGCCGAACGCTACAAGCATTTCTGCGACGGGCGCGCCGTCGGCATGGGCGACTTCTTCGCCGAGGGCTATCCGGCCGCCACCGCCATCGGCCACCGCGACGCGGCGCATCGGCTGCAGGTCTATCTGCTGGCCTGCGACCAACCCGGCAACCGGGTCGAGAACCCGCGCCAGGTCAGTGCCTGGCGTTACCCGCGACAGTACGGCCGCACCTCACCCACCTTCGCGCGCGCAATGACGCTGCCGGCACAGGACGCGTTGGCCATCTCGGGTACGGCGGCCGTGGTCGGTCATGCCTCGGCACATGTGGACGATCTCGACGCACAACTGGTCGAGACCCTGATCAACCTGGAGGCGCTGCTGGCCAGCGCCGACATGCGCGCCGGCTTCGACACCCAGTCACCGCTGAAAGCCTATGTCCGCCATGCCGCCGACGTCGAACGCGTGCGCGAGTTCCTGCGCCAACGCCTGCCCGGCGTGCCGGTACTGCTGCTGCATGGCGACATCTGCCGCCGCGAACTGCTGGTGGAGATCGACGGCTGGCGCTACGCCTGAAGCCGCACACATCGCCGATGACGTCGCACGATGCTTCGCAAGGATCCTCGTGCCGGCTTATCCACCCTCGTGCGAGGGATCCAGGCTGGCAATGAAATTTTTCATCTCGCCGCGGATATAGACACTGGCATCACTCTTGAAATCAGCGGTGCGCTGTTCGTGGAAGCGTACCTGGCGCAGCAGCTTGCCACTGCTGGTATCGAACACATGCAGCGTTGCCAGATAACTCACGGTGGGAGGGGTGTAGCCTCCACTCAGTGAATCGCCTTTTGCGTAAATCTTGCTGTAACTGCCCGCTACCAGCGGAGCAAAGTGCACCGCCAGGCGATATGTCGTGGTCGGTGCGGACCGACTCGCCGGCTTGAGCAGGTTCTCGTCAAGCCGGATCACCTGCATGGTGATGTTTCGAGCCTGCGTCCACTCGGAAAAGGCATGCTCGACCGTGTTGCAACTGGCGTCCTCGCCGGTGCATGCCAGGTCGAAGCTGAAACGCGGCTGCCCCCGCGGATTGAACAACTGCAGCGATTGCAGCGACTGTTGTTCCGCCTTGCTTATGACGGATGGGGTTCCCGCGCATCCCTGCTAAGCCATCACGATGGCGAGGCAGGCGGTCATTGCATATCGCATGTTGTGATCCCTTGTCCGGCATGCATCCGAACGGACCAGACTGCAATGCAGAGCCTGCAACGGCCGCGGGAGGAGTCGGGGCGAGAACGGCGTCAATCCTTGCGCACGGGCCGTTTCCAGTCCGCAAAACTCTGCTGTCTTCCGCGCGCGACGGTGAGCTGACCGTCCGGCGCATCGCGGGTGATCACCGAGCCGGCACCAATGGTGGCCTGGGCGCCGATCGTCACCGGCGCCACCAGCGCGCTGTTGGATCCGATGAAGGCACCATCCTCGATCCGGGTGACGAACTTGTTCACGCCATCGTAGTTGCAGGTGATGGTGCCGGCACCGACGTTGACGCCGCGGCCGATCTCGCAATCGCCCAGATATGTGAGGTGGTTGGCCTTGCTGCCTTCGCCGATGCGGGCTTTCTTGGTTTCGACGAAGTTGCCCACGTGCACCCCGGCGGCCAGTTCGGTGCCCGGGCGCAGCCGCGCGAACGGGCCGATCGTGCAGGCGCCGTGGCTGACGACACCATCGAGATCGCAATGCGGCTGCACCACCGTGCCAGCCGCCAGCCGCACGTTGCGCAGACGGCAAAATGCACCGATGCGGACGTCATCGCCGAGCACGACGTCGCCTTCCAGGATCACGTCGACATCCAACTCGACATCATGTCCGACCTCGACCCTGCCGCGCACGTCGACGCGGCCGGGATCGGACACCCGCACTCCTTCGAGCATCAACGCGTGCACGGCGCGCTGCCGATGTGCCGCCTCGAGTGCGGCCAGCTGCAACGGGTCGTTGGCACCGGCCGCTTCCACCGGGTCGGCGCATTCGACGCTGAACGCATGCCGCCCCTCCTCGGCAGCCATCTCGAAGATGTCGGTGAGGTAGTACTCGCCCTGGGCATTGTCGCGATCCAGCCGCTTGATCCAGCCGCGCAACGCGCGTGCCTCGGCGACCAGAATGCCGGTATTGACCAGGTTGACCGCCAGCTGCTCGGGGGCGGCATCCTTCTGCTCGACCACCGCGCGCACATGCCCGTTGCCGTCGCAAAGCACGCGGCCATAGCCGGTCGGATCGCCCAGCCGGGTGGTCAGCAGGCTGAACTTGCCTTCGGTCTGCAGCAACCGCTGCAGCGTCTCGGCGCGGGTCAGCGGCACATCGCCATACAACACCAGCACGCGCGCGTCGCGCGGTATCTGATGGAGCGCCTGCTCCACCGCGTGGCCGGTGCCAAGCCGTTCGGCCTGTTCCACCCAACGCAGGTCGGCCTGACCGGCGAAAGCCGCCTGCACCTGCTCGCCACAGTGGCCGTAGACGATGTGGATGGCCGCCGGCTGCAGGGATCGTGCGGTGTTCACCACATGATCCAGCAAGGTCGCCCCGGCCAGCGGCATCAGCACCTTGGCGCGTTTCGATTTCATCCTCGTGCCGGCACCAGCGGCAAGTACGATCACATGCAGGGCTGCAACATCCATTCCTTCACCACGGCTCAAGTCATTCGATGCCGGAAAGGATACATCGGCTGGGCAGGCAGCACGTCAGCTCCCGTCGGCGGCGGAAGCCGGCTTGAGATGTTCCAGCTGTGGCGAGTAGGCCTGCACGAAAGCGTTGTGCAGCACGTTGACGATGGCGGCAAACGTACCGAGTTTCTTGTCGTCGATGCGGCCGCTGATCGGAATGCGGGTGGCGAACTGATCCTTGGGGTGATTCTTGAAGATCGAGGTGATGCCTTGGGCCAGGGCTTCCCAGGCCAGCTGGAACGGATTCTTGTGATCCTGCTCCACATCCTGTTTCCAGCTGAAGATCTGCAGATTGTGGAACAACGGCTTGGCGTAGCCGCTCAACTGGCCGTGACTGGCCTCCAGTTGCATGGTGAAGTCGCCGCTGCCGGAGGCCAGATCAAGCCCGACATAGGCGCGGGCAAGCTGGTTGGCACGAGTCAGGTCGACATCGCTCACCCGCAAGTCGACCTTGAAATCACCCTGATGTCGCAACGGATCGAACTGTGCATTCGTTACCAGCGGCGCCTGGCCAAGAATCCTGGCCGTGGCATGCAAGGTGGCCACACGACTGCCGCCCTGATGCTCGACATTGGTGAGATTGCCGGCCATCGCGTTCACGTCGGTCATCTTCAGGTCGACCCGCGGGCTGGACACGAAGTTGTTGAAGGTCACGGTGCCATTGATCACGCTGACCTCGTCCAGCCGGATCGGCGCCAGCAATTTCAACTTGCTGCGCCAGTCCACGCCCTTGCCGCTCTGGGTGTCGTCCTTGCCGTTGCCATCGACGAAATTGAGCACGGGACGAAAGAACGCAACCTTGCCGCGCAGAGTGCCATGGGTCAGTGCGCGCCAGCTCAACTCGATATCGGTGCGCGGCGCGTCCAGCAGGGGCACCGGTACCTTGCCGGAAACCTTGATGATCCGGAGGCCGTCGACGCTGTAGGCACCGCGCCACAAGTGCAGATCGATGTCGGCGATCTGGCCGTGATAGTCGCCCATGCGATCCATGCGGGTGTTGAGATAGTGCCGCACCGCATAGGGAAGCGCAGCCCGCAGCAACACCAGCAGCACGAGGATCAGCAGCAGCCAGCCAAGATGGCGGCGATAGCGAATGGTCATGGTCGACGAGATCCCGGCGTGAGGTAATGCAGCGTTGGTCGGGATTCTAGGGAAACCGTTGTTGAGGTTGCGTCGTCACGCTGTCCACCGGCAACGGCGGGCCGTTCCGGGCTCGACGCAGCCCGCCAGCATCCGCGGCGCGGCAACGCGGGCGCACCGTCTTCCTGGCCCGATGATGGTTGGCGCAGTCGCCGACGGGCGCCACGCCATGGCGACCCTGCGGAACAGCGCACCGGCGATCCGTCGCGCATCCGGATTCATGACAGCAGGATCTGGCTCGACAGGCCGCACATCAATCTGCACGCATTCATCAGGAGCGATCAGCCGGCCCGCGCTCACCGGTTACCGTCGCCTTGCCGGCGTGGCAGGTAAAACGGAACACGTAGCTCATGCTGAACGGACGCACTTCGCTGACCACCACCGGATCGTGCTGCGCATCGAAGCCGGGGTGTTGCACCTGCAGCGGGTTGAAGCGCCACTGCAGGGCGGCATCACGGACTGCCTGGTTGAATGGCTTGAGCAGCTTGTCAGCCTGCAGCCCATCCGCAATACGAACCTCAGCCACCGTGCCGGTGCCATCCACGATCAACAACGCCCGTACCTGGCGCAGCGGTGGGCAGGCTGCCAGCTCCGAGGCCGGATAGCTCGGCGTGACGGTTCGCGCGGCATTCGCTCCGGTGGCGATCGCACCCGCGGCCAGCTGATAGCGTTGACTGGCGGCAGGTGCCTCCACTTGCCAGGAAGCATCGCCGGTGGAGCGTGGATGCGCCGTCGGCTGCGTGGCACAACCAACGAGCAACAGCAGGCAGCCAGGCGATGACAGGCAGCGCAAAACCTTCATCCCGTCTCTCCCGAACAGCGATACCCTGAGGTTGCTGCACCCTCGGCCGCGATGCAAGGCCGGCGCCATCGCCCACTGCGGCGTGAAAGCAGGGTAGCCACCGCCGTACCGGATCGGGCGGGAGGCACACGAAACTTCAACGCAGATCGTGACACACTGATGGCAAGGCACCTACAACCTCACGGAGGTTCAGCATGAAACGCAGCATCGGAATGAGCCAGCGAAACATCGCCTTCCAGATCGCCATCGCACTCTGTGCGGGCAGCCCCCTGTTCTCGCTTGCGACCGCGATGCCCGCGGCGGCAACTGCAACCAGCCCTGCCGACGCGCGCGTGTCGGTGACCTACGTCAACCCGGAGAAATTCAGCGAGGCGACGGAATTCAACCAGCAGGACAGCTACAACGGTTCCAGGTATCTCGAGTCGTTGAAGGCTTTCCTGATCAAGCGTGCGGCGAAGATGCTCCCAGCAGGCGATCGACTGGAAGTGACCATCACCGATATCAAGCTCGCCGGTGCCTATGAGCCCTGGCACGGGCCGAACTTCCGCTATGTGCGTTTCATGAAGGATGTATACCCGCCGCGGATCGACCTGCAGTTCAAGCTGGTCGGCAGCGACGGCCAGGTGTTGCGCGAGGGCTCGCGCAAGCTGCGCAATCTCGGCTATCTGCAAAGCGGCCTGACCCGGCCGAACGATACCGACCCGCTGCGCTACGACAAGGGGCTGCTCGACAGCTGGTTGCGGCGCGGTCCGGACAAGCTCTAGACGCCAGTCTTCGCCCAGCTGAGCTGGGCCTGCGTGCGCAAGAATCTCAGTGCTTGAGGTTTTTGCGCATGCGCTCAAGTGCCTGCAACTGGGTCATCGCCTCGGCCAGTTTCACCTGTGCCTCGGCGATGTCCACCGCGTCGGTACGATTGGCCAGAGCTTCCTCGGCTTCCTTCTTGGCGCGCTGCGCCGAGACCTCGTCCAGATCAGAAGCGCGTGCAGCGGTGTCGGCCAGCACGGTAACCGCTTGCGGCTGCACTTCCAGCATGCCACCGGAAACCCAGAACTGCTGACGCTCGCCATTGGCCAGCAACACGTCCACGTGACCGGGCTTGAGACGGGTGATCAACGGCGCATGGCGCGGCGTGATGCCCAGTTCGCCGAGTTCGCCGGTAGCCACGACCATCGTCGCGTCGCCGGAGAAGATCTCGGCTTCGGCACTGACGATGTCGACGCGGATGGTTTGGATCATGATTCTCTCTCGCTACGCTCGTTCGACGGGATGGGAAACAGGGAATGATCCGGAGCGCAGAGAACCGGCGCTTTCGCCTTCCCGATTCCCTGATCCCGATTCCCGAAAGCTGCCTCAGGCAGCTTTCCTGGCACCCATTTCCTCGGCCTTCTTGATCGCGTCGTCAATGCCGCCGACCATGTAGAACGCCTGCTCGGGAATGTGGTCGACGTCGCCGTCGACGATCATCTTGAAGCCGCGGATGGTTTCGGCCAGCGACACGTACTTGCCCGGCGAGCCGGTGAACACTTCGGCCACGTGGAACGGCTGCGAGAAGAAGCGCTCGCACTTGCGCGCGCGCGACACGGCCTGCTTGTCCTCTTCGCTCAGCTCGTCCATGCCGAGAATCGCGATGATGTCCTTCAGTTCCTTGTAGCGCTGCAGCGTGCCCTGCACGCGACGGGCGACGTTGTAGTGCTCGTCGCCGATCACCAGCGGATCGAGCTGACGGCTGGTCGAGGCCAGCGGATCCACTGCCGGGTAGATACCCAGGCTGGCGATGTCGCGCGACAGCGCCACGGTCGAATCCAGATGCGCGAAGGTGGTTGCCGGCGACGGATCGGTGTAGTCATCGGCGGGCACGTAGACGGCCTGGATCGAGGTGATCGAGCCGGTCTTGGTCGAGGTGATGCGCTCCTGCAGCACGCCCATCTCGTCGGCCAGGGTCGGCTGGTAGCCCACCGCCGAC
>DATMTH010000121.1:0-1952 GCA_035564915.1 Rhodanobacter sp.
AGGGCGAACAGGGCGGTGCGCGACAGCTTCATGCGAGAATCCGGACGGTTGCGTTCATTCCAGCATACGCCGGCGCTTTCGGTGCGTCGGCCGAAAACACCAGGAAACCCCGCTCATGCGACAAATTGTCCACTCGCGCGCAGGGCTGCTGACCGGCGTGGCCGGCGCCAGCGCCGTGTTGTTCGGCGCCTTCGGTGCGCATGCGTTGCGTGGCGTGCTCGATGCGGATCATCGCGAGTTGTGGCACACCGCTGTGGAATACCATTTCTGGCATGCGCTGGCGCTGGGATTGGCCGCATGGGTGGGCAGCGGGCGGACGGGGCGTTGCGCCGTCGCTGCGTTTGCCATTGGCATCGTGCTGTTCAGCGGCAGCCTTTATGCCTTGGCGCTGGGCGCGCCGCGCTGGACCGGCATCGTCACGCCGTTTGGCGGCGTGGCTTTCATCGTCGGCTGGATCGCGCTGGGTCTGACTCTGGGGCAGCGATCAGGCCGCTGATGGCGGGGCAGCCGTCACGCGGCTGTCATGGCTGGCTGCGAGCATCGAGGCATGGACATGAGCCTGCCCTCTTTGTCGATGCCACATGCGGCGACTGGATTCACGTCGTCGCCGCGCTTCGGATGGCGTGCTCGGCTCGTCATCGCGACGCTGGCCATGACGCTGGTTCTGGGCGCTGCCTGGCTGGCAACGCCGCTTCCATCGACCGCGAACGGATCGGCCGCAAACGGACACACTTTCGCGCATTGGCGCGGCGAAGGGCGTGACTGGCTGCTGATGGCCAAGCCCGACACGGGCGAACTGGTGGTTTATGACGCCGCGGACGGTCGCCCCCTGCGACGCCTGTCGGTGGCCGGCGTCAAGGACATCGTGCTGGAAGACAATTGGCTGTTCGTCACCAGTACGGCCCATCCCGGGCTGCGCCTGCTGCATCTTCCGCAGTTGTCGTGGCGACCGTTGCCTGGCACGACCGAAGCCCGCTGAATCCTGTCAAAAACGGCTGCTTCCGCAAATGACGGGAAGCGGGCCGGCCCAATGCGCCAGCCGGGTGCGTTGGTAACCTGCCTGCTGCCCGTACAATGTCGCTTTGCGCGGAGATATCCGGATGAAGCCGTTCGGTACCCCTTATTCCGACCACGCCGTGCGCGTGCTGCTGCTGGGCGCGGGCGAGCTGGGCAAGGAAGTCGCGATCGAGCTGCAGCGGCTGGCGGTGGAGGTGATCGCGGTGGATCGCTACGCCGACGCGCCGGCGATGCAGGTGGCGCATCGCAGCCACGTGATCGACATGCTCGACGGTGCCGCCCTGCGTGCGGTGATCGAGCAGGAAAAGCCCGATCTGGTGGTGCCGGAGATCGAGGCCATCCATACGCCGACCCTGGTCGAGATGGAAAAGGACGGCCTGCACGTGATCCCCACGGCGCGCGCCGCGTGGCTGACGATGGACCGCGAAGGCATCCGCCGGCTGGCGGCCGAGGAATTGGGCTTGCCGACGTCGCCGTATCGTTTCTGCGATACCGAAGACGAATACCACGCCGCGGCAAAGGCGATCGGTTTTCCGTTCGTGATCAAGCCGGTGATGAGTTCGTCGGGCAAGGGCCAGAGCATCGTGCGCGATGCCGATGGTTTGCAGCATGCATGGGAGTACGCGCAATCGGGCGGGCGTGCCGGCAAGGGCCGGGTGATCGTCGAAGGCTTCGTCGATTTCGATGCCGAGATCACCTTGCTGACCGTGCGCCATCGCGACGGTACTTCTTTCTGCGAGCCGATCGGCCACCGCCAGGAAGACGGTGACTATCGCGAGTCATGGCAGCCGCAACCGGTAGCCGCCGCAGCGTTGGCCGAAGCACAGCGACAGGCCGGCGCCTTGTCCGCCGCGCTGGGCGGCTGGGGCGTGTTCGGCATGGAGTTTTTCGTGAAAGGCGATGCGGTGATCTTTTCCGAGGTCAGCCCGCGCCCG
>DATMTH010000122.1:0-44086 GCA_035564915.1 Rhodanobacter sp.
CGATCTGCGACAGGCCGCCACGCAGGACCATCCGAACCAGACGCGCGGGCGACGCACCCAGCGCCGTGCGTACGCCGAACTCGCGTTCGCGTGCCGCTACCGCCACGGCCATCACCGCGTACATGCCGGCGGCCGCCAGCAGCAGCGAAAGCGTGGCGAACAGGCCGATCAGCAGCATGCTCAGGCGTGCATCTGCGGTGGTCTTCCGGACGATGCTGTGCATGGAGCGCACGCTGGCGATCGGCTGCCCCGGCGCGACCTCGGCCACCGCCGCGGACAAGCCGGCACGCCAGTCGGCCGGGTTGCCGTGCCCGCGCAGCGCGAAGCGCAATGGTTCCAGCTCGCGAACGATGGCCCGCAATGAATCGGGCATCTGTGCCAGCGGCACGTACAGCACGGGGAACGTCGGTTGCAGTGGCCCGAGCTGGAAGGTGTCGTCCACGACCCCGACGATGCGTGCCGGATGCTTGAAGTTGTCGTCGCTCCACACCTGGATCAGCTTGCCCATCGCGTGGCCGTCGTAAAGCGTATCGGCCAGGTTCTGGCTGACGATGGCCACCGGCTCACCGCCACGCACGTCGTCGCGGGTGAAGCCGCGGCCGTCGCGCAAGGCGATGCCGAACAGGCTGAAGAAATCGGGGCCGACGCCGTGGTATTGCACCTGCAGTTGCTTGCCCTCCGGCGACTGCACGGCGTTGTTGAACTGTCCGAACGGGCCGTCGCTGGTGGGCAGGTTGGTCGTCACCGTGGCACCGCTGACACCGGGGATCGCACGCAATCGTTGCAGCAGGCGCTGCGACAACTGCTGCATCGACACGGCGTCGGGATAGGTCGCCTTCACCGGAGCCAGCTCGAACGTGAGGATGTTGTCGCTGACAAATCCGATCGGCCGGTTGGCCGCGTCGAAAATCGCGTGGGCAATGCCGCCGGCGGCGCACAGCAGGGTCACCGCCAGCGCCACCTGGGTCACCACCAGCACCCGGCCCAATCGACCGCTGTGTGTGCCCATGCCGCTGCGGCCACCCTCGCGCAATTCGTCCACCGCGGTTGCACTGCGGCTGCGCCACAAACCGAGCACCGCCGCCAGCAACGCGCCCAGGAGGCCCGCGCCAAACGCCAGCAGCCAGGCACTTGCGCCAACCTGCAGCTGGCCACCTTGCATCCATTCGGCCGGAATGAACTGCTGCAGCATGGCCAGTCCGGACACCGCCAGCAGCATGCCCAGCAGGGCGCCGCCGAAGCCGACCAGCAAGCCTTCGGCCAGTGCCGGCAGGATCAATCGCAACAGCGGTGCGCCCAATGCGCTGCGCACGGCTGCATCGTGGTTGCGCGACAAGGCACGCAGCAGCATCAGGTTGGTCAGGTTGACCAGCGCGATCAACAGCACGAACAACGCGCTGGCCAGAAACACCAGCAGCATCGGCCGTGAATGGGCATGCTGAAACGAGACGAAGCTGACGGCACCGAACTGCGGTTTTTTCCAGTTGCCGCCCATCGCCATGTCGCGATACATCGCGCGCTCACGCGCATCCGTCTGCGCCGCCACGCTGGCGATGCGGGTGCCCGCGCCCAGGCGCGCGATGGCGACGTGGCCATTGTGGTTGTAGTCGCGACTTGCCTTGGGCAGGGCCATCGGCAACACGATGCCTCCCGCGCCTGCGCCCACGACCGCATCGAAAGCGGCAGGCAGCACGCCGATGATGGTGACCGTCCTGCCCTCGACCTGCATGCTGCCACCGATGACAGCCCGATTGCCGCCGAAGCGCCGCTGCCACAGTCCGTGGCTGAGCAGCACCGCGCCAGCGCCGTTCGGCTGATCTTCCTGCGCATTGAAGTTGCGCCCCAGCAGCGGTTGCAGCCCCAGCGTGGGCAGCAAGGTGCGATCGACGTAGGTCAGCGGCACCTGCGCAGGCATGCCGTCGCCGGCTATGTTCACGCCGGGAACGGTCTGCATCAGGCCCAGCGACGCCACGCCCTTCATCCCGGCCAGGTACTGGTATTCATGCGGCGATATCACGCTCACCTTGCCCTCGTAAATCTTCCCCAGCACCACCAGGCGCGAGGCCTGCGGTACCGGCAGCGGCCGTATCAAGGTGTTGTCGATCAGCGCGAATACGGCCACGCTGGCGCCAATGCCCAGCGCCAGCACGCCGCTGGCCAGCAGCAGGAAACCGGGCTTGCGAAAGCTCGCCCGCCAGGCTTGCCAGATCTCGGCCAGGCAGATGTTCACGCGCCGGTTTCCACGCGCTGGCCGATCAGCGCATCCAGCCGCTGCTCGTCCTCGTGGCGCAGGCGCTGGAAGGTTTCCTCGTCCACCACGCGACCGTCGAACAGGCGGATCTTGCGCTGGGCCAGTTCGGCATAGCGGGCGTCATGGGTGACCATGCAGATGGTGGCGCCACCCTTGTGCAGCTCGTCCAGCAGCGCCATCACCGCTTCGCCGTTGCGCGAGTCGAGGTTGCCGGTGGGCTCGTCGGCGAGCAGGATCGCCGGCCTGCCTACCAACGCACGCGCCACCGCCACGCGCTGCTGCTGACCGCCGGAAAGTTGCGCGGGGTAATGACGCATGCGGTGCGCCATGCCGACGCGTTCCAGCGCTTCCTGCACGCGCTCGCGCCGTTCGCCGGCACCGATGCCGCTGCGGTAGGTGAGCGGCAACTCGACGTTCTCCTGCACGCTCAGGTCACCGATCAGGTTGAACGCCTGGAAGATGAAACCGATCTCGGCATTGCGGATGCGTGCGCGCTCGGCCGCATTGAGTGCGGCCACGTCATGCCCGTTCAGCACGTAGCTGCCGGCGCTGGCGGTATCGAGCAGGCCGAGGATCGACAGCAGCGTGGTCTTGCCGCAACCGGACGGGCCGGAGATCGACACGTACTCGCCGCGCCGCACGTCGAGGTGGACGTCGCTGAGCGCATGGGTTTCCACCTCGTCGGTCTGGAACACTTTGCGAATGCCGCCGAGGGCGATGACGTTGGCTGTGTCGTTCATGGTTGCTCCGGGATGGGCTTCGATAGTGAGGGGAACGCTGGTCGGGATACTTGTTGGAGCGGCTTCAGCCGCGATGCTTTTTGCGTCGAGACAGGGCAAGAGCGTCGCGCCTGCCGGCTGGCTGGAGGCTTGCATGATGTGCAGGCATGCTCACTCCACCTTGATCTGGTCGTATTTGTCCCACTGGCTGGTGTCGGACAGGATCACCTGGTCGCCCGGTTTCAGGCCGCGCATGATCTGCACCCGATCGACCGAAGCCGCGCCGATGCGCACCGGCACGCGGCTGGCAATGCCGGAGGCCGGATCGAGCCGGAACAGGCTGATGTCGCTGTCGGCCCGGGCCAGCGCGGGGCGGCCGACCGACACCACGTTGTCCAGCGTGGCGATGCGGATACGACCATCCACCGACAGATCCGGCCGCGCCCCGGCAGGCAACGCGCCGGCGAGCTGCACATCGACCTGCACACTGCCGTTGCGTACCGCCGGATCGATGCGCTCGACCTTGCCGACGACGACACCGTTGTGGGTGTCCACGCTGACCGGCATGCCGATCGCCACGTCCTTGGCCTGCACTTCGGGTACCTGCAGCCGCGCGATCAGCACATCGGTGCGCGCCACCCGCGCGAGGTTGGCGCCGGCAGCGACCTGGGCGCCTTCCTGCACCGCCACTTCCTGCAGCACACCGGCGATGCCGGCCTTCACTTCGAGTGCATCGGCCTGACGCTGGCGCAATTGCAGGTTGCTCTGCTGTTGCAGCAATCTTGCCTTCACCGCGTCGATCTGCGCCTGCATGCTGCCGCCGAAGGCATGCACCCGCTCCCGCTCGATCCGCATGCGGTTGTTCAACTGGGTCAATGCGATCTGCTCCTGCTGATAGCGCACTTCCGGAATCAGATGCTCGGCAACCGCCTTGGCATCGGCATCGGCCTTGACCTTGGCCGAGGCGTAATCGGACTGCGCCTGGGCTTCGGCGGAACGATGATCGAGCAATTGCGATTGCAGCTCGGCGTGCTTGGCCGCCACCTCGGCCTGTGCCGCCGCCACTTGCGCCCGGGCATTGCGCAAGCTGTCCTCGACTTCGGGGTTGGACAGTTTCATCAGCACGGTATCCGGCTTCACCACCGTGCCCGGCCACACCATGATCTGCTCCACCTGGGCTGCCGTGGCCGCCGCCAGCCAGCGCGAGGTACGCGGCACCAGGGTGCCGGTGGCACGCACCTCGTGCAGCATCTGGCCCTGCTGCACGGTGTCGATCCACAGGCTGCTGCGCTCCGCGTGCGGCAAGGCGCGACCCAGGCTGGCGATGCCGATGCCGGCGGCCAGCAGCAACACGGCCGCACCGCCCCCCAGCCACCAGCGGCGACGACGCTTGAGTAATTTCAGAGTGGGGTTGGCGATATCCATGACTGGATATTGGCAAGTCGCGTGCCAGACATGAATGCCCATGAAATCATCATGTTGGACGATACCATTCAGGCCGGCACCGTACGCTGGCGGACATCGCCATCCGTTGCCGTACAGCGCCGCCCCTTCTGCGCAACCGCGACGGGCATGCCTGCATCGGGCCGGGTCAACCCGTGTTCTGCAAGCCCTGCGACACGCCATTGACGCAGGCCACCAAGGCCTGCAGCAGGCTGTCATCCTCGCGATCGCCCGAGCGCCAGCGTTGCAGCAGATCCACCTGCAACAGGCTCATCGGATCGACATAGGGATTGCGCAGGCGGATCGAGGCGGCGAGGCGCACCTCGTCCTGCAACAACACCTTGTGGCCTTTCAGCTGCAGCAGCCAGTGTCGGGTACGGGCGAACTCGTCGCGGATCATGCCGAACAATTCATCGTGCAAAGGCCCCGCCAGTTTCGAGAACGCCTCGGCAATGTCCATATCCGCCTTGGCCAGCACCATCTCGACGTCATCCAGCATGTTGCTGAAAAACAGCCAGTCGTTCGCCATCTCGACCATCGCCGGCTCGCCGAAGGCCTGCACACCATGTTCAAGCGCGCTGCCGAGGCCATACCAGCCGGGCAGGATCGAACGGCACTGGGTCCATGCGAACACCCAGGGGATCGCGCGCAGATCCTGCACGCCACGCATGCTGCGCCGACTGGCGGGGCGTGAACCGAGGGTCATCCGCTCGATCACGTCGATCGGCGTGGCGCTGCGGAAATAGTCGACGAAATGCGGATGGTCGACGAAGGCGCGATACGTTTTGCGACTGCTTGCCGACAACTGGTCCATCTGCTCGCGCCAGCGCGACTCGCGCGGCTCATCCTCGCGCGGACGCAACGAGGCGCGCAGCACGGCGCTGACGGTCTGTTCCAGGTTGCGCAAGGCCAGCGCACGGATGCCGTACTTGCGATGGATCACCTCGCCCTGCTCGGTCACCCGCAGCACGCCGGCAACCGAGCCGCGCGGCGACGACATCAGTGCCGGCGCGATACGTGCGCCGCCACGACTGGCCGAGCCGCCGCGCCCGTGGAAGAACGCCAGCTCGATACCGGCGGCACGGGCCACTTCCAGCAGCTCGACCTGGGCGCGCTGCAGACCCCAGCGCGAGGCCAGCGTGCCGCCATCCTTGCCACTGTCCGAATAGCCGAGCATCACCCATTGCTGGTTGTCGCGCGCGGCCAGATGCTGGCGATAGACCGGGTCATCAAGCAACGCCTGCAAGGTCGCCGGCGCGTTCTTCAGGTCATCGACGGTCTCGAACAGCGGCGCAATGTTCAATGGCACGTGGTCGTTCTCGACCAGCCCGCCGTAGCGCGCCAGTGCCAGCACCGCCAGCACATCGGCTGCACTGCGCGCCATGCTGATGATGTACAGGCCGACCGCCTCACTGCCGTAGCGGCGACGGGTATCGCCCAAGGTGGCGAAGACGTCATACAGCGACGTGACCACATCGGCGTGACTGATCGAAAACCGCTCGCTGCCGCGGGCATAGTCGCGCAAGCGCCCGGTGCGCTGATCGGCAGCGCGCTCTGCCCAGTCGGCATCGTCGAACAGCGCCGCCAGTGCATCATCGTGCACACGCGAATCCTGGCGCACATCGAGCCTGGCCAGGTGCAAACCGAACGTGTGCACGCGACGGATCAGGCGTTGCACGGCGTAGGCGCCCGCGTGCAGCCCGTGATGATCGATCAGGCTGTCGGCCATCAATTGCAGATCGACCAGCAGCTCGGCCGCCGACACATAGCCCTCCGCCTGATCGTCGTCCAAGCTCGCTTCCAGACGCGCACCGATCAAGGTCAGCAGGCAGCGATACGGCATGTCGGCATGACGCGGACGGATCTTGGCGGCGGCCTGCGGGAAGCGCTCGCGATAGTCCGCCAGCCGCTGCTGCATGGCAGGAGCCACCTCGACGCGACCATCGGTCTGGCTGAGCTGGCGTGCCAGGCTGGCGATGTCGGCCAGATAATGCTCGATCACATGCGCGCGCTGGGTCGCCAGGCTGGCAGCGATGGTATCGGCGCCGACGTTGGGGTTGCCGTCCATGTCGCCACCCACCCAGGTGGCGAAGCCGAGCAACCGGGGCAGCTTCACGGCCACGCCGTAGACGGCCTGCAACGCTTCGGCCAGCGACTCGTACAGCGCCGGCACGATCCGATAGAGCGGATTGGCCAGATAGAACCCGACATGATGATGCTCGTCCTGCACGGTCGGCCGCACCGGCGATGCCTCGGCGGTCTGCCAACCGGATGACAACGCCATGTAGATCCGGTCGTCGTCCTCCTTGCGTTCCTGCGGCGTGCGCTGCGGATCGAAGTTGTCGACCAGCGAGCGAACGACGGCCTGTTCCTTCTCCAGCAGCGAGCGGCGCACCGCCTCCGTCGGATGTGCGGTAAACACCGGCTCGATCCATACCTTGTCCAGCCACCCGATCAACTCATCGGCGCCCACTCCCTGCTCCTTCAACCGTCCCAGCGTAGCGAGCAGGGACTCCGGTTGCGGCGCACCGCCGGCACGCTGGTAATCACGGCGGCGGCGGATGCGATGCACCCGTTCGGCCGTGTTCACCGCCTGGAAATAGGTGGCGAACGCACGCGCCAGCGACTCCGCGTGCTCGGCATCGAGGCCAGCCAGCGATTCGCCCAACTCATCCACCGAGGCGCCTTCGCGCCGGCGCCGGATCGCCGCGATACGCACCTGCTCCACCCGATTGAAAAAGGCATCACCGCCCTGCTCGGCCAGCATTCGGCCCACCATCGTGCCAAGCCGGCCCACATCGGCGCGCAAGGGTTCGTCATGAGGCAAAAAATCGGGTTCGCGACTACTTTCCATCAACGGCTTCCAGGCTGGGGACGAACCCCAAGCCTAAACCAATTGAGGTATCGTTTCGTCACATCCGGCTCATGAATTTTTGAACGGACGTCCATACGTCCGTTCATGTAGCCGTGATTTCAGCCCGAAAGCGCCTCATCCGCCCTGTTTCGCACGGCACGCGCTCGCATCGCCCAGGTGCCGGATGTGCAACCCGGCAAGGGCGGTGGATTCGCGGCCTGGGCGCCAGCAGCACCTCCCGTCACCCGCGCCAGGGCGCCAGATCGCCTCCCGGGCGGATCAGCACGCCTTCAGGCAGCCATTCGAATCTGCAGCTACAATAGCGGTCTTGTACTGCCCGCCGAGGGGCGCTGCGACTGCTCCCAGGGAAGGCCTGACAGCCTTCACTCGAGACAGCCAGGCTCGGCGCGGCACGTTCCACAACGGCGCCCGGTTGATTTGTCCGCGAATCCTCCGCTGCAGAATGGGCATTCAGGCCGCACTGCACAGAGACAAGCTCGCACTAACCGGAGATACCGATGAACGCCGCACTCAAAGAAAACACCCACGACTACAAGATCCGCGACATCACGCTGGCCGATTTCGGCCGCAAGGAACTGGACATCGCCGAGCACGAGATGCCGGGCCTGATGTCGATCCGCCGCAAGCACGCCAGCGCGCAGCCACTGAAGAACGTGCGCGTCACCGGTTCGCTGCACATGACGATCCAGACCG
Source organism: Rhodanobacter sp. (assembly GCA_035564915.1). GTDB lineage: Bacteria > Pseudomonadota > Gammaproteobacteria > Xanthomonadales > Rhodanobacteraceae > Rhodanobacter. The sequence goes on from DATMTH010000122.1 coordinate 7,982, forward strand.
CCGTGCTGATCGAGACGCTGAAGGACATCGGCGCCGACGTGCGCTGGGCTTCCTGCAACATCTTCAGCACGCAGGACCACGCCGCCGCCGCGATCGCCGCCACCGGCACGCCGGTGTTCGCCTGGAAGGGCGAGACGCTGGAGGAATACTGGGACTGCACGCTGGACGCGCTCTCCTTCCCCGACGGCAAGGGCGGCTTCCTCGGCCCGCAGCTGGTGGTCGACGACGGCGGCGACGTGACCCTGCTGATCCACAAGGGCTACGAGCTGGAGAACGGCTCGAAGTGGGTCGATGAAAAAGCCTCCTCGCACGAGGAGCAGGTGATCAAGAACCTGCTCAAGCGCGTTGCCGTGGAGCGGCCGGGCTACTGGCACACCGTGGTCAAGGACTGGAAGGGTGTCTCCGAGGAGACCACCACCGGCGTGCACCGCCTGTACCAGCTGGCCGAGGCGAAGTCGCTGCTGATCCCCGCGATCAACGTCAACGACTCGGTCACCAAGTCGAAGTTCGACAACCTGTACGGCTGCCGCGAGTCGCTGGCCGATGGCCTCAAGCGTGCGATGGACGTGATGCTGGCCGGCAAGGTCGCCGTGGTCTGCGGCTACGGCGACGTCGGCAAGGGCTGCGCGCATTCGCTGCGTGCGTACGGCTCGCGCGTGGTGGTCACCGAGATCGACCCGATCAACGCGCTGCAGGCGGCGATGGAAGGCTTCGAGGTCAACACCGTCGAAAGCACGCTCGGCCGTGGCGACATCTACGTCACCACCACCGGCAACAAGGACGTGCTGACGCTTGAGCATCTGAAGGGCATGAAGGATCAGGCCATCGTCTGCAACATCGGCCACTTCGACAACGAGATCCAGGTCGACGCACTGAACACCATGGCTGGCGTGGAGAAGATCAACATCAAGCCGCAGGTGGACAAGTATGTGTTCCCCGATGGCCGCGCGATGTTCCTGCTGGCCGAAGGCCGCCTGGTCAACCTCGGCTGCGCCACCGGCCACCCGAGCTTCGTGATGTCCAATTCGTTCGCCAACCAGACCCTGGCGCAGATCGACCTGTGGGAGCACAAGGACAGCTACGAGAACAAGGTCTACATCCTGCCGAAGAAGCTGGACGAGGAAGTGGCCCGGCTGCATCTGGACAAGATCGGCGTGAAGCTGACCACGCTGACCGACGCCCAGGCCGCCTATCTCGGCGTGCCGAAGGAAGGTCCGTACAAGCCGGATCATTACCGCTACTGATGCACGGCGCTCTCCCTTCGCAGGGAGAGGCCCGATCAGCCGGCAACACTGGGGGGCGCAGCGATGCGCCCTTTTTTGTGTCCGCTATTCTGGCAACTGTAAGAATCGGCTGTGCTGGCACGTCTTCAGGTTGACCACCCAGGAGATGTGCCCATGTTCCTTTCCTCGTTCAGCCAAGGTGACCCCGTGACGGATACTGTGCCGACCGATGTTGCCAGCCTCGCCCGCAGCTACGGTCGACAGGTATTTCACGCCGCCTGGCGCGTGCTCGGTGACACCGCCCAGGCCGAAGACGTGCAGCAGGAAGTGTTTCTGCGACTGCTCGAAAAGTCCCCCGAGAAGGTCATTTCCTGGCCTGCCTGGCTCACGACGCTGGCCACGCGCATGGCGATCGACCGACTGCGCCGTCATCAGCGCTGGCGGCGATTGATACCGATCTGGCACGCCGGTGAAGCTCCCGCCTTCGACAGCACCGAACACGACGCCATCCGCGCCGACTGGGCCCGGCAGTTGCGCCATGCCTTGTGCCGCCTGAAGCCGAAAGAGGCCGAATGTTTCACCCTGCGGCACCTGCAAGGCATGGAGATCGCGGCGATCGCAAAGGCCACCGACATGACCGTCAACCACGTCAGCGTCTGCCTGCATCGCGCTGCCCGGACCCTTGAAGTGCAACTGGCTGACATCGAAAACATGACTTCCCCGGAGGTGTTGTGATGACTACCGAACTGTCCCCGAAACTCTCAGCACATCTGTCGGCACTCGACGTGCCGCCCTCCGGCGCGGCCACCGAAACGGCGCAGCGCAAGCTGGAGTCCCGACTTTCCCGGACGCGCCCCGCTGCCGTTCGACGCCCCTGGCTCGGCTGGGCCACGGCGGCCGCCACCAGTTGCCTGGTGCTGGCCCTGGTGCTGCTGCCCGCCTCGCAAGGCATTGCCTTCGCTGCCGTGCAAAAGCATCTGCGTGATTTCACCACCCTCAGCCTGACCATCGAGCAACGTTCGCAGGGCATGGCGATGCCGAGCATCCACGTGCGGATGAATCGCCATGGCGATGCCCGTACCGACATGGGCGGCGCCACCACCACGGTGGTCAATGCGGGTGAACACCGGATACTCACCCTGCTGCACGATTCGCACATGGCGATGCTGACGCCACTGCCCATCGACGCATCGGCGCAACCCGCCGGCAACCTCGCCTGGCTCGATGCGATCCGCCATTTCCAGGGCAAGGCCACGCAGCTGCCAGACAAGCGGATCATCGATGGTCGCCCGACCACCGGCTGGACGCTGGATACCGAAGGCATGCACATCACGCTCTGGGCCGATTCCGACGGCCTGCCGCGGGCGATCGAAATCAATGGCGGCAAGCAGTTGAGCCAGCGCATGCATGTGTCAATCGACCAGCCCATGGATGCCTCGATCTTCAGTACCCAGGTTCCGGCTGGCTACCACTTGATGCGCCCCGACGCCGAGTAGAGCCAGGCTTGACCCGGCTTGATCCCGGGCAGACCAGGTACCTCGGCGTGTCGCTCGAAGGCTCGTGCAAACCGGATCATTACCGCCACTGATTGATCGGCACCGGGTTGATTTGCCCTGCATTGATCGGCGGCAGGGATCACCCGAAAAAGGCGCATGGTGCGAGCCATGCGCCTTTTTGCCGAGCGAAGCCAGCCATGTCGACGTCCCTTTTCACTGTGGCTCATGCGGCACCTCGACGACACGCACCAACCCGTCGCATCGTGAAATTTGTTGCGCCGCGCCGCCCACGTGCGCTTGCGCCGGCGATGGTGATACGCTGGCAAACGGGCTTCGGACGGCATCCCGTCCGGCAAGCATCGGGGTGAGAGAATACATGGGGGACTCCAGTCGCTCTCAAGTGCCGGCCATCGTGCTTGCACAAGGGCCGAATGCGCTCGGCGTTCTGCGCAGCCTGCGGCTTGCCGGTGTGCCTGCGTACACCGCCTGTCCGCCCGACGACCTGGTCACTCGCTCGCGCTGGTATCGGCCCACGCCCGGCGCGAGACCATGGGATGGCACGCTCGGCCCGCACGCCTGGGACATCCTGCGCGACATGCCATTGGCAAAAGCCGTGCTGATTGCCGGCGCAGACGACGCCGCGCTCTGGCTCTCCGATCTGCCGCAGCACGCTCTGGCGACGCGCTTCAAGGTCAGCACAAGTTCACGCCAGACCCAGGAGTTGCTGCAGGACAAATCGCGCTTCGCCGCACTCGTGCGCGAAATCGGCATCCCGCATCCGCCTACCTTCAGCATTGGATCGGCTGCCGACATCGAGGCCATCCCGTTCGAGCGGCTCGACCGGCTTTTCATCAAACCGATCAATTCCCAACAATTCAGCGATGTACTCGGCGTCAAGGGCGTACGCGTCAGCGGCCGGGAAGAACTGCTCAATGTGTGGCACCGTTTGCAGGCGCACGGTTTCGGCCTGATGGCGCAGGAATATGTGCCCGGCTCTGCGGCCGACCACTATTTCGTCGATGGCTTCCGCGACGCCACCGGCCGGTTGACCGGTCTGTTCGCGCGAAGACGTTATCGCATCCATCCGATCGACTTCGGCAACAGTTCATACTGCGAGAGTATCCCTCTCGCGGATCTTCAGGCGCCGGTGCGGGACATCACGACGCTGCTGGCCGAGGTGGACTATCGCGGCATCTTCAGCGCAGAGTTCAAGCGCGATGCCCGTGACGGCCAATACCGCATCCTGGAAGTGAACACGCGCGCCTGGACCTACGTCGAATTCGCTTCACGCTGCGGCGTCAATGTATGCAGGATGGCTTGGCAGGACGCACTCGGGCTGCCAGTCACCGTGGCCTCGACGACTTACCCGGCCGCAGCCGGTTGCGTGAACCTGCCGCGCGACATCCGCTCTCTCCGGGAGCAACCCGCAGGCAGGCGCGAATCACTGGCCACGGTCCTGCGGCAATGGGCCAAAGCCCACTTCCACACGTTCCGGCTCGATGACCCGCTACCCGGCCTCACGGTTGCCTGGCGCATTTTCCTGATGCAATGCCGGCGCACATTCAAGAGTGCGCGCTCACTGCGACAGCAGGACTGAGATTGCCTCAGCGTCGGATCAGGCGCTGTCCGACACCGTTTGCCGAACCCATGGCTCGCCCGCACTGCCACGGGATCGAACCAGGATCTTTCGCATCCACGCGTATATATCGCTCCATCGCGACATAAAGATATATAATCGCCGCCACCGCCCACCGGATGCCCTTGCGATGCCGGCCATCAGCCTCGAATTCTTTCCGCCCAAGACCGACGAACAGCGCGAGCAACTCGACCGTGCCGCCGACCTCCTGAAACAACATCAACCGGAATATGCCTCGGTGACCTTCGGTGCCGGCGGATCGACACTCAGCTACACCGGCGACGCCGTGGCACGCCTGCACCAGCGACATGGGCTCAACGTTGCGCCGCATTTGTCCTGCGTCGGCGGCACCCGGGCCGAGCTGGCGGCCTTGCTGGACGAATACCGTGCCGCCGGTTATCGCCGCATCGTCGCGCTGCGTGGCGACATGCCATCGGGCATGGCGACGGCCGGCGACTTTCGCTACGCCGCCGAACTGGTCAGCTTCATCCGCCAGCACAGCGGTGACCATTTCCACATCGAAGTCGCGGCGTACCCGGAAACCCATCCGCAGGCCGATGACGCCCTGCGTGACCTGCTGCATTTCAAGGCCAAGATCGATGCCGGTGCCAATGGCGCGATCACCCAGTATTTCTTCAACCCCGATGCCTACTTCCGCTTCGTCGACGATGTGCACAAGCTCGGCGTGGACGTGCCGATCGTGCCGGGCATCATGCCGATCGCCAACTACAGCCAGTTGAAGCGTTTCTCGGACATGTGCGGCGCCGAGATCCCGCGCTGGATCGCCAAGCGCATGCAGGCACACGGCGACGATGCAGTGTCGGTGCGTGCGCTCGGTGCCGAAGTGGTGGCGCAACTGTGCCGACGCCTGCTCGATGGTGGCGCGCCGGGCCTGCACTTCTACACGCTCAACCGTGCCAAGGCGACCCAGGCGGTGCTGCTGCAACTTCGCTGAACCGCGACAGCGCTATGCTGCGGCGATGCATCCGTCCGCCATCCTGCTGTGTCTGATCCTTTTGCTGCGATCCACGCCAGCCCTCGCACAGACCGAGATCCATCACTGCATCGGGGCTGGCGGCGGCGCCGTATTCACTGACCAGCCGTGCACCGCACTGCACGCAACGGCAGTCGCACCCACCGCCAAGCCAGGCAACCATGCCGCCATGCCCGCGCCACCGCCGATACTGTGTGCGGCCGATCCGGCAGCCCTGCGCCAGAGTGTGATCGATGCATTCGCCCGGCATGACGCCAACCGGCTGGCTGGCCTGATGCTCTGGGACGACTACGGCGAGCGCGCCGCGGTCAGCGACATACGCTTGCTGGGCGAACTGGTCAGCCAGCCTCTGCTTGGCCTGGACATGCCAGGCCAGTCACCCGGCGGCCCTGACGAAACGACGTCGAGCACGGATGCCGGCAGCATCTTGCCTTTCCCTGAAGACAGCCAGCGATCACCGGTCACGGAAAACACGCAACTGATCCTGCATCTGGGCGGTGACGGCATCAACGATCGGCGTTTCGACGTGGTGGCCCGTGCCGGCTGTCTGTGGCTGCGCAACACGGACTGACGCGCCGCATGCACGCGCAGCAGTTATCATGGGCAGTCCCCCCTGGAGAATCGACATGGCCCAGCAATACCCCGATTGGATCTGGCAGAACGGCGACATCAAACCCTGGGCCGAGGCCACCACCCATGTCATGTCGCACGCGCTGCACTACGGCTCGTCGGTTTTCGAAGGCATCCGCAGCTATGCCACCCCCGATGGCGCCGCCATCTTCCGACTCACCGACCATCTGAACCGGCTGTACCAGTCGGCCAAGATCTACGACATGACTTTGCCGTATTCGGCCGATGAACTGGCCACAGCCTGCCGTGACGTGATCAAGAAGAACGGGCTGGGTGCAGCCTATCTGCGGCCAGTGGCCTATCGTGGCCTGGGCGGCTTCGGGCTGTCTGCCGAGACCCCGATCGACGTCGCCGTGGCAGCCTGGCCGATGGGACCCTACCTCGGGCCGGAAGCGTTGAAGAACGGCATCGATGCCTGCGTGTCGAGCTGGCAGCGGTTTGCGCCGAACACCATCCCGGCCGGCGCCAAGGCCGGCGGCAACTATCTCTCCGGCCAGCTGATCGCGCGCGAGGCACGGCGGCTCGGCTTCGGCGAAGGCATCGCGCTGGCCTCGACCGGCCTGCTCAGCGAAGGCGCCGGCGAGAACCTGTTCCTGGTCTTCGATGGCGTCTTGCACACCACCCCCGCCAGCGCCTCGATCCTTGCCGGCATCACCCGCGACACCTTGAAGACTCTGGCGCGCGAAGACGGCATCGAGGTGGTCGAGCGCGACATTCCGCGTGAATACCTCTACCTGGCCGACGAATTGCTGATGTGCGGCACGGCCGCCGAGATCACCCCGATCCGCTCGGTCGACGGCAAACAGGTGGGTACCGGCAAGGCAGGTCGTGTGACCTTGCGCCTGCAGGAACTGTTCTTCGGCTTGTTCGAAGGCCGCACGCATGACAAGTGGGGCTGGCTGGAACAGGTCTGATCGTCCAATTGTTGGAGTGGCTTCAGCCGCGATGCACTTGCCTCACGGCTTGGGAGCAGAAGCATCGCGGCTGAAGCCGCTCCAACAAAGAACGGCGGCACGAATGCCTATTGGAACTTGATGCTGGCGATCGCGCCGTTGGTGTCGCTGCGCGGACGCATCGAGACATCCCAGCCGTAGAGTTCGCACAACCGGCGCACGATCGCCAGGCCCAGCCCGGCCCCGCTGCCGCCGACTCCCTCGCCGCGCACGCCGCGCTGGAACAGTCGTTCAGCGTCTTCGGGCTTGATCCCCGGGCCGGTGTCGATCACTTCGATGCCGCCGTTGGCGACCACCACCTGCACGCTGCCTTCGAGGGTGTACTTGATGGCGTTGCCGATCAGATTGGTCAGCGCCACCGACAGCACCGAAGCGGGTGCATTCACATTGACCGACTCGATGGCATCAAGCTCGATGGTGAGCGGTTTGCCGCGCACCTGGGGACGCTGGCTTTCGATCACGTCGGCGGCGACCTTGCCAACCTCGGTGGTCTCGCCACGCGTCGGGCCGCGCCGCTCGGCGCGCGACAGCAGCAACAATGCCTCGATCAGCTCGGTGGCCTGGCGCGAGGCGCGCTCGATCCGCTTCAGTCGTTCGCTCAGCTTCTCGGTGAGGTCGGGCGAACCCTGCAGCAACTCGGTGGTGCTGGCGATCACCGCCAGCGGCGTGCGCAGTTCATGGCTGACGTCGGAGTTGAACTCGCGGTCGCGTTCGACCATGGCGGTGAGCCGGGCCGAGTATTCGTCCAGCGCATGCGCCAGCTCGCCCACTTCGTCGTCGGCGAAGAACGGCGCCAGCGGCTCGGCCTTGCCGGCCCGGCGAAAATCGCGCAACCTCGCAGCCAGGTCGCTGACCGGCTTCAGCACCTTGCGCGACAACCACGTGCCAAGCACCAGTGACAGCAGTCCGAACAGGAACACGGCACCGATCACGCTGATCAGCAGTTGCTGCTTGCCCAGATCATCGCGACTGACGTCATATTTGACGAAGGCGATCAGGCCGTATTTGCGGCTCACTGCCAGCTTGTAATGCCGCTCGCGTCCATCCTGACCGGTTTCGTAGATATCGTGTACGCCACTATCCAGTGACTGCCACGCCAGGGGAGCCTTGTAGAGCGTCCGGTTGCTCCAGCCCCAACCGGTCATCAGCTTGGAATAGAACGGCTGCCCCGGCGACTCGTGCATCTGTTTGACATAGCTGTCGGCGTCCTGTTGCAGCGCCGACACCACCAGTTGATCCTCCACCTTGGCGCGCACATAGAGCGCGGCCACGGCAAACAGCGCGCTGAGACCGAAGCCGAACAGCGCGAACGAGACGATCAGTCGATAACGAAGCTTACGCCTGGACTGCATCCGGCTCGACCATGCGGTAACCGATGCCGTGCCGCGTGTGGATCAGCGGCGTCTCGAACGGCTTGTCGATCGCCGCGCGCAGGCCGTGGATATGCACACGCAACGAATCGCTGTCAGGCAGCTCCTCGCCCCACACCCGCTGCTCCAGGTCCTGCCGCGTCACCACCGACGGACTGGCTTCCATCAACGCCTGCAGCAGCTTCAGGCCGATCGGGTTCAACTGGATCGACTTGCCTTCGCGATTCACGGTAAGCGTGTCGAGGTTGAACGTGAGGTCGGCCACCTTCAGCACGCGGCTTTGCGGACCCTTGCCGCGGCGCGCCAGCACTTCCAGTCGCGCCGCCAGTTCCTGCAGCGCGAACGGCTTGGTCATGTAGTCGTCGGCGCCGGACTCGAAGCCGGTCAGCTTCTGCTCCAGCGCATCGCGCGCGGTCAGCATCAGGATCGGCGTCTGCTTGTGCGCTTCGTGGCGCAGTTTGCGCGCCACTTCCAGGCCATCCATGCCGGGCAGCGTGAGATCCAGCACGATCACGTCGAAATCGTGCACCACCGCCAGATGCAGGCCGGTCACGCCGTCGCCCGCGAAATCGACCACGTTGCCGCGGTCTTCCAGATAATCGCCGATGTTGGTGGCGATATCGCTGTTGTCTTCGATTACCAGTACACGCATGGGTCACTCCTGCGCAGGCGGCACACGGGCCGGCTGGGCCGTCAGCTTAACAAGCTTGGGTGAACGAAGTGCAGCCATGGGCCGCCGACTGCGAGACAAGCAAGAAAAAGGCCCAGATGCACGACTCCTCGTCGTCCACCTGGACCCAAACTACTGCCCCGATACCATCACCTGTCGCCCCCGGTCCTGCGACCAGGAAGCCCGACAAACGGAAGGCAGCTGAATTCTAGGGAGACCCTGGTTACGGAGCAGTTAATCTCCCGAAGCTTCCTGGCGGCCCCGGGTTTGGGCGAGATATCCTGGCGCCGTGACCGGCTGCCATCTTCATGGCCTGTTTCTGGCGGACTCCGCCTCGTCTCCAAGCCAGCGACAGATATGCGTCCCGGTGGCAATCTGGCAATCCTGGCGCGCCCGGATCTCATCGCCACCAGCAACAGTCGCCGTTTCGGTTCGCGCATCCGCTCGCGTCGTATCGAGTACGAACTTCAACGTCTGCCGGTATCTCCGCTGCATCGCCGCAGTCGTGGGCGCTGCATATTTCCAGCCCTTCATTGCGCGAATGGCCGCCTGATCGAAAATGTTCGCGGGCTCGGAGTTCACCACCTGCAGGTCCTTGAGACTACCATCGCCGGCAAGCCCGAACTCGACCACGACCTGCCCTTCAATGCCACTCATCAAGGCCATATGCGGGTAGATCGGATGGCGAATGCGAACCGGGACCATGCCTGCCGCAGACATCGCTGCTGCCGATGACTTGTGGTCCACCGGCACAAGCGCCGGCACCACGTTTGGCACCCGCGTCGCCATCATTGGCAATGCGAGCTGCCGTGATGAGACCAGGCTTTCAGGAATTGTCGCAGGGAGCAGCGGCACTGGCGCCACATCGATGTTCCGCCCCTGGGTCACGGGGGCCACGCGCAAGGGAGCAAGATGCGGCAGAAGCGCTGCCACGTTCATGTTCAGCGCAGCGCCCCCCGTACCCGTCATCGCAATCACGAACGGGGCAATCGTCGAAGGCAGCGGCAACGACACATCCGCCAGCCCCTCGGACCGGCGTAGCTGATTCAACTCCAGCCTCAACGTCAGCGCAATCAGTGCAGCACCGAGCAGAACCGCGACAAAACGGGCTGACGTTCGCTTTTGTGCTGCACCCCGGGTCGGGAGGATCATGTACTGCACCCGATCCAGCAAGACGCCGCCATTGGCGGCAAGCACGAGCGAGTCGGGGTTCTCCCGCAACTCGCCAAGCTCGGCCAGCGTTACCGCAAACTCGTGCCGGCTGCCACCACTGACCGACAAGGCCAGCTGATCGCAGCAAATTTCCCGCTCGTTGCGGACATCGCGCGAAATCCAGTGCACCACGGGGTGATAGAAATGCATGGTTTCCAGCACAACCTGAAACAGGTTTGCCAGCGGATCGAGCCGTTTTATGTGGGCCAGTTCATGAGCCAGGATCAACTCGACCTGACTCACCGAAAAGTTGCATGCCACTGCCATCGGCAACAGGATCACCGGCCGTATCCAGCCCACCAGGACAGGCGTGGTCACCAGTTTGCTGCGAAGCACGGCAACGCGCCTGCGCAACCCGAACCGCAGGATCAGGTCATTGGCTCTTGCCTGCAATGCAGGCGCGCGTTCGGCAACACGCACGAGAATCTTCAATCGTCGCCACTGCGTCCATGCTCGCAACGACAGCAACAGCACGCCTGCCGACCAAGCCAGCACCAACCAGGGCAGCACGGCATCAAGCACGACATCCCAGCTCCACTTCGCGCTCGCAACCGCTGATATCCCTGACGCTGCCGTGATCTCGATGGCTTCCCGGGAAGTGGCTTCGCTGGCACCAAGCAGCCACCATCCGGTGAGCAACGGGCATGCAGCCAACAGCAACAGGACCCCCATGCCGAAGCGATAGCGCCATTCTCCCCGCGGCAACAACGATCTGATGCCGAGATAGAGCACGCCTACCAGGCCGGCCTGCCACAGGAAGTGCAGCAACACCCAGCCGATCAGTCGCACAGCCTCAAGCAGGGCAAGGAAATTTCCCATCACCGTGCGTCCTTGTCGAGTTTGTTCAACAAGGTGCGGATCTCGTGCAGCTCTTCCGGGCTTGTCCGCTGGCTCCCCAACGCATGCAGCACAAGCTGCGAGGGCGAACCATCGAATACCCGTTGGACCATGTCGACGAGAAAGCGCTTCTGCGTACGCTCCTTGCTTACCGCGGCGCGGTAGACGTGTGCACGCTGAGAATCGTCACGCACCACCAGCCCCTTGGCATGCATGACCTGCAGCATCTTGAGTGCCGTGGTATATCCGGCGCCGTCGTCGAAGTGAAGCACGCCATGCACTTCGCGCACCGTGCATGCCCCTCGTGCCCAGAGAACATGCAGTATCTCCAGCTCGGCCTCGGTCGGTCTCGGGATGCCTTCGGCTTGAACTTTCATTGACGACTCCAATCCATGCCAATCCCGGCCTGCTCACGCGGCCTGATCAGGTGGAACTCATCCACTCACCAAGCCACTTGCCCATCCGGATGCGAGCCGTGCCCGGCTTTGCGCCGGATCACGGTCACATTACCCGAAAATGCTTGCAGCAGGCCAACGCAAGACTCAATGACCGCCGGGCGTCAGCCCCGGACGAGCCTGCTGCTGCATGAATTGTTGCGCATTGTCACGATCTTTTTCGATGGCACCGTAAGTGCGGCACGTCCGCTTGGGGATGATCGAACCGATGGGGCGCTCCGACTTGCATATCAGCCGGCGGGAATCCCGATGGGTCAGGATCGCATTGATCCCCTCCTGATCGAGGTAGAGCCGCGCCTTCGAATCGTTGTCCATCATGTCGACAGTGCCGTACTTGTCGAACAGCGACTGCATGTCCTTGAACTTGGCATCGATGTCCGCGCGCTCCGTGGCGTCCACAAATTCCCAGTGGCCACCGGGCGCCATCTGCTGATGAACGGCTGCCACCACGGCGCTGAAATCATCCTTGTTCTGAGCCTTCACCACGACCTCGGTCTTGCTGGCGTAACCCGCCAAGGGCAGCAAGATCATGCCTGCCGCCATGAGCACCAGCGAAAACTTGAATTTCATAACCTGCTTCTCCGCGGATCATGCCGCATCCCGACGCGGGACGTCCGGCGCACGCCGCTGAAGTCATCCTAGAACGACAGCCGTGACGTCGTCAACGATGATCTTCGTACTATGCTGTTCGTAGCCACATGCGCCGGACTCAGTGCCGCTGTCCCGGCAAAGGAGTCACTCTGCTGTTCGCCTGACTCGGGTTGGCGTCGTACATCATGTAGCCGGGCCGGGCACTGCGATTCATTTCATCCTGCGCGTTCTGCCGGTCACGCCGGAGCGCGCCGTAGGTGCGGCAGGTTCGCTTGGGATGAGCGAACCGACGGGACGCTCCGATTTGCAGATCAATCGCCGATCGTCGCGTCGGGCGAGGATCGCGTCGACGTTTTCCTGATCCACGTACAACTTGAATTTTGCATCCCTGTCCATCGCGGAAACTGTCTCGAACTGGTCGAACAGCGATCGCATTTCGGCCAGGTTCGCATCGATCGTCTTGCGCTCCGAACCATCGACAAACTCGTAGCGGCCACCAGGAACCATCCCTCCCTGCACGGCAGCCACCATGGCGCTGAAATCATCCTTGTTCCGGGCCTTCGCCGCGACCTCAGCCTTGCTGGCGTAACCCGTCAGAGGCAGCAATTCATGCCCGCAGCCATGATCGCCAATGAGAACCTGAATGTCATGCCGGTCATTCCACGGAACATGCCGCACCCCGACCCGGAGCGCACGGCGCATACCCACTTCGGGCGATCCTGGGTTGATCAATTCGCCGATGTCAACGAATGTTTTCGTACTGCAGGGTCGCGGATCGCGTTTGCCGATCAACCTTGCGACAATGCGCACACGGGCCTGCCGCGTGCCGGAGTCAGTGCCCGCCCGGGGCATAGCCGCCCGAGACAAACCCGGGCCGGGCCTGCTGCTGCATGAACTCCTGGCTGTTCTTCCGGTCCCGCTGGATCGCGCCGTACGTGCGGCAGGTCCGCTTGGGAATGAGCGAGCCCATGGGGCGCTCCGATGTGCAGATCATTCGCCGGTCATCGCGCCGGGTGAGGATCGCGTTGACGTTCTCCTGATCCACGTAGAGCTTGAATTTGGCATCCTTGTCCATCGCGGAAACGGTTCCGAACTGGTCGAACAATGATCGCATCTCGGCCAGATTCGCATCGATCGTCCTGCGCTCCGAACTGTCGACGAACTCATAACGTCCGCCGGGAACCATCTCTCCCTGCACGGCAGCCACCACATCGCCAAACTCAGCCTTGGTATCGGCCTTTATCTGCGGTTTCGAATCATTTGCAAATGCAGACCCGGGCGCGATCCACGCGGCGCCGAGCATGATGCCCACCATCCAGACCTTGAGTTGCATTGATTGTCTCCCGTCTCATTCCGCAGTTTGCCGCATCATGTGCAGCCAGACTCTGCTGGCTTGATCAGCGCTCAGACACTACGACAGCATTACAGCATGTTTCAACGCAAACGGTCGCGGACAATGCGCACGATCTCTCCGGACACAAGCCCTCCTTACCATCAGGGGCAGGCCGCAGCGTGGAAACTATGTTCGACGCCGGGCACGTGACACTTCGCCAGCCTCTGCCTCATGCGCCTCAAGCAACCCCACCACGGCGCCAGCCACATCCACGCCGGTGGCGGCCTCGATGCCCTCCAGACCGGGCGAAGCGTTCACCTCCAGCAATAGCGGTCCGCGATGGGAACGCAGCAGATCGACCCCGGCAATGCCCAGGCCGAGAGCGCCGGCCGCGCGCACGGCAATACGCTTTTCTTCTGCACTGAGGGTGACCGCGACGGCGCTGCCGCCGCGGTGCAGGTTGGCGCGGAACTCGCCGGGGCTGGCGTTGCGCTGCATCGCCGCCACCACCTTCTTGCCGACCACAAAGCAGCGAATATCGCTGCCATTGGCTTCGGCGACGAACTCCTGCACCAGGAAGTTGGCGTACAACCCGCGAAACGCCTCGATCACGCTTTGCGATGCACTGCGCTTTTCGGCCAGCACCACGCCGGTGCCCTGGCTGCCTTCGTTGAGCTTGATCACGTGCGGCGGCTCACCGAGCATCGCCAGCATGTCGGCGCTGTCGTCGGGGTTGTCGCCGAATACGGTCACCGGCATGTCGATGCCCTGTGCGGCCAGAATCTGCAGGCAACGCAACTTGTCGCGCGCACGCAGCACCGCGTCCGATGGATTGGGCGTGTACACACCCATCATCTCCAGCTGCCGCAGTACGGCCGTGCCATAGAACGTGCTGGACGTGCCGATGCGCGGGATCACCGCATCGATATCGCGCACCGGCTTGCCGTTGTAACGGATCGCCACCGCGCCGGGGACGATCCGCACATAGCAACGCAGCGGATCGAGCACGCGTACCACATGGCCGCGCTCGCGCGCAGCCTCGACCAGCCGCTTGGTCGAATACAGGCGGGTGTTCCGCGACAGGATCGCAATTTTCATGAGGGCATCGTCATCAGGATTCGGAAGCGGCCGATGGCAGCCGTGACTGGGTGTAGGAGAGTGAAGGATCGACCATGAACCTGCCGCTCAGCGCGGTGCGACCAAGCAGCATCGGAAACAGCATGTGCCGGCGATCGGTGAGGTTGAGCTCGACGCTGAATCGCGCCCCGGCCAGTTGCACCTCGCTGCGGATGAACCAGCGCTCGGTACGCCGGCCACCGGTGTCGGTGACGGTACGCCGATCCAGCGCCGGCGCCTCGCATTGCACGGCCAGCGGCTGGCGCCTGCCCTGATGCAGGGTAAAGCGCAGCCAGGTCGCATCATCGCGACAGAACTCCTCCAGCGTGTCGACATGCAGCGAACTGCTGCGTGCGCCGGTGTCGAGTTTCGCCTTGAGCATGGCGATGCCCAGCTGCGGCAGGCTCAACTGCTCGCGCCAGCCCAAGGTCACCAGCCGCATGCTGATCGGATCCGCCATGGGTTCGGGACGACTCGGGGGATCGCTGGATCGGGAAGTGGAGCGGGTGAAGGGAATCGAACCCTCGTCAGTAGCTTGGGAAGCTACAGCTCTACCATTGAGCTACACCCGCCGAATGTCGGGGAATGGTAACCCGGGATACGCACGGTGGGAACTGCGCCGTGCAACCCAACGTCGACTGAATCGCCGATGGAGCCCAACTGAACCGATGGTCGAACCATGGCGCCGAACTAAGGTGCAGCTAACCTGCGTCATGCGCATAATCGAACCGCGCCCCTGTTCATGCGGCCGGACGGGCGCGAAGCATCTCGGCACGATCGGTATCAACTTCCGGGGAAACTGTCATGCGGACATGGACCAAACTGCTTGTTTCGCTGCGACACCATGGTGTCGTGCTGGTCATCGCGCTGCTGTGCGCCGGCACTGGCCTGGCACGCGCGCAGACCACTGCCGGTGACGACAGCGCCGACCCGCCGAGCCGGGTCGCGCGGCTGTCCTGGCTGGCCGGCGACATCGGTTTCCTGCCCGCCGGCGCCAAGGACTGGAGCGACGCCGACATCAACCGTCCACTGACCACCGGCGATCGCCTGTCGAGCAGTCGCAATGGCCGCGCCGAACTGGAGTTCGGCGGTGGCACCCTGCGCATCGACAACGACACCGACCTCGGCCTGCTCGACCTGAACGAGCAGTTGGCCCAGATCGAGCTGAGCCAGGGCACGTTGAGCCTGAGCGTGCGTCATCTCGACGATGGCCAGAGTTACGAGATCGACACGCCCACCGTGGCATTGGTGATCGACCAGCCCGGCTCGTACCGGGTCGACATCAACGATGACGACGGAAGCAGCAGTACCCGGGTCACCGTGTTCAACGGCGATGCCGTCGTTTACGGCGAGAACCATGCAGAGCGTGACGTTCACGCCGGGCGCAGCTATCGCTTCGTCGATTCCGGCCTGTCCGCCGTGGCCATCACCGACATCGGTGCTGGCGACAATTTCGATGCGTGGGTGAACCAGCGCGAGCAGCGTTACGCCCAGGAAGCCAGCGACCCATACGTACCCGACGACATGGTCGGTACGCCGGATCTTCGTGAATACGGCGCATGGGAAAACAGCAGCGACTACGGCGCGGTGTGGTATCCCAATGACGTAAGTGCCGACTGGGCGCCTTATCGCAATGGGCACTGGGCCTACATTGCACCCTGGGGATGGACCTGGATCGATGCGGCACCCTGGGGTTATGCGCCCTATCACTACGGTCGATGGGCACACACCCATCGGGGCTGGGGCTGGATCCCCGGGCCGCGCTACGCACGTCCGATCTACGCGCCGGCACTGGTCGTCTTTGTCGGCGGCGGCTTGTCGGCAGGTATCGGCAGCGGACCGGTCGGCTGGTTCCCGCTTGGCCCCGGCGAAATCTACAACCCCTGGTATCGCTGCAACCAGCGCTGTTACACGCGCATCAACGCCACCAATATCCGGGTCGGGCGCCGTCACGATCAGCGCAGCATCGACAATGACATCAACAACCACTACGCCCACTACCGCGACAATCGCCCGCTGCAGGGAGAGCGTTACGCCAACCGTTACGCCCCGCGCGGGATCACCGCCATGTCCGGGCACGATTTTGCCGCCGGCCAGCGGGTGCAACGCCATCGGCTGCGTGATGACAAGCAGCTGGCGACCGCAGCGGTCAGGCCGCATGGTGCCGACCTGCGACCGATACCGGTCAATCTCGCGGCTGCACGCAGCGCGCACACGCGCAACCTGCCGCTGAATGGTTTTCGACGCGATGTGGTGGCGCGCCACGCACCGCCACAGGCAGTCGTCGAACACGGGCTCGGCACTGGCAACCGCATGAACGAAGCAGCACGCATGACGTTGCCGGTTTCGCATGTGCGTGTACTGAGTCAGGCCGATCGGCATCCGGAAGCCGGGGTGCGGGCCCGACCGGTTCCGCGAGGGCGTGGCAGCGAACTCCCGTCAGCCCGCTTCGCCCATCCGGTCGGCAACCATGTATCCGAACGCGATGAGCGTCAGCCTCGCCCGGAGGTGAGCTACATCTCGCCCGACAATCGCCCGCGCCCGGAAAACAACCCGCCGTCGGCACGCCTGCCGCAGGTGCCACGCATCGAGCGCGCTGAACCCGTGGAGCGCGGGATGCCTGCCCATCGCTTCGCCCCGCGCGAGATAGAGCGTGGCGGGTCGCCCGCGATGCGCTCAACCGGCACCGAGTCCAGGGGCTTCGAGCCGCGTTTCCAGCAAGCCGAACCGGAACGACGCAACCCTGCCGTCCAGGCACTCCGCCCCATGCCAAGCCGCAGCGAAGCACCACGACAGACCATGCAGCAACCTCGCTACGTACCCGCGCAACGCAGCACAACACCGGTGCGTGCCGAGGCACCACCGCCACGGCGCAGCTCGCCGCCACCGGAACGCAAGGCTGAATCACACCGTGACGAGATCAAGGGGCATCGGCGCGACTGAGCGAAACCACATGACCCTGCCGTGCCCGGCCCGACCGGCGCGCGGCAGGATCGACCGACCTCGCTACACTATGCGCAGGCCCGCGCCGGCTTGACCCATCGGCGCGAACGTCCGATATCCGGAACCCGCATGACCGACAACGATCAGCAAGACGCCCCGGCCTACCTGCGCCGGATTCGCAGTTTCGTGCTTCGCGAAGGCCGCATGACGCCTGCGCAGCAGCGTGCCTTTGACACTTTGTGGTCGCGTTTCGGCGTTGATTACCGCGCTGAGCCACACGATTTCCAGACAATTTTCGGCCGCAGCGCGCCGCTGGTGCTGGAGATCGGCTTCGGCAACGGCGAGGCACTGGCCTGGGCCAGCGAGCATGACCTGGCGCGCAATTTTCTGGGCGTGGAGGTGCATGGTCCCGGTGTCGGGCGCTTGATGAACGCCCTGGCCGCACGCGATGCCACCAACGTGCGCCTGTACAAACATGACGCGGTGGAAGTGCTGGAACACGAGATCCCGCCAGCCAGCCTGGCCGAGGTGCGCATCTGGTTCCCCGACCCCTGGCACAAGAAGCGCCACAACAAGCGCCGCATCATCCAGCCCGAGTTTGCCGAGCTGCTCGCCTCGCGCATGGCGCCGGATGGCTTGCTGCATCTGGCCACCGACTGGCAGGCCTATGCCGAACACATGCTGGAGGTGATGGAAGCGGCGCCCGGCTGGATCAACACCGCCGGTCCGCGGCAATACGCCGAAAAGCCCGCTGGGCGGATCGAGACCCACTTTGAACGCCGCGGCCTGAAGCTCGGTCACGGGGTGTGGGACCTGCTCTACCGCAAGACCGGGTGAACCCGCCATTCACCAGTGCGTGCGTCGGCGCGCTTATACTCCCAACCACACAGGGACAAGTCGGCAGCAGCGTGAGGCCTCCACTGCACAACTGGGTTCATCATGATCGGCTGTCCGCCCGGGGCATCTGCTGATGGGACTGTCGCTCACTCCCGAGATGATCCTGGTCCTGGGCCTGGTCGGTTTCACCATGATCATGCTGGTGCTGGAATGGATCCGCGCCGACATGGTGGCGCTGCTGGTGGTCGTGGCGATCGGGCTCACCGGGCTGATCCCGTCAGAACGCGTGTTCAATGGCTTCGCCGGCAACGCGGTGATCGCGATCATCGCGATCATGATCATGGGCGAAGGGCTTGATCGCGCCGGCGTCCTCACGCATACCGCACGCTTCGTGATGCGCATGGCCAGCGGCGTGGAAGTGCGTCTGAGCATGGTGATCAACCTGGTCGCCAGCCTGTTCAGTGCAGTGATCCCCAGCCAGGCACTGGCGGCGTTGATGATCCCGGTCGGCAGCCGCCTTTCTGCCCGCACCGGCGTGCCGTTGTCGCGGCTGTTGCTGCCGATGGCCTTCTGCATCCTTACCGCCACCAACACCACGCTGATCGCAAACTCGCCGCTGATCATCCTCAACGACCTGATCGCCAGCGCCAATCTGAACCTGCCGCCCGGCGCTCACACGATCCCGAAGTTCGGCCTGTTCAGCGTCACCCCGATTGGCCTGGCACTGGCCGTGGTCGGCGTGGCGTATTTCTATTTCTTCGGACGCAAGCTGCTGCCCGGGCACGAGGATCAGCGGTTGAAGGTGACCCCCGGACGCACCGAAAGCTATTTCGCCGAAACCTATGGCATCGGCGGCGACACCGCCGAACTGACCGTCACCGCCGAAAGCCCGCTGGTCGGCATGAGCATCGGCGAAGCCGAATCGCTCTACGAAGCGCCGCTGATCCTGGCGATCAAGAGCGGCAACGACTCGCGCATGGCGCCGCCGGCCGATCACGTCATCTGGGTCGGCTCGGTGCTCGGCGTGCTCGGCCCGCGCGAACAGCTGAACCAGTTCGCCAACAACCAGCTGTGCAAGGTGTCGACCCGCATGCGCCAGCTCGGCGAGCTGTTCAACCCGACCCGTGCCGGCATTTCCGAAGTGGTGATCCCGCCGGTATCGCGTTTCATCAAGCACACCGTGGCCGAACTGCGCCTGCGCAAGCGCTTCGGCATCTCGGTGCTGGCGGTGAACCGCGGCGACCAGGTGTTTCGCGACGATGTGCGCGGCGTCAGCCTGCGTGCCGGCGACACGGTGGTGTTGCACAGCAACTGGCGCGACCTGGCATTGGCCTCGGAAGACAAGGACCTGGTCGTCGTCACCGACATCCCGAAGGAAGAGCAGCGCCCCGGCAAGATCTGGCAGGCCGTCGGTTTCTTCCTGATGGCACAGGGCCTGGCCCTGTTCACCAACCTCGACCTGTCACTGTCGATGATGACCGGCGCGATCGCGATGCTGCTCACCGGCGTGCTCAACATGGACGAGGCGTACAAGGCGATCAACTGGAAGACCATCTTCGTGGTCGCCTGCCTGATCCCGCTGGGCTGGTCGATGGATGCCACCGGCACCGCCGCGTGGATCGCGCAGGAGGTGCTGGTGCACCTGGGCGGTGCGGCGCCGTGGGTGCTGCAACTGTGCCTGGCGATCTTGACGTTGCTGTTCTCGCAGGTGATGTCAAACGTCGGCGCCACCGTGATGATGGTGCCGATCGCGATCAGCGTGGCCGTCGCCACCGGCGGCAACCCGTCGGCCTATGCCTTGATCATCGCGGTCTCTTCGTCCAACACCTTCCTGCTCAGCTCGGGCCACCCGGCATTGATGATGGTGACCGGCCCCGGCGGCTACAAGGGCAAGGACTTCCTGCGCGTCGGTGCGCCGCTGACGATCGTGGTGCTGGTGGTGACGCTGCTCGTGGTCAACCTGATGTTCCGTTGAGCCGTCCGGCATTCAGGCATGCCTCAAGCCCGGTCAGCTGGATCCAGACAGACCGCATCGTCGATCACCCGGACCGCCACCGGCAGCAGATGTTGCCCGCGACATGGGCCGCCGGTGCACAAGCCATCGTCCCGGTTGAAGACGGCACCGTGCACCGCACAGATCAGGGTATCGTTCTTCAGCAGGAACTTGCCCGGGGCGTAGTCCAGCCGATTGCCGGCGTGCGGGCAGATATTGAGATAGCCGCGCACCTGGCCGCCCTGACGCAGCAGGATCACGCTTTCCTCGCCGTCGGTGAGCAGCGCATCAACGGCGGTGGCTCCGCCATCGGGTATCTGCGCCAGCGGGCATAGCGTCTGCCGCGACGATTCGAGCGGGGTTCCTGTATCCATCGGCACTTGCCTCATGAGCCCTGAGGCCCCATCGTGTTGCGGTAAGTCGTTGATTTTACCACACGGATTTTTAACACATGCGCTTTTCACTGCATTCCCTGCGTCGTCCCCGTCATCCGCTGGCACGCCTGCTGTCGCTGCTGCTTGGCGCGGCGGTGCTTGGTGTATTGCTGGTGTTTGGCCTGGTCGTGGCCGGCGTGTTGCTGGTCGGCGGCGTGGTGTTGCTGGCCGTGCGCCAGTGGAAACTGGCTGGCGTCGCCACGAAACCGGCAGCGACTGCTCCCAGCCAGCCCAAGGTGCTGGAAGGCGAGTTCAAGGTGATTCACCAGGGTCGGCCGGTCACGCATTGAATGATCCGCGTCATGCTTTCCACCCCACTGCATCGTCTGCAGGAGCGCGCCCTGCGCGCGATCTCTTCGGTGCCTGACCAGCGCCGTCGCGGCTGAAGCCGCTCCAACGAATGGCGCACTGGTGGAGCGACTTTCGTCGCGATGCGCTCTTCCCTTCGGTCAGGAGCTCGCGCACAGGATGCGCTCCTGCACTAAATGCGCTCGCTTTCGCGGATAATGCGCGGTCCCCACACGATCGCTCCCCATGTCCACACTTCCGGCAAGCACGGCGGCGACCAGGTCGCCCGGTCTGCGCGATCCCCGCCTGCTGATTCCGCTGGGGCTGCTGGCGCTGTACGTGATCTGGGGTTCGACCTATCTGGCCATCCGTTTCGCGCTGGAAAGCTATCCGCCTTTCCTGCTCGCCGGCATCCGCTTCCTGTGTGCAGGACTGGCGTTGTATGGCTTTCTTCGCTGGCGCGGCATGGCCTCGCCGACACCGCTGCAATGGCGCAACGCCACGTTCACCGGCCTGTTGTTGCTGGGGCTGGGCAACGGCCTGGTCTGTTTCGCCGAAGAGCGGGTCAGTTCGGGCATCGCCGCAGTCGCGGTGGCCAGCATGCCGCTGTTCGCCGCGCTGTTCACCGGCATGTACGGCCAATGGCCGAATCGGCGCGAGAGTGCCGGACTGGCGATCGGTTTTGCCGGGGTGATCGTGCTGAACCTGGGCAGCAGTCTGTCGGGCTCGCGGCTGGGTGCGATCGCGCTGCTGGTGGCGGCGATGTGCTGGGCATTCGGCTCGGCCTGGAGCCGGCGTCAGGATATGCCGAGCGGGCCAATGAATACTGCCGCACAAATGCTCAGCGCCAGCGCGGCCTTGCTGTTGTTCGGGCTCATCCATGGCGAACGGCTGCCTTCTCATCCCGGCATGCGTGCCACGCTGGCGCTGGTGTATCTGGCCGTGTTCGGTTCGATCGTCGGCTTCAGCGCCTACCTCTACGTGTTGAAGCATGCACGCCCGGCACTGGCCACCAGCTATGCCTATGTGAATCCGCCGGTGGCCGTGCTGCTCGGCATCCTGCTCGCCGGCGAACACCTTGGCTCCTACGATCTCGCCGGCATGGCGGTGATCCTGCTCGGCGTGATGGTGATCACCCTGGGTCGAGCCCGCAGCACGGGTGCCCCTTCATCGCCTCGGTTTCGCTTTGGCGGTGGCGCGCGCTGAGGCGTGCTTTGCCGACACGGGTTTCGCAGGTGGCAACGAAAACGCCGGACAAGTCTTCGGCGCTGCCGGCAGCGACTGCATCCATGCCAGCAACGGCGGCAGCAGCCGATCCGTGCGCAACGGCAAGCTGAGGTGGCCCTCGTCGGGAATTTCCACAAAATCCGCCAGCCGCGAACGGCGACTGAGCAATTCCAGGTCCGTGTTCGAGACCAGCACGTCATCGCTGCCGCGCAGAAGCAGTGTGCAGGCGGAAGTTTCAGCGAGCGCATCGCCCGGACCAAGCCGATCAAGATCCACGCCCAGCTTTCGGCTGGCACGCGCGATCGCCGCGTCGATTTCCTCATCAGTGATCAAGTGCGCAAGCCAGCGATAACCGAACAGGCCGCTGGCCGGCGCGCGGCGAATCACGGCAGCGGCGTTGGCATACGGCTCAATCGCAATCACGCCCTGCACCTCGGGCAACCGCGGCGCAGCGAACAAGGCCACCGTGGCACCATAGGACGCTCCCAGCAGATATAGCGGGCCGGGCAGTCGATCGGTTGCACGCAGATGATGCACCAGATCAACCATGTCCCCGGCCTCACGCGGACCGTAGCCCACGGGCGCATCGTCGGAGTTGCCCTGGCTGCGCAAATCGGGCAGCACCACCACATAGCCGGATTGGGCCAGCAGCAGCCCCCACATCGCCATCGCGCTGCCTGCCAGACCCCAGGGATGCAGCAACACGACACTGCCCCGTGCGGGAATCGGCGCAGCGTGGCCCAGCGAGCCCTTGTAATCGATCTGGAAATTCAGGGTGAAGCGCCGATCGCGGCGTTGCTCGACAATCGGAACCTCGACGCCGAACGCGTGCGGACTGTCGTACCAATACGCGATGCGCACGCCATCGCGCGTGCGCATCGCGTCACGCTGGAAATGCGCCTGCTTCAGCTGCGTGCTGAACCATGCCAGCTGCTTGCGGTTGGGATGTCCCGGTCGCTCGATCTGTCGCGCCACGAAGGTGGTGCATCCGCCGAGGCTCAAGCCCAGCAGCAACCCCGGCAACCATCGTCGGTAATGCATGCCTTCTCCGCGCGCAGTCAACCCGGTTCGATCATAGCTCCCGCAACGCCGTGGTCACCGGCAAGCGCGCCGCCCGCACGGCCGGGAACAGGCCGCCGATGAAGCCGATCGCCAGTGCCCACTTGGTGCCGTTCCACAGCAATTGCGGCGTCACGCTCAGCTGGAAACTCAGCTTGCCGACCGCGCCCGAGGCCAGTGTCGATGCGTTGTGTCCATTGAAGATCAGCCAGGCCAGCGCGCCGCCGATGAGCCCGCCGAGCAGCGCCAGCAGCATGGTCTCCAGCATCACCGCCACCACCACCGGGGTGCCGCGGAAACCGATGGCGCGCAAGGTGGCAATCTCGCGTGCACGCATCGCGACCGTGGCGAACATGGTGTTGAGCGCGCCGAACACCGCACCGATGCCCATGATCAAACCGACCACAATGCCGATGGCGGTGATCATTTTGGTGACCGACTCGGACTGCTTGTTGAAGTACTCCAGAGTCGTGCTCGCATCCACCTGCAGGCGCGGGTCGCTGCTCAGCGCGGCCTTGAATGCATCGAAGGCGCCGGCGCTGGTCAGGCGCACGTACACGGCGCTGCGCGAACTGCCGCGGCGATAGGCCGAGGCGATCACGTCGGCATCGCCCCACAACTCCGAATCCATCGCGTTGCCGGATTTGAATACACCCACCACGGTCCAGGTCTGGCTGCCCAGGCGGATCTCGTGGCCGGGCTGCAAACCGGCAAACTGGCGCTGCGCCCCGGTGCCCACCACCAGTTCGCGCAGACCGGGCTTGAAGCGGCGCCCGGCGACGATCTTCACCTCCGGACGCAAGGCCCAGGCCTGGTCGCCGACACCCCGTACCTGCACGCTGCCCTCGTCGGTGGAACCGTCGTTCAGGGGAAGGTTGGCCGCCACCACCAGCTCCGGTGACGCGATCGGCTTGCCATCGCTGCCACGAGTGATACCCGCGACCTGCGTGATCACGCTCACGTCGTCGTGGCTCAGTACCGACGACACCTCGGAAGCCGAGCCGCCGCGCATCACGATGGCGGTGTCGGCGCTGCCACTCTTGCTCAAGGCGTCGTGATAACCCACGCCCATGGCGAGCAGGGACACCAGTACGGCGACGACACCGGCGATGCCGATCACCACCACCGACGAGGCGCCGATGCGTTGCGGCAGCGTGCTGACACCGACCCGGGTGACCGATCCGGCCTGGCGACCGGCACGCGTCAGCAGCATCCAGCCGGCAAATACCACGGCAAGCAACAGCAGCGCCGGCCACGGCAGTACCGCCCAGGCGGCGATACCGGCAATGACGACAACGATGAGGCCGAGGCCACTCAGAAACGATTTCATCTTGCTCATGTCTGTCTCCTCAGCGACCGGCCAGCGCATCGACGATATTCAGGCGCATCGCCCGCCATGCGGGCAATGCGCCGACCAGCAGGCCGATCGCCACCATCAGGCCGACACCCAGCGACCAGCTGCTGGCGCCCACTGCCGGCATGTTGATGACGCCGCCGCTGCCGGCACTGAGCCCTGGCCCCAGCACCGCCGCGAGCCCGAGCCCGATCACGCCGCCGAGCAGCAGCAACAGCACCGACTCGGCCAGCACCAGGCCCAGCACGCTGACACTGGAAAAGCCGATCGTCTTCAGCACCGCCAGCTCCGAGGTACGTTCGCGCACCGCCTGCGCCATGGTGTTGCCGGTCAGCAACAACAGCGTGAAGAACACCGCACCCATGATCGAGACCACGATCAGGCCGATGTCGGCCATCTGCTTGATCCATGACGCGGTGGCCGCCTGCTCGGTCTGCGTCTTGGTCTCGTGATCGGAATTGGCCGACAGCGCATCGATGGCCTGGGCCACCTTGTCGGACTGGCCGGCGTCGGTGACGCGGGTGACGTACCAACCGACCTGTCCGCGGTTGTACGGCGTGGACTCGTCGAAGTTCTTCCAGTGCAGCAGGATGCAATTGACCAGGAACGGATTGACCTCGCCACCGGCCGTTCGCATGATGCCGGTGATCTCGAAGTTCCAGTTCTTGCTGCCATCGTGGTTGGGGAAAATGTTCGACTGCAACGGCAGGCGATCACCGACTTTCCAGTGATACTTGGTCGCCAGCGCCTCACCCACCAGCACCCCGTCACCGGTGGCATCGAACGTCTTGCGCTCGGCCGGAGTCACGCTGATTTCAGGATACAGATCCAGGTAGTTCGAACTGACTGCAAAGGTGAACACCTGATTGTGCGGGTCCTGGTAGGCACCGCCAAACCAGTTGGCATAACCCACCTGCTTGACCCCCGGCACCCGAGCGATCTGCGCTTCCAGTGACGACGGCAGGGTTTCAATGAAGGACAGTTTCGAGCCGGTCTGCAGGCGCTCGGCACCGACCGCGCTCTTGCCGGCGTTGGCGAAACTGGTGCGCACGCCGTCGAGCATGCCGAACAGCAGGAACGCCGCGATGATCGACACGAGGGTGAGGATGGTGCGCGTCTTGCGCCGGAACAGCGACGCCCAGATCAGATGCAGATATTTCATGATCGTCTCCTCACGCCAAGGCCTGCTCGACGAGCGTGCCCTTGTCCAGATGCAACGTATGCGTCGCGTACTCCGCCGCCTTCGGGTCATGGGTGACCATCACGATGGTCTTGCCGTGATCGCGGTTGAGCTGTTGCAGCAGGCCCAGCACATCCTCCGCCGACTGGCGGTCCAGATCGCCGGTCGGCTCGTCGCACACCAGCAAAGTCGGGTCGGAGACGATGGCGCGGGCAATCGCCACGCGCTGCTGCTGGCCACCGGAGAGTTCGCTGGGCTTGTGGCTGGCGCGATCGGCCAGGCCAACCAGTTGCAACGCAACCGACGCATTCTTCTTGCGCTGCGCGCCTGACAATTTCGTCAGCAGCAGCGGCAACTCCACATTGCGCTGCGCCGACAGCATCGGCATCAGGTTGTAGAACTGGAAGATGAAGCCTACGTTCGACGCCCGCCATTTCGCCAGCGCCCCGCCACCCATCTGATCGATGCGCTGGCCACCCACGCTGATGCTGCCGGCGCTGGGGGCATCGAGCCCGCCGATCAGATTGAGCAAGGTCGTCTTGCCCGAACCGGATGGCCCCATCAGGGCCAGGAAATCACCCTCGGCAATGTTCAGGTTGACGTGATGCAGCACCTCGACTTTCTGCTTGCCGCGCTCGTACGTCTTGGCCAGGTTCTGGATTTCGATCAAGCTGCCCATGCTGTTTCTCCTGAGGAATATATCGCCTGTAGGAGCGGCTTCAGCCACGATGCCCTTCGTTGTCGCACCAGAGCTGAGAGCATCGCGGCTGAAGCCGCTCCAACCATGAAGTTACGGAGTCTTGGTCTGAACGGTCGAGCCGTCGTGCAGCGCTTCCGCTGGCGCGATCACCACCCGATCGCCCGGATTCACGCCGGCCGGCAGCAGGCGCAATTCGCCATAGGCCTGCACCGCCGGATCCACCTTGTGCAGGCGTGCCTGACTGCCATCGAGTACGAACACCACGCTGTGGCCCTCGCGCTGCACGATGGCGGTGGCCGGCACCAGCACACCCTTGGGCGGCGGCTGACGCGTACCAGTCGGCTTCGCCTGTTGCTCCAGGAAGGACACTCTTACGCCCATGTTCGGCACGATCCGGTCATCCTTTTTCTCCAGCGCCACGCGTACCTTGATGGTGGCCTTGCCGCGATCGGCGGTAGGCACGATCGCTATGACGTGGGCAGGAATTTTCCAGTCCGGATAGGCATCCAGCACGGCTTCGGCCGGCATGCCGGCCTTGACCCGCCCGATGTAGGCCTCGTTGACGTCGACGTCGACTTCCAGCGAGTTCATGTCGACGATGGTGCCCACGCCGGTGCGGGTGAAGCCGCCGCCGGCGGACAGCGGCGAGATGATCTCGCCGACCTGGGCGTCCTTGGTGGTGACCACGCCGCTGAACGGCGCGCGCACCACGGTGTAATCGAAATTGACCTTCGCCTGCACGGCCTGCGCCTCGGCGGCGGCGGCCTGCTTCTGCTGCGCCGCAAGCTGGGCACGGGTGCTGTCGACCAGGGTGCGCGCCTGCTCTGCCGCCTGTTTCGACACCAGCCCTCCTTTTGCCAGCGACTGCAGCCGCAGCGAGTCATGCCGGCTCTGTGCCAGCTGCGCCCGATACTGTGCCACCAGCGCCTGGGCGGCAGCGGCCTGCGCCCTGGCTGTTTGCAGCCCCGCTTTGTATGCACTGTCATCCAGCCGTGCCAGCACCTGGTCTTTGCTGACGTGATCGCCCTCCTCGATCAGCACAGCGGTCAGCGTGCCGGTGATCTGTGCCGACACCGTGGCCTGGCGTCGTGCGGTGACGTAACCGGTCGCCTGCAGCACCGCCCCGGCGTCGCTGTCCGCGCTGACCGACACCGCCTGCGCCGTCTGCACGGTCACCGCGCGATGACCGAACCAGAACCAACCGCCGGCACCGGCCAGCAGCAGCACGACAACCAGCGTCGCAACGATCCACGGCCAACGGCTCGCGCCGCCACCATGATCCTCACGCTGATGACGCTCGATGCGCAGTTCTTTCAACAAGTCGGCGTTGCTCACCCTTACTCCCTGCCCGGCCGTGCCGGTAGCTTGACGAGTACAGATTGACCGGTCGACCGCCCCGTGTTCAGGGTGCGGCATCAGCCATCGGTGGTGACAGCTGTCATCCGCTGCTGCCGCGCCGACCGGGAACCCGGCCAAGAGTACCCGGGCAAACCGCAGCCTGTCATGACGGAAGCTGTGGCGGATGTTTCCGGCCTGTATCGACCGCCAATTTGCTACGCTTTCCGACATGACCTACATCATCCCACCACCGGCCATACCCTCCCTGCCGATCATCGGCTCCGGGCAGCGCTTTCCGATTCGCCGCGTGTTCTGCATTGGTCGCAACTACGCCGAGCACGCACGCGAGATGGGTGCCAGCGTGGACACGGCCGCGCCGATGTTCTTTTGCAAACCGGCCGACGCGGTGGTCAGCGATGGTGCCGAGGTGCCCTATCCTCCGGTCACGGCCGACCTGCACCATGAAGTGGAGATGGTGGTTGCCTTGAGCGCTGGCGGCAGCAACGTTGCACCGGAGCGTGCCGCGTCGTTGATCTTCGGTTACGGCGTGGGGCTGGATCTGACTCGCCGCGACCTGCAGGCGCAGGCCAAGGCCAAGGGCCATCCGTGGGATGTGGCCAAGGCATTCGATCATTCCGCACCGGTCTCGGCATTGCGCCCGGCGACAGAAGCCCGCGTCGATGCGGGCACCGTGTTGCGTCTGAGCGTGAACGGCGAGCTGCGCCAGCAGACCGTGCTGGGCGAGATGGTGCATGGCGTGCCGCAGATCATCGCTGCATTGTCCGGCCTGTTCGAGCTGAAGGCCGGCGACCTGATCTTCACCGGCACGCCGGCCGGCGTGGCCGCGCTGCAACGCGGCGACCGCTTTCATGCCGAACTGGTCGGCGTCGCTGAATTGACCTCGCGCATCGTCTGAATACGCATCACCTGTCCCGAACCGCAGCGCTGCGCTAAAGTTCAGTCGCCATTTGGCGCAATCCGGGGAGAAAGGCATGAGCATGTTGCAGGAATTCAAGGCGTTCGCGATGCGCGGCAACGTGATGGACATGGCGGTCGGCATCGTCATCGGCGGTGCGTTCGGCAAGATCGTCAGCTCGCTGGTCAGCGACGTGATCATGCCGCCGATCGGCTGGCTCACCGGCGGCATCGACTTCTCCAAGCTCAAGTGGGTGATCAAGCCGGCGGACAATACCGACCCCGCGCACAAGATCGCCGAGGTCGCCATCAGCTACGGTGCCTTCATCAACACCATCATCACCTTCGTCATCATCGCGTTCGCGATCTTCATGGTGATCAAGGCCATGAACCGCTTGCAGAAGAAGGAAGAAGCAGCCCCTGCCGCACCGGCGGCCGACGTGGTGCTGTTGACCGAGATCCGCGACCTGCTGAAGAACAAGTCATAAGGCGACACATGCAACTCCGGCGGCGGTGTCCCACGCCCGGGTCAACGGCATGGACACCGCAGTCGGCATCGCGTCCAGCGAAAATACAGACCGGAGCCGACGTGCCTCGTTCATCGAAACTGCTCATCCTGCTCGTGGTGGCTGGCGCTTTTTCTGTCGGCCATGCATCACCCACGCATGCTGCCGCATCGGCGCCGGCCGCCGCGGTCAACCCGCTGATCGGCAGCGCCAACGGCGGCAATACCTTTCCCGGTGCCACGCGGCCGTTCGGCATGTTGCAGTGGAGCCCGGAAAACACCCGCGGCAAGCACAGCCGCACCGCGGCACCGGGCGGCTATCTGTACAGCGCCACGCGCATTCGCGGCTTCAGCCTCACCCATCTTTCCGGCACCGGTTGCGCCGGCGCCAGCGGCGACATCCCGTTCATGCCGGTGACCCGCGAGGTCACCGACTCGCCATCGATTGATGGCAACGACAGTCGCTATGCCAGCGACTTCAGGCATGCCGATGAACGTGCCGAGCCCGGTTATTACGCGGTCAAACTGGCCAATGGGGTCGAGGTGCAGCTGAGCGCGGCGGCCCACAGCGGCATCGCCGATTTCACGTTTCCCGCGGGCAAGCCTGCCAACTTGCTGATCCGCGCCTCCGACTCCGAAGTCGGCAGCAGTGCCGCCGAAGCGAACGTCGATGTGGCAACCCGCACGGTCAGCGGCTCGGTCAGCAGCGGCAACTTCTGCGGCTATCTGGCCAGGACGGATCAACGCAGTTATTACACCCTGTATTTCGTAGCCGAGTTCGACCAGCCGATCGCACACACCGGCAGCTGGCAGGACGCGCAGGTCATGCCCGGCAGCCATGCCGCCAGCGGCGGCACCAGCTATGCCGACAAGGGTTTCCCGCCGGCAGGCAAGGGCTCCGGTGTCTGGCTCGGCTTCGCGCCGGGCAGCAAGGTGCAGGCGCGGGTCGGCATTTCGTATGTGAGCCTGGCCAACGCGAAGGCGAACCTGGCCAGCGAGATTCCCGCCCGCAGCACGCTGACGCAAGTCCGCGGCGATGCGCTGGCCAGCTGGAACAAGGCGCTCGGACAGATCGCCATCGACGGTGGCAGCGCCGACCAGCGCAGCACGTTCTATACCGCGCTTTATCACGTGATGCTGCACCCGAATGTCTACAGCGACGTCAACGGCGAATACCGCGGCTTCGACCAGCATACGCATCACGTCGATCACGGCCAGCAGGCGCAATATGCCAATTTCTCCGGCTGGGACATCTATCGCTCGCAGCTGCAACTGCTGACCTGGCTCGATCCGCAGCGCGGCAGCGACATCGCCCAATCGCTCTACCAGCAGGCGCAGCAGAACCACGGCGAATGGGATCGCTGGACGCACAATGCCGGCGGCACCCACGTGATGAGTGGCGACCCGGCCGTACCGGCGCTGGCCGACATCGTGGCCTTCGGCGGTCACGGCTTCGACCTGCGCGGCGCCTACGACTCGCTGCTCAAGGCCGCCACCGAAGTCACCGCGAACGACCTCAGCGACGATGGTTGCAATGTCGAATGCGTGGGCCAGCGGCCGTCACTGGATCAATGGCTCAAGCTGCACTACATCGCCAGCAAGTCGCATGCCTGGGGTGGCGCCGGCGAGACGCTGGAGGATGCCAGCGCCGACTTCGCGCTGTCCGAACTGGCACGCCGACTCGGTCATCGC
The DNA here is from genome assembly GCA_035564915.1 of Rhodanobacter sp. Taxonomy (GTDB): domain Bacteria; phylum Pseudomonadota; class Gammaproteobacteria; order Xanthomonadales; family Rhodanobacteraceae; genus Rhodanobacter. The sequence goes on from DATMTH010000122.1 coordinate 38,963, forward strand.
GACGAGCAGCGACAGTTCCTGCGTCGCGCCGGCTACTGGCGGAATCTGTTCAATCCGCATGCCATGCCGGATGGCGGCTATATCCAGAACCGCAACGCCGATGGCAGCTGGCCGGCATTCACGCCGGACACCGATGACGGCTTCGTCGAGGCCAGCGCGGCAGTGTATTTGTGGATGGTGCCGTTCGACGTGCATGGACTGTTCGACACGCTGGGCGGTCGCGCCAGGGCCACCGCGCGCCTGGACAAGTTTTTCCACCATGCCGATGGCAGCTGGGCGCTGACCAGGGCCGGCCCGCTGCATGCCGAGCTGGACAATGAACCCTCGGTCGCCACGCCGTGGCTGTACGACTACGCCGGCCAGCCGTGGAAAACGCAGAAGGCCGTGCGCATCGTGCTCGACACGATCTGGAACAACACGCCCGACGGCATTCCCGGCAACGACGATCTCGGCGAAATGTCGTCGTGGTATGTCTGGGCTGCGCTGGGCATGTACCCGGAAATTCCCGGACGCGCCGAACTGCTGCTGGGCAGCCCGCTGTTTCCGCATGCGCTGATCCACGGCTCCGGTGGCGATGTGGTGATCGACGCGCCGGGCGCGGCGTCGGACAGGCCGTACGTGCAGTCGCTCACCCTCGACGGCAAGTCGCACGATCGTCCCTGGCTGGCACCCTCGCTGGTCGAGCACGGCGGCCGCCTGCACTTCGTGCTGGGCGCGCAGCCGAACAAGGCCTGGGCCAGCGCCAGCCACGCCGCGCCGCCGTCCTTCCCGCCACCGCGCCACTGACCGTGTCGAGCGCGGTGCAGCCTGCTCAGAACGTGCGCTGCACCGCGTAGTCGGCCAGGCTGGCCAGCGCGTCGCGATGGGCCGAGGCAGGCAAGACGGCCAACGCCTCGCGTGCGGCCTGCACGTGCGCAAGCGCGCGATCCCGGGTGCGCTCCAGTGCCCCGGAGTCGCGGATCGAGGCGATGATGCGTTCGAGCGAATCCAGCCCGCCATGTTCGATCGCGTGACGCAGCGACTGCGCCTGCTCGGCGCTGGCCCTTTCCAGCGCATAGATCAACGGCAGGGTCGGCTTGCCCTCGGCCAGATCGTCACCGATGTTCTTGCCCAGCGCGCCGGCATCACCGATGTAATCGAGCAGGTCGTCGGCGATCTGGAAAGCGTAGCCCAGCTCCATGCCGTAGCGACGCAGGGCGGCAACCCGGGCATCGGGCAGGCCGCCGAGAATGCCGCCCAGTTCGGTCGCCGCGGCGAACAGCACGGCCGTCTTGCGCTCGATCACCGCCAGATACGCCGCCTCGTCGACATCGGCATTGCCGATGTTGAGCAGTTGCAGCACCTCGCCCTCGGCGATGGTGTTGGTGGTGTCGGCGAGGATGCGCATGATGCGCATGTCGTCCAGTTCCACCATCAGCTGGAACGAGCGCGAATAGAGGAAATCACCCACCAGCACACTGGCGGCATTGCCCCACAGCGCATTGGCCGTCTTGCGACCACGACGCAGGTCGGATTCGTCGACCACGTCGTCGTGCAACAGGGTCGAGGTATGGATGAACTCGATGATCGCCGCGAGCTTGGCGTGCTGGTCGCCGCGATAGCCGGCGGCACCGGCCGCCAGTACATGCAGCATCGGGCGCAGCCGCTTGCCGCCGCCGGCGATGATGTGATCGGCGATCTGGTTGATCAGCAGCACGTCCGAAGACAGCCGTTCGCGGATCAGCGCATCGACGCGCCGCATGTCGGCGGCGGCGAGGTCGCGCACCTGGGCGAAGTCGTGCGAGGGTCCGGGGATCGGTTCGGCGGGCGTGCTCATGCAGGGCATCGTGTGGGTGTGATCCCGGATTATAAGGGCTTGCCGGGGCATGCGTTTGCGACGCGGGTACGTCAGCCCTGCCAGATCACGCACTCGTGACGTTGTGTCGCACAAGCGGCTCGGCATGGACACCCTATACTTGAAGACTTGTGCGGGCAGTAAAGTGTGGTCGAAACCGGTGAGCAAACTCAGCAAGGGTGAATTGAAGACGGCCTTTGCGCTGTCCAGCGTGGTCGGCCTGCGCATGTTCGGCCTGTTCCTGATCATGCCGGTGTTCAGCGCCTACGCGCTGAACCTGCCGGGCGCCACGCCGCTGCTGGTGGGGCTGGCGATCGGCATTTACGGCTTTGCCCAGGCCGCGCTGCAGATTCCGGTCGGGTTGCTGTCCGACAGAATCGGGCGGCACATCACGATCACCCTGGGCTTGCTGGTGTTCGTCATCGGCAGCGTGGTGGCGGCATGGGCACATGGCATCCACGGCATCATCTTCGGCCGCGTGCTGCAGGGCATGGGCGCGGTGTCGGGTGCCAGCCAGGCGCTGGCTGCCGATCATTCACGCGACGACAACCGCAGCAAGGTGATGGGCATCATCGGCGTCAGCATCGGGCTGGCGTTCGTGCTGGCGATCATCCTCAGCGCGCCGCTGGCCAGGATCGACGGCCTGGCCGGCCTGTTCGGGCTGACCGCGGTGCTGGCACTGGCCGCGATCGGCCTGCTGTGGGTGCTGGTGCCCCGACCCGCCGATCATCGTTCGCCCGCCGCGGCGCGGGCGGGTTCAGTCTTGCGGATGCTGGTGAAACCGCAGCTGATGGTGCTGAATGTGTCGATCTTCATGATGCACACCATGCTGACCGCGGCGTTCGTCGCCTTGCCGTTGATGCTGATGCGCCACACCGGCATCCCGCTGAATCGCCAGTGGGAACTCTACCTGCCGGTGATGCTGATCTCCGCGGTGATCATGGGCGCGGTGCTGCGGCGGGTTACCTCGGTGGCAGGCAGCATGCGGCTGGTGATCACTTGCGCGCTCGGCCTGGGGCTGGCGCTGTACGGCTTCAGCCGTGCCGGCAATGGCCATGTGCTGCTGTGGCTGTCGGCGATTGTGTTCTTCAGCGCATTCAACCTGCTCGAAGCCAGCCTGCCCAGCCTGGTATCGCGGTTGGCGCCGGCGCATTTGCGTGGCGCCTCGCTGGGCGCATATGCCACCAGCCAGTTCTTCGGCGCAGGTGTCGGTGGCGTGCTTGGCGGCGTGATGCTGCAGCGAATCAGCCTGTCCGGGGTCTTTGCCGCGGCGGCGGCACTGCTGCTGCTGTGGCTGCCGTTGTTGCTCTGGGGCCGCTCGCGGGTGATTGCCGCCGACCCGGCTGTCGCCGGCTGACACCGGATATCGACGGCCCGGGCTCACAGCGCGCTTGAATAGCCGCAGCAAGCCCACAAGAATAGGCATCTGCGCGATTTGATCCGTCGCGCCACCGGTGCCCTCAGATGGCTCATGACATCATCCTGCTGATCGCCCAGTACGGGCTGTTGCTGGTTTTCTTCAACGTGCTGATCCAGCAGGTGGGTGTGCCGGTGCCCGCCATGCCCACCCTGATCGTGGCCGGCACTCTGACCACAAGTGACCAGCTGCCGCTGGCCAGTGTGGTGCTGGTGGCGGTGCTGGCCTGTTTGCTCGGCGACCTGCTGTGGTTTTTTGCCGGACGCCGCTTTGGTGCCGGGGTGATGCGCACGATCTGCCGCATCTCGCTATCGCCCGATTCCTGCGTGAAGCAATCCGAGCTCCGCTTTCAGCGCTGGCGTGGCGGCGTGCTGCTGATCGCCAAGTTCGTGCCCGGCCTGTCCACGGTGGCACCGCCGCTGGTCGGCGCGATGGGGTTGCGGATTCCGGTTTTTCTGCTGCTGGACGGCCTCGGCTCCCTGCTCTGGGTCGGTGTCGCCGTGGCGCTGGGACGGCTGTTCGCGACCGAAGTCGATCACTTGCTCAGCATGCTGGCCAACGCCGGCACGCTGGCACTGGAACTGCTGCCTGCATTGCTGGCGCTTTACGTAGTGACCAAGTGGTGGCAGCGCCACCGTCTGCTGGCAAGCCTGGGCATGGCGCGTATCACGGTCGACGAGCTGCATCATGCCATCGACAAACAGCCGCCGCCGGTGATACTGGACGTGCGCTCTGCAACGGCTCGCCTGCTGGATACCCGGATCATTCCCGGCGCCCTGCTGGCCGACCTGGACTCACTCAACCAGACCGTCGGGCATCTGCCGATCGAACGCGAGCTGGTGATCTATTGCAGCTGCCCGCACGAAGTTTCGGCGGCCATGGCCGCCAAACTGCTGATGTCGAACGGTTACCGCCGCGTACGTCCGCTGGCTGGTGGCCTGGAGGCCTGGTACGACGCGGGCTATTCAGCCGAACATCTGCCACCACCTGTCGCCGTTCCGGCGGAGGCTGCCGCCAGGCCATAGACGCGGGCGAAGCCGTACAACCTGCACGCCGGTTGGCGGGCGGGCGCCATCGCTGGACGCCTACAGCCCACCGGGCGGCCACGTATGGATTCGACCAGCAGCAAGGTTATGATACCCAACCTGAGTCACCACTCCGGTCGCAACCCTTCCCTGACTTGCGATCGGCCCAACGAGGAAACCCCATGGCACGCGGCATCAACAAAGTCATCATCGTCGGCAATCTTGGCGCGGACCCGGAAATGCGCCACACCGGCGGCGGTACCGCCGTCACCACACTGAATGTCGCTACCTCGGAAAGCTGGACCGACAAGCAGAGCGGCGAAAAGGTCGAGAAGACCGAATGGCACCGGGTCAAGATGTTCGGTCGACTGGCCGAGATCGCCGGCGACTACCTGAAAAAGGGCCGCCAGGTCTATATCGAAGGCTCGCTGCGTACCGACAAGTACACCGACAAGCAGGGCATCGAGCGCTACAGCACCGACATCATCGCCAGCGAGATGCAGATGCTCGGCGGCAATGAAGGCGGTGGTGGTGGCGGCAGTTCACGTCCGCAGGGCGGCGGTCAGCGCCAGGGCGGCGGCAACTACGGCGGCTCGTCGCGCGACCATGACGACCGCAGCGCGCCGTCCCGTTCGGCACCGGCGCCAGCCGACAGCGGTTTTGCGGATGACGAGATCCCGTTCTAGGACACACCTTAGGTCGCTTTTGTGTTGGCGCCGGTTGAAAACTGACCACCTCTGCCGGTTGAAAACTGACCAGGGCAAGGAAGCCGAGGGAAGGTCCCTCGGCTGTGGATAAGTATAGGTGACTGCCCTTCAGAACGGGTCGATGACCTCTTCGGTTTCGAC